>URSX01000051.1 GCA_900550615.1 uncultured Eubacteriales bacterium
CCATGTCCGACACCGTGGTGGTGATGGACAAGGGCCGCATCCAGCAGATCGGCACCCCGGAGGATATTTACAACGAGCCGAAAAACGCCTTTGTGGCGGATTTCATCGGCGAGAGCAACATCCTCGACGGCGTCATGCACGAGGACTATGTGGTGGAGTTCTTCAACCGCAAGTTCAAGTGCCTGGACAAGGGCTTTGCCCCCATGGAGCCGGTGGATGTGGTCATCCGGCCGGAGGATATTGAGATCGTCCCCGCCGACAAGGGCCGCCTGGTGGGCACGGTGACCTCCGTCACCTTCAAGGGCGTCCACTACGACACCATCGTGGACTTCAAGGGTTACAAGTGGCTCATTCAGACCACCGACTACCATGAGGTGGGCGAGACCATCGGCATCATCCTCAATCCGGATGACATCCACATTATGAAGAAGAGCGAGTATTCGGGCCTGTTCGGCGACTACAGTTCTTATTCGGCGGAGTATGACGAGATCAATGATCCCGACTTTGCCGAGGAGGATGAGGAGGACGCTGACGATGAAGACTAAGACCCCCGCCATTCCCTATGTGGTCTGGATGGCCGTGTTTGTGGTGGTGCCGCTGCTGCTCATTGTGGTGTACGCCTTCACCAATTTCGACGGCAAATTCACCCTGGAGAACTTCACCAACCTGGATGTCTTCCTCCAGGTGTGCGGCAACTCCCTGTATCTGGCGGCGGTGGCCACGGTCATCTGCCTGCTGATCGCCTATCCGTTTTCCTATTTCCTGGCCCAGACGGGCCCGGCCACGCGGAAGGTGGCCATGCTTTTCATCATGCTGCCCATGTGGATGAACTTCCTGCTGCGCACCTACGCCTGGATGTCTATCCTGGAAAACAACGGCTTTCTTAACCAGCTCCTGGGCCTGGTGGGCCTGGGGCCTCTGCATATCATCAATACCGACGCGGCGGTGATTCTGGGCATGGTGTATAACTTCCTGCCCTTTATGATCCTGCCCATCTTCTCCGTCATCGAGAAGTTGGATCGGCGGTATATCGAGGCGGCCCAGGACCTGGGCGCCGGGAAGCTGCAGGTGTTCAGGCGGGTCATCTTCCCGCTGTCCGTCCCCGGGGTTATCAGCGGGATCATGATGGTGTTCATCCCGTCCATCTCTACCTTTGCCATTTCAAAGCTCCTGGGCGGCGGCATGAGCTTTCTGCTGGGCGAC
The DNA here is from genome assembly GCA_900550615.1 of uncultured Eubacteriales bacterium. GTDB lineage: Bacteria > Bacillota > Clostridia > Oscillospirales > Oscillospiraceae > Vescimonas. The sequence continues at coordinate 1,204 of URSX01000051.1, forward strand.
CTCATCGAAATGCAATTTTTGGGCTCGGCGTATAATCCCCACCTGGGCAGCGCCATTTCTCTTATGATGCTGCTGCTGGTGATTATCGCCATGCTGATCATGAACCGCTTCGGTGACGGTGAAGAAGGGGCGGTGATGATGTGATGCAGAATAGAAATCCCATTATCGCCAAGGTGCTCAATGTCCTGGTGTTCCTGTTTTTATACCTGCCCATTGCGGTGCTGATCATCTTCTCCTTCAACGACTCCAAGAGCCGCACGGTTTGGTCCGGCTTCTCCCTGCACTGGTATCAGGAGCTGTTCCAGGATGAGGAGATACTCTCCGCCTTCAGCACTACGCTGACAGTGTCCGTGCTGGCGGCGCTCATCGCCACGGTCCTGGGCACGGCGGCGGCCATCGGCTTCCACGCTATGAAGCGGCGGCCCCGGCACCTGCTGCTGACCATCAACAACATCCCCATGACCAATGCCGACATCATCACCGGCGTGAGCCTGATGCTGCTGTTCGTGTTCACGGGGAACCTGCTGGGCTTTTCCCTGGGCTTTGGCACGCTGCTGGTGGCCCACATTACCTTTAATATCCCGTATGTAGTTCTGGCGGTGCTGCCCAAGCTGCGCCAGCTGAACCCCAACCTGGGGGAGGCGGCCATGGACCTGGGCGCCACCCCCTGGCAGGCCTTCTGGAAGGTGCTCATGCCCGAGCTGCGGCCCGGCATCCTCAACGGCCTGCTCATTGCCTTTACCCTCTCCATTGACGACTTCGTGATCTCCTACTTTACCGCCGGGTCTGAGGTGGCTACCCTGGCCATGCAGATCTACGCCATGACCCGCAAGCGCATCAGCCCCGAGGTCAATGCCCTGTCCAGCATTCTGTTCATCACGGTTCTGGCCCTGCTGCTCATTGTGAACTTCCGGGAGATGCACCAGACCAAGCAGGCGGAAAAGCGGAGCAAGGCCCTCCAAAAGGACGGCGTGAAGGGAGGGGTCCAGTGATGAAGAAATTCACCATTCTGCTCCTGGCCCTGCTGCTGGCCCTGCCTCTGGCGGGCTGCAAAAAGGGACAGACGGAGCGCAGCATCAATGTGTATAACTGGGGCGAGTATATCGACGAGTCCATTTTCGACGATTTTGAGGCGGAGACGGGCATCCATGTCAATTACAACACCTTTGCCTCCAATGAGATGCTCTATTCCGCCATCAAGGGCGGCGGCAACAGTTACGATGTCATCATCCCCTCGGACTACATGGTAGCCCGGATGGGGGAGGAGGGTCTGCTGATGGAGCTGGACTACAGCAAGATCCCCAACGCGAAGAACATCGATGAGCGCTATCTGCATCCTGCCTACGACACGGAGCAGAAGTACAGCCTGCCCTATATGTGGGGCACCACGGGCATCATCTACAACACCACCATGGTGGATAAGGCTCCCACCAGCTGGATGGATCTGTTCACCACCGACCTCAAGGGACAGGTACTGATCTTCGACAATCCCCGGGACTGCATCGGCCTGGCCCTGAAGGCCCTGGGTTATTCCTTCAACACCACCGATAAAGACGAGATCGCCGAGGCCACAGACCTGCTCATCAAGCAGAAGGAGGACGGTATCGTCCAGGCCTATGTCATGGATCAGATCTTCGACAAGATGATCAACAACGAGGCCGCCATGGGCACCTACTACGCCGGCGACTATCTGACCATGGTGGAGGAGAATCCGGACCTGGCCTTTGTGCAGCCGGAGGAGGGCAGCAATCTGTTTGTGGACGCCATGTGCATCCCTACCTGCTCCAAGAATTATGAGGACGCTTTGGCCTTCATCAACTTCATGTGCCGGGACGACATCGTTCTGCGCAACTGCGACGAAACGGGCTATTCCTGCCCCTCCGCCACAGCCATGGAGGAGATGGACGAGGAAATGGCCACAGACCCGGTGGCCTATCCCGGCGAGGATATCCTCAATAAGGCCGAGACCTTCGGCGGCCTGCCGGAGGACACCCTGACCTTCTATGACCACGAGTGGATCCGCATTTGCCTGGCCAAGGTGAAGTATTGAGAACCACAGATGAAAAGAGCGCATGGCCGATGCCATGCGCTCTTTTGCTGGATGGGCACATGGAAACGCTGTGCCCCCTGTCATGTGCCTCCGGCCGCTTTTCCTGTTGATATCACGGGGAATCGGTGTTATAATATGTACAGTTTACCATCGATTGACAAGGACAGACACGGTTTTGCCGGGCAGAAATACACCCATACGGCGTTAAGCCCCTTGTTAATCGATGATACCCCCACTACATAACGATTTTGAGGTATGAAATGAAAACTGAGGAAAAGCTGAACATGACCATGCTCTGCGATTTTTACGAGCTGACCATGGGCAATGGGTATTTCAAAAACGGCTATAAGGACCGCATTACCTATTTTGACGTGTTCTTCCGGCGCGTGCCGGATGGCGGCGGCTTTGCTATCGCCGCGGGTCTGGAGCAGCTTATCGACTATATTGAGAATCTCCACTTTACCAAGGAGGATATCGAGTATCTCCGGGGCCGTAAGCTCTTTGACGAGGAGTTCCTGACCTATCTGGAGAACTTCCGCTTCACCGGCGACATTTATGCCATCCCCGAGGGAACGCCTGTGTTTCCCCGGGAGCCGCTGGTGACTGTCCGGGCTCCGGCTATTGAGGCGCAGCTCATTGAGACCTTCACCCTGCTTACCATCAACCACCAGAGCCTCATTGCCACCAAGGCCAACCGCATTGCCCGGGCGGCCCGGGGCCGCACGGTGCTGGAGTTCGGCTCCCGCCGGGCACAGGGGGCGGATGCGGCCATCGTGGGCGCCAGGGCGGCCTATATCGGCGGCTGCCACGGCACGGCCTGCGCCCTGTCCGATGAACTGTATGGCGTGCCCGCAGGCGGCACCATGGCCCACGCCTGGGTGCAGATGTTTGACACGGAATATGACGCGTTCAAGACCTACTGCGAGATATACCCCACCAATGCCACGCTGCTGGTGGATACCTATGACACGCTGAAATCCGGCGTGCCCAACGCCATCCGCGCCTTCAACGAGGTGCTCAAGCCCCTGGGTATCACCAAGTGCGGCATTCGTCTGGATTCCGGCGATATGGCGTATCTGAGCCGCAGGGCCCGGAAAATGCTGGATGCCGCCGGCTGGACCGACTGCAAGATCTCTGTCTCCAACTCTCTGGACGAGTACCTGATCCAGGATCTGCTGCTCCAGGGCGCCGAGATCGATATGTTCGGCGTGGGCGAGCGGATGATCACAGCCAAGAGCGAGCCGGTGTTCGGCGGCGTGTACAAGCTGGCCGCTGTGGAGGACGCAGAGGGACATATCATCCCCAAGATCAAGGTCAGCGAGAACGTGGAGAAGATCACGGTGCCCCACTTCAAGAAGGTGTACCGCTTCTATGGCCGGGATACCGGCAAGGCCATTGCCGACTACATGACCGTACACGATGAACATGTGGATGACGGGCAGGATCTGGAGCTGTTTGACCCCAACGCCACCTGGAAGACCAAGACGGTGTATAATTTCACCGTCCGGGAGCTGCAGGTGCCCATTTTCCTGGGGGGCAAGTGCGTGTATCAGCGGCCCACCCTGGAGCAGATCCGGGACTACTGCCGCCAGCAGGTGGACACCCTCTGGGATGAGGTAAAGCGCTTTGACTATCCTCACAAATACTATGTGGACCTCTCCCAGAAGCTGTGGCAGATCCAGCAGGATCTGCTGCGCTCCAAGCGTTGAGTAACTCTTTGGCAGGACTGCCTGATATGTGCAGTCCTGCCGCCTTTTAGAAGAAAGGATTTCACCTTATGAAACAAATTCAGCGGAAAACAGAACGAAAAATATCGGCGGCTCTGCGCCTGGCGCTGGTGGCGGTTTTGCTGCTGCTGCAGATCGCCCTGGTGATTGTCCTGGCCCAGGTGCTTCGGCAAAAAATGTATATTGCCTATACATTTTTGCAGGTGGTGGCGGTGCTGTGCGTGATCCGGCTGTATGTGCGCCCGGGCAGCAGCACCTATAAGCCGGGGTGGATCATTCTGATCATCCTGGTGCCGGTGGTGGGCCTGATCCTGTATTTCCTATGGAACGGCAACCAGGTGAAAAAGAAGCTGGCTCTGAAGCCGATGGACATGCCCCGGGAGACCGATGCCATGCGCCGCAGCAGCGACGCTGCCCAGAATGACATTCTGCGGAGCCTGCCCCACTGGGGAAAGCTGACGGAGTATCTGCGCCGGCAGAATCTGCCGCTATTCAAAAACACAGATATGACCTATTTCCCCACGGGGGAGGCATATCTGGAGGATCTGCTGGAGCAGATGAAAAAGGCGGAGCGGTTTATCTTCCTGGAGTATTACATTGCCTCCAAGGGACAGATCTGGGATCAGGTCTGCGACATCCTCACCCAGCGGGCCGCCGCCGGGGTGGAGGTCTGCCTCATTCTCGACGATTTCGGCAGCATGATGACCATGCCCCCGGAGGAGATCAGTGCTCTGCGCAAAAAGGGCGTTTGGGTGAAGATGTTCGGCCCCGTCCACCGGTATGTGAACCGGCTGTACTTCAACTACCGCGACCACCGCAAGATCGCCATCATTGACGGCGACATCGCCTACACCGGCGGCGCGAACCTGGCCGATGAATACGCAAACCTCATCGTCCGCTTCGGCTACTGGAAGGACTGCGGCATCCGCCTGGAGGGGGAGGGGGCCTGGGGCCTGACAAGGCAGTTCATGCACCTGTGGCAGCGCATGGGCGGCGAGCTGCGCCAGAGCTGGGATCTGTATCGTCCCCGCCTCAGCGTGGAGAGTGAGGACTTCTGCCAGCCGCTGGCGGACGGACCGGATAATAACCCCGTGAGCACCGCCGAGGATACCTTCCAGCAGCTTATTGCCAATGCAATCCGCTATATCTGGATCACCACGCCCTATCTGGCCATTGACGAGCCCATGATCCGCACCCTGTGCATCGCCGCCGACAGCGGCGTGGATGTGCGGCTGATGCTGCCGGGCATTCCGGATCATAAGTTTGCCTACATGGTGGCCCAGTCTTATTTCGGAGAGCTGCTGGAGCACGGGATCAAGATATACCTGTATACCCCGGGCCTGCTCCACGCCAAGTCTGTGGTGGCCGACGGGGAGATAGGCTTTGTGGGCTCGGTGAACATGGACTACCGCAGCTTCCAGCTGCACTTTGAGTGCGGCGTGCTCTTCACCGGCAGCGCCGTGGCGGCGGTGCAGGAGGATATGGACGGCGTGCTGGAAAAGAGTCGCCGGGTGACCATGCAGAGCTGGAAGAGCCGCAAGTGGTATGTCAGGATCCTGGGCACTGTGCTGCGCCCGTTTGCTATGTGGATGTAATAAAGGAGAGAAGACCATGCTGATACACGATATGAACACCGGCGACAAGTTTGAGGGATACTACATCCTCCAGAACATTGCCCAGCGCACCACGGCGGCGGGAAAGCCCTTTCTGACGCTGAATCTGGCAGACCGCAGCGGCAGCGTCACGGCCCAGGTGTGGGACTATACAGGGCCCATCGGCCAGGGGGATGTGGGCAAGGTGGCCTGGATCGCCGGCCTTGCCTCCGAGTACCGGGGGGCACCCCAGGTGACGGTGTACCGCATCCGCCTGGCGGGAGAAAATGATGATTTCCGGGTCAGCGACCTGGTGGCCACCGCCCCCATTGCACTGGACGAGACCTGGGCATGGATCCAGGAGATGGTGGAATCTATAGAGGACGAGGATTACCGGGCCGTCTGCCGGGAGATGCTGAAAGTTTACGGCAGGCAGTTCCGGCTGATCCCGGCGGCCAAGAGCATGCACCACGGCTTTGTGGGCGGCCTGCTGATGCATACGGCCAATATGGTGAAGGCCGCGGATTTCTACGCGGGGCTTTATCCGGCGGCCGACCGCAGCCTGCTGCTGACGGGCACGCTGCTGCATGATTTCTGCAAGTGTGAGGAGTTCGTTACATCACCTCTGGGGCTGGTGTCGGAGTACTCGCTGAAGGGACAACTCATCGGCCACCTGGTGCTGGGCGCGGAGGCGGTGGGCCGGACGGCGGCTTCCTTGGGCGTTCCCGAGGAAAAAAGTGTTCTGCTGCAGCACATGATCCTCTCCCACCACGGTGAGCCGGAGTTCGGCGCGGCGGTGCGGCCCATGTGCATCGAGGCGGAGCTTCTGAGCTACCTGGATCTCATCGACAGCCGCATGGAGATCTATACCGAGAACCTGGAAAACACCCCGGTGGGTACCTTCAGCGGGAAAATCTTCGCCATTGATAAGAAGATCTATCACCATGGCTGAGCAGTTTTCCAATTTTCATACCCACACCATCCTCTGCGACGGCAAGGATGAGCCGGAGGCGCTGGTGCAGGAGGCGCTGCGCCTGGGCTGCCCGGCCCTGGGCTTCAGCGGCCATTCCTATGCCCCCTATGACCGGGCCTACTGCATGTCCCCGGAGGAAACGGAGGAGTATAAGGCCGTAATTCACCGCCTGCGGGTGAAGTACGCAGGCCGCATCCGCATCTATCTGGGTGTGGAGCAGGATTTTTACTCGCCCAGCTCCACGGCGGGGTACGACTATGTGATCGGCAGCGTTCACTACCTGTATAAGGACGGCGTGTACCTGCCCGTGGATGCCTCCCGGGACGGCCAGGAGCAGGCGGTGCGGCAGCACTACGGCGGGGACTGGTACGCCTTTGCCGAGGACTATTTTGCGGCCGTCTCCCGGGTCTATGAGCAGACCCACTGCCAGGTGGTGGGGCACTTTGACCTGCTGACCAAGTTCAATGAGGGGGATGCGCTTTTCTCCACCGCACATCCCCGGTACCGCCGGGCGGCCCTCCTGGCGCTGGATGCGCTGGCGGCGGCGCCTGTGGTCTTCGAGATCAACACCGGGGCCATGGCCCGGGGCTACCGCACGGAGCCGTACCCGGCCCAGTGGATCGTGGCGGAGCTGCGCCACCGGGGGATAAAGCGCATCCTCTCCTCCGACTGCCACGACAAAAGCAATTTGCTCTACGGCTTTGCGGACTACAAAAGCTGGATCGAATGAGGAAAATATCCCGGCCGTAGGCTGCGGCGGGGATATTTTTTCCGCCGGAGGGAAAAAATTCCCGCCGTTTATAGACTTTTCCGCGTTTCTTGTGTATAATAACATGGATTCTGCGCCGGCGGGACTGCCGGGCGGAAGATCGTGTGTAACTTAGGAGGAGGAACCAATGGCCTCATTGAAAGAAGAAATCTCCCGGCGGCGGACATTCGCCATCATCTCCCATCCGGACGCCGGTAAAACTACATTGACGGAGAAATTCCTGCTCTACGGCGGGGCCATTGCCCAGGCGGGCGAGGTCAAGGGCAAGCGCGCCCGGGCTGCCACCTCCGACTGGATGGAAATTGAGAAGCAGCGCGGCATCTCCGTCACCTCGTCGGTGATGCAGTTCCGCCACGACGGCTTCTGCATCAACATTCTGGATACCCCCGGCCACCAGGACTTTTCCGAGGACACCTACCGCACTCTCATGGCCGCCGACAGCGCCGTGATGGTCATCGACGGGGCCAAGGGCGTGGAGCCCCAGACCCGGAAGCTCTTCAAGGTCTGCGCCCTGCGGCACATCCCTATTTTCACCTTCATCAACAAGATGGACCGGGAGACCCGGGATCCGCTGGAGCTGTGCGAGGAGGTGGAGCGGGAGCTGGGCATCGCCACCTATCCCGTGAACTGGCCCATCGGCTGCGGCAGTGAGTTTCAGGGGGTGTACGACCGGGAGAAGAAGCGCATTCTCCACTTCACCGACGCGGGCCACGCCAAAAAGGCCGCCGTCACCGAGGCGGAACTGGACGACCCGGCGCTGCCGGAGCTCATCGGCGAGAAGCTCACGGGCATCCTCCGGGACGATGTGGAGCTGCTGGGCGCCGGGGCGGAGTTCGACCTGGAGGCCGTCCAGTGCGGCAAGCTTTCTCCCGTATTCTTCGGCTCGGCTTTGACGAACTTCGGCGTGGAGCCGTTTTTGGAGTCCTTTCTGCGCATGACCACGCCGCCCCTGTCCCGGGAGAGCGATGAGGGGGTGGTGGACGCGTTTTCTCCGGATTTTTCTGCTTTTGTGTTCAAGATTCAGGCCAACATGAACAAGGCCCATCGAGACCGGCTGGCCTTCATGCGCATCTGCTCCGGCAAGTTCGAGCGGGACGCGGAATATTATCATGTGCAGTCAGGGAAGAAAATGCGCCTGTCCCAGCCCCAGGCCATGATGGCCGCGGAGCGTGAAATTGTGGACGAGGCCTACGCCGGGGACATCATCGGCGTGTTCGACCCGGGCATTTTCTCCATCGGCGACACCATCACCGTGCCGGGGAAGAAGTTCCGCTATTCCGGCATTCCGTCTTTTGAGCCGGAGCTGTTCCGCTCCGTGTCCCCCAAGGACACCATGAAGCGCAAGCAGTTCATCAAGGGCGTGCAGCAGATCGCCCAGGAGGGCGCCATTCAGATATTCAAGTTTCCCGGCAGCGGCTATGAGGACATCGTGGTGGGTGTGGTGGGTTCCCTGCAATTCGACGTGTTCGAGTACCGTATGCGCAGCGAGTATGGCGTGGAGCTGCGGATGGAGGGCCTGCCCTACAGCCACCTGATCCGCATCAAGAGCTACGACGGGGACTACCAGGACATGACCCTGTGCACCGATTCCCGGGTCTTGCAGGATTTCAGGGATCGCTACTTCATCGCCTACTGCGGGGCCTGGTCCCTGGGTTTCCTCACCAAGCACAACCCCGGCCTGGTGCTGGATGACCAGCTGAGCGTGTAAAAATGCAGGCAGCAGAGCCTCAGCGGATATAAAAAAGCCCGGCGCAAGCCGGGCTTTTTTGACGGAAACCATGTGATTTACATTTGCAGATTGGACTGGACGAACTGCATGAACCGCTGGGCGGCGGAGGACTGGGGCACGTCCCGCAGCACGCACAGATCCACGCTCCGGGACGGAATGTCGAAGTCCGTTTGCAGCTTGCGCAGCTTGCCGCTGGCCAGCTCGTTTTTCACGAACTCCTCCGTGACGCCGGCCACGCCGAAGCCGATGGCAGCCAGATCCACCAGCAGACTTCTGGCACCCAGCTCGATCTCCGGATTCAGGTGATAGCCGTTCTGCAGGAAGTACTTGTCCAGATACAGGCGGCTGGAGGCCTTGCGCTCCAGCAGGATCAGCGGAAACTGCACGATCTCCTCCAGCGTGTAGGTGTGGTCAAAATCGCAGTCGTAATCCGCTGCGGCCACGAAAATGGAGTGGGTGGCGAAGCAGCGGTAGGTGCTCAGGGAGCTGGCATCCTGGGGCGTACTGGCAAAGGCGATGTCCACCTTGCCAGACTGCAGCAGGCCCAGCACCTTGTGGCTGCGGCCGGATATGATCTGAATGTGCACGCCGGGGTACTGCCGATGGAAGCGGTCCAGATACGGCAGGAGGAACTGGCTGGTCACCGTGTCGCTGGCGCCGATGGTGAGATGGCCCACCTGCAGCTGCCGGGACTGGGACAGCTTTTCCTCCCCCGTTTCCAGCAGGCCCATGGCACTGCGGACGTATTCATAGAGCATTTTCCCGTCCGGCGTAAGGGACACGCCCCGGGAATTGCGGGCAAACAGCCGGGTCTGCAGATCTGACTCCAGCTGCTTGATGGACTGGCTCACGGCGGACTGCGAGATAAACAGATTCTGCGCCGCGGCGGTGATGTTGCCCGCCTCGGCAACCTCCCTGAAAACCCGATACAGTTCCAGTTTTACTCCCATTGGCTCACCTCGTTATTAGAAAAAATAATTGACACATGCTGTAGTATACGTTGCAATTATATCAAAATCCTGCAAAAATGCAAGCAATTCTTTTCTGCCCTTGCATATCCCCGGGGAAAGTGGTATCATAAAGCAAGTTCCAAAAAGGAGTTTTTTATGAGGAAAATTGTGAGTGTATGGAAAAGACAGGATCTGGTGAATCAGCTGCTGCTGGCGGCGGGGTTCATCCTGTGTATTGTGTCCATTTTTACGGGCCAGGCCAAGGTGGGCCTGATTTTTCTGGCGGTGGTGTGCATGGTGGCCGTGTCCAGAAACAGCAATCTGCGCAAGCAGATGAGCCGCCGATACGGGGCGCTTTTTTTCCACATGCCTGACGGGGAGATATACCCCGTGACCTTTGAACAGGTGAAGGCGGAATACACCCACGGGAAGCAGGCCCAGTATAACGGGCGCAGGGTCACGGTGCGTTTCCGCTACTTCGGCCCGGATGAAAACGGCGATATGGATACCGGCTACGGCCTGGCTATCCATGCCGATCCCCAGCTCATGAGCGGGTGCAAAAAAGGCCAGCTGCTGCTGGCCACGGGCACGATCAAGGCCGTGAGCCGTCAGTATTTCATCATCGATCAGGTGGAGCAGATCCGCCCCACCACAGACAAGGAGGATTTGACCGCTCCGGCCGCTCCGGAAGCGGGAGATCATACAAAACAGGAGGAAAATTAAAATGAAATTCATGATTGAGACATCTGCCCGTCACATTCACCTGACGCAGGAAACTGTGGAGAAGCTGTTTGGTGCCGGTTATCAGCTTACCAAGCGCAAGGATCTGTCCTACCCCGGCCAGTTTGCCTGCAATGAGCGCGTCACGCTGGTGGGCCCCAAGAAGGAAATGGCCAATGTGTCCATCCTGGGCCCCGTGCGCAAGGCCGACCAGGTGGAGGTCTCCGGCTCCGACGCCCGTGCCCTGGGCATTGACGCCCCCGTGCGGGAGAGCGGCCATGTGGAGGGCTCCGGCGCATGCAAGCTCATCGGGCCTGCCGGCGAGGTGGAGCTGAAGGAGGGTGTTATCATTGCCAAGCGCCACCTGCATGTGCTGGAGGCCGATGCCGAGAAGATGGGCATCAAGAACGGCGAGATCATCAAGGTCGCCTGCGGCGGCGAGGGCCGCAAGCTGATCTTTGACGATGTTGTGGTGCGTGTGAACAAGGACGGCGCTACCACTATGCACATCGACACCGACGAGGCTCAGGCAGCCGGCGCTCCCACCGAGGGCGAAATTTTCCGGGCGTAATTTCCAGGCGGTAAAAGGCGCTCTCCTTGCGGAGAG
>URSX01000052.1 GCA_900550615.1 uncultured Eubacteriales bacterium
CTTTGTCAAAGTTTCAAAAACTTAGGCAGCGTGTCGAAAAAGCTTTTTTCGACACGCTGAGCGGCAGCTTTCCAGCTGCCGCTTTCCTTATTATTATTTCTCCTCAAAATATTCTGCACCGGCTCCGCAGAGGGGGCACTTGTAATCCTCGGGCAGGGTATCGCCCTCATACACATAGCCGCAGACCTTGCACACGAACCGCTTCTTTTTCTTCCCTTCTGCATCCTTTGCCGTAGGAGCAGCCTTCACATCCTTGGCCAGCACTGCTGCCAGCCGCTCCAGCTGCATAGCCTGATCCTCTCTCAGGGCAGAGCGGATGGAGAAGGTGTCCTCTATCTGCGTCCAATCCTTCAAGCCCTGCAGGATCTTCCCCATTTCCCGGCCGCTGACGGGAGCCCAGGAGCCGTTCTCCAGCAGCACCATCCGCCGGCCCCTCAGCCCATGGGCGGCAATGTCCCGCAGCAGCTCGTCCATGGTGATGAATACCCCAGCGTTATAGGTCGGTGCGGCGAACACCAGGTGACTATATTGGAATGCCGCCGACAGAATGTAGGACGATGGGGTTACGGAGGTGTCGAACATCTGCACCTTTATCCCCTGCTCCGCCAGGCGGCAGGCCAGGATATTGGCTGCACACTCCGTATCCCCGTAAATGGAGGCGTAGGCGATCATCACGCCCTGCACCTCCGGCTCGTACCGGCTCCACAGGTCGTGCTTGCCGAGAATATATTCCAAATCTCTCCGCCAAACAAAGCCGTGGAGCGGCAGGATCATGCTGATCTCCAGCCCCGCCGCCTTCTGCAGCACCGCCTGCACCTGGGAGCCGTATTTTCCCACGATGTTGGTATAATACCGGCGGCACTCGTCCAGATAGTCCCGGTCAAAGTTCACCTCATCAGCAAATAGATGTCCGTTCAGGGCGCCGAAGCAGCCGAAGGCGTCCGCCGACAGCAGCAGCTTGTCCGTCTCATCGTAGGTCATCATCACTTCCGGCCAGTGCACCATAGGTGCCATCACGAACTGCAGGGTATGCCGTCCTGTGCAAAGGGTATCCCCCTCCTTACACACATGGATGCGGTCATCATAGGCGTGGCCGAAGAACTGGCCGATCATGGTCTTGGCCATGGCGGTACACAGGATCTGCACCTCCGGGAACCGCAGCACCAGGTCCTCCAGCTCGGCGGTGTGATCGGGCTCCATATGGTGTACCACGATATAGTCCAGCGTCCGCCCGCTTAGCGTGTGCAGCAGGTTTTCCCTGAACTGCCGGATCACCTGGGCATCCACCGTGTCAAAGAGCACGGTTTTTTCATCCAGCAGCAGGTAGCTGTTATAGGAAACGCCCTCCGGCACGCCGAAAACGCCCTCAAACACCGCCAGACGCCGGCTGTCGGCGCCGATCCATGTGTAATCCTCATTGACATTTCTGACACAGTACATATTGTTTCCTCCTGTTCAGGTTTTTTCTTTATTATACTGCAATTTTTTTACAATGTACAGATACAAAATGGTAAATGCAAAAAAAGGCCGCAAAAAACATGGGCCCACGGCAGCGCGTAACACGCGTTGCCGTGGGCCAAGCCTTACGCCTCACAGGTCGGAGACAGTTTCCGTCTCCTGAATTTTACGCCTTCATTTTCAGCACGATCTTATTACGCAGGATAATCAGCACAGCTGCAGCGGCGCACAGGCCCAGGCCGATCAGATCCGTAGACGTACCCGGATAGATCAGGAACAGAGCGTCCGTACCCAGCTGGAAGCAGTGCAATGATCGGCAGGATATTTACGCAAGTACGGCGGGTGACCTCCAGCACGCATACGATCACGACCACCGCCACCACCAGGTCCATTATATTTGGGATTCACGCCGATACGGTATACCAGCGTATTCATTTCCACGCACATGTATGTAAATGCCGCCGCAATGAGGACCATCAGCACCACGTCCGGTGCCGACGGGCGGTTTATGGGCGATTTTTTGGTGCCCCGATACAGTGCGAAAGTCATCACAGCGCCTACGCCCACATGCACGCAGTACAGGTACCACGCCGTTGTGGAGGACAGCACCAGTGCATAGATATGGAACAGTGCCATTGCCAGAGCAAAGAAGAAGATGAACTTTTTCCATCCGCCGGTCAGTGTCCTTTTGGATGCGCCATCCTCTTCCATTGCCTTCAGATCTATCTCTTTTTCCAGTTCTTTTTCTTTCTTTTTAAATAGCTTCATATCTGCCTCCATACATACATGGATTAATTAAGATCCCACAGGCCGATAGTATTGCGCTATCGACCTGTGGGCAGGTTGAATCAATAGCTCACTCGACGGGCTTGAGGTTGTCGGGGATGTTCAGGCCGATCTCGGTGTAGTACTTGTAGGCGCCGGGGTGCAGAGGCGTGACCATACCCCTAAGGAATAAGCCCCCGCCAGAAATCAAAAAAAGTGCAGCCCTTCGGCTGCACTTTTTCATCACTTTTCTCAGGCCTTCTTTGCGATATCGCACAGGGCGGCAAAAGCCACACTGTCGTTGATCGCCATCTCAGAGAGCATCTTGCGGTTAATCTGGATACCGGCCACCTTCAGGCCATGCATAAAGGTGGAGTAGTTCATGCCGTTCTGCTTGCAGGCGGCGGAAATACGGGTGATCCACAGCTGACGGAAGTCACGCTTCTTCAGCCGGCGGCCTACATAAGCGTAGGTCAGGGACTTCATGACCTGCTCGTTGGCCATCTTGAAGTGCTTGGACTTAGCGCCCCAGTAACCCTTGGCCAGCTTCAGGGTCTTATTTCTTCTTTTACGCGCCATCATTGCGCCTTTAACTCTTGCCATTTGTTCTTGCCTCCTATTCTAACGCTTCCGTCAATTATTTGTAAGGGATCATCTTGCGGATGGTCGCCTCGTTGGTGCAGTCGGCATAGGTGCCGCTGCGCAGACGACGGCCACGCTTGGTGTCCTTTTTGGTCAGGATATGGCTCTTGAAAGCGTGGGCTCTCTTGACCTTGCCGGACTTCGTCAGATTGAAGCGCTTTTTGGCGCCGCTGTGGGTCTTCAGTTTAGGCATGATAAATACTCCTTCCGTATATTCTCCGCCCCGTGGCGGAACCATGAATTACTTGCCTGCTTTGGGAGAGAGGAAAATGGACATATTCCGTCCCTCCATCTTGGCTGCTTTTTCCAGTGTCGCTGTCTCGGCGCACTGCTCTGCAAACTTTTTCAGCAGATCCCGGCCGATGTCCGTATGAGCCATTTCGCGGCCGCGGAAGCGTACGGAAACCTTCACCCGGTTCCCGTCAGCCAAGAACTTCTGGGCGTTTTTCAGCTTCGTGTTAAAATCGCCCACATCGATGCCCGGGGACATCCGGATCTCCTTGATCTCCACCACATGCTGGTTCTTTCTGGCTTCCTTTTCGCGCTTGCTCTGCTCGAACTTGTACTTGCCGTAGTTCATCAGCTTGCACACAGGGGGCACAGCCTGCGGAGAAATTTTCACCAGATCCAAACCACGTTCGTCAGCGATGTGCAGCGCCTCCTCTGCGGAAACAATGCCCATCTGTTCGCCGGTCTCGCCAATGAGGCGGATCTCCTTGTCGCGGATCTCCTCGTTCAATTCATGCTGCAGCTTGCTAATGGCCGAAACACCTCCACTCAAAAATAAAAACACGGATGCCGAAAGCACCCGCATAGCCAAATCCGACTCCCCCATAAGGAGCCGTTTCCTGCTGTTGACCTCTTCGCTGACGCTGGAGGTGAGGCGGATGCATCCTGCCTTCTTTGTTTTCCTCTGGTATTGTAGCATCCAGACGCGGCGTTGTCAATATTTTTTTGCCGCTGAATTGTATATTTTTCACTGCTTCACGCCACACTACCATCATACACAGGTTTAAAAGGAGGTGCCACAATGGCAAAGAATACCCAGAACCAGAATAAAAACCAGAATCAGAACAAAAATCAGAACCAGAATAAGACCCAGAACCAGGAGCAAAACAAGCAGGCCAAGGAGTGCAACTGACCCATCCTGCCGCAAAGCAAGGGCGCCGGCAATAGCCGGTGCCCTTTTGTTTTCTTTCTCTCCCCCGCCCCGCGCGCACCCCTTACCATGCTCCCAAAGGGGCCGATGCCTATATCGGCTTGTCTGGTCTTGCACCGCACCCCTTGCAAAAAACTGTCATTGCGAAGCCAGTGCGCACACTGGCTGTGGCAATCCGCGCCCCCTGCACCGCACTCTCCTCCTTGCGTAAGGGGCATAGTCCTCCCCCCCCCACCCCGCAAAAATGCGGTGAGGCCCCAATGGTCTCACCGCATGAAGGGTGGTTTACAATTTTTTGCAGTTTTTAATGAGCGGCGCGGCCAAGATATTCCTCCAGCGTAACACCCTTTTCATGGATCTCCTTCGCCACCTGACAGCCCACATAGCGGTAGTGCCACGGCTCATAGATGATCCCCGTAATGTCTGTGGTGCCGTTGGGATAGCGCAGGATAAATCCATAGCGCCAGCTGTTGGCCATAAGCCACTGCTGGGTGGGTGTCGATTCCTGCGACTCGTCCAGATTCCAGTTGCTGGTGTCAATAATGTCCACCGCCAGGCCCAGCTGATGCTCGCTGGTACCGGGCACAGCCACCTCCCGGGCAGCCTTTTCCTTGTCGCCGCCGTAGGCCGCCACCTGCCGGTCAAATAGGGTCTGCTGTGTATCCCATGTGCGGTATGCCGAGCATACATAGGGGCTGCAATCCCCATAGTCGCTGCAATCGTCCATCATTTTCTTCAGCTGAGGATAGCAGCGGCTGTCGATCTCCGCGCCGCTGTAGCTGGAAATACCGTCCAGCGTTGTCAGCTCCGGCTTATATCCCTCCTGTATGGCGTTCCACGGATTCACCAGCGCCAGATTCCATACGCCGTCCACCTGCTCCGGCTCGTGATCGGGTTCAGGCTCCGGCTCCGGATCAGGCTCCGGCTCCGGATCAGGCTCCGGCTCCGGATCAGGCTTCTGCTCCTTCTGAGGCTTCTCCTCCGGCTGCTCCTGCTGGGGCGGCTGATTCTGCTGGCCGGGATTTGTCTGCTCCTGGGACGGCTTCTGCGGCTGTATCGGCTCCTTATTTCCGCTGCCGCGCAGCAGGAAAAACACCACCAGCCCCAGGGCGATCACCAGCGCGGCGATCCCCCCTATACCCAGCGGAGTTTTATACCATGGTTTTTTCTGCATTCTTCTCATTTTTACTATCCTCCACCCGTTTTCGCTCAGTCCCGCAGGGAGCCGGGGTATACGCCGCTTTCATGGAGCCGCTTCAGCTCCTGGGCCACAGCCAGTCTGTCCTCATGATAGGTCATGCCGAACCACCGGTCCCCGGACTGCAGCACGGACACCTCCAGCCCCCCCTCGCCTATGAGCTTCCCCACCAGGCTGGGCAGCATACATTCGGCCTTGATATTCTCCCCGGCCTCATTGCACAGAAAGTCGTAGAAGAACTTCTCCAGCTCCTCAAAAAACGACGGGGCAAACCCCCAGAAATTCATGGAAACCACCGTGTCGCCCGCCAGAACACCCTCCGCCTCATCGGCGATGGTGCCGTCCTTCTCCAGCCGGATCTTCAGCGTCTCCTTAATGCCCAGCAGCCGTCCGTTTTCCACCCGGCAAACGCCCCGGGACACGGTGCCCCTTTCGCTGACGGTGTTTTTCAGCAGATAGCCCACCATGGCGGCAGCGCCCTGCCGGGGCAGCTTCTGCAGCTTCTCATATATCTTCCGGTATGCGTCCACTCCGTAGTAGTCGTCGGCATTGATCACGCAGAACGGCTCACTGACATAGGGCCGGGCACACAGCACCGCGTGGCCCGTGCCGAAGGGCTTTTCCCTCTGGGGCGGCACCTGATAAAAATCCGGCACGCCGGAAAAATCCTGCACCGCGTAGCAGACCTCCACCCGGGAGCCGTCGGCGGCGGTACGCCGGGCCACATAGTCCCCGCAGATGCGCCGCATCATCTCCTCCATACCCGGCTTGATGATGAACACGATCTTGGTAAAGCCCGCGCGGATAGCGTCATAAATAGAGTATTCCATCAGAATTTCCCCATTGGGGCCAACGCCGTCCACCTGCTTGTTCCCGCCGTAGCGGGATCCAAGTCCTGCGGCCATAATGACAAGTGCTGCCTTCATTCACGCATCCTCCTGCATTTTCTCTTGTGTTCCCTGATTATATCACGGTTCCGCCCGGATTACAAGCGCTCTCAAAGCTCCATCTCACCGGCCAGGCTCATGACCGCCTGCCCGCCGATACGCACCTTCACCGCGCCGTCCTTCTCCACCAGCCGGCTCAGGATGCGGGACGGCCGCCCCATGTGCTCTCCCTGCAAAAACAGGTTCTCCTTCTCCGGCTGCACCATTCCCCGCTCATAGAGATAGTATGTCAGCGCGCCGTTGCTGGTGCCTGTGGCGCACTCCTCCGGGATGTCATACAGCGGCGCGAAATTGCTGCAATATACCGCCTCCGCACCCAGGCAGAACATATGCACTCCCGTAACGTCGAACCGTTTGGACAGCTCCGTCACTACCCGCTCGTTCTGCGCGGCCCGCATCAGCGTCTCGTGGTCCTTCACCGGCATCATGATGTCCGCAAGGCCCGTGCTCACGATCTCCGGCTGCAAGCTCTCCGGCCTGTCCGCCGCCGTCAGGCCATAGGCTCCATACAGCTCCTCCCAGCTCTCCTCCGGCAGCACGCCCAGCGTCTTAGGGGGCGCCATGTCCATCCATACGGTGCCGCCGCTGACCTCGATCTCCAGCGCACCCGCCCGGGTCAGGGCTGTGTGCCTGCCGTCGCCGATTTTCCCCAGCCTGCGCAGCATGGCAAAGCTGGCCACCGTGGCGTGGCCGCACAGCTCCACCTCCCCCGCCGGGGTAAAATAGCGCAAGCGCACACCCTCCGCCGTCTGCTGCACAAAGGCGGTCTCCGAGTGCTTCAGCTCCGCCGCCACCTGCTGCATCACCTTCGGCTCCAGCACTCTCTCCGCCAGCACCACGCCCGCCTGGTTTCCGCCGAATACCCGGTCTGAAAAAGCATCCATCACATATACTTTCATAATCACTCCTCCTTATTCTCCCATTATATCTCTCATGTTTTTACTTCGCAATAGTCAATCTTGACGAACCGTTTTTCCTCTGTTATACTGTTTTCAAGAAAATCAGCACGCGGTAAGCCGCTGAAAGGAAAGGGATCTCATCTAAAATGCAGCAACAGAGTCTACTGAAGCAGTTCATCCATTTCTCCACGGCCACGGTGGCCTCCCTCATGGTCTTCTCCCTGTATTCCATTGTAGATGGGCTGTTTGTAGCCCGTGGGGTAGGTGAGTATGCCATGAGTGCCGTAAACCTGTCGGTGCCCTTTGTCAACCTTCTGTTTTCCATCGCGGTGATCTTCGCCGTGGGCACCTCCACCATCATCGCCTTCCTCCTGGGGCAGAAGAACGCCCAGAGTGCCAGTAAGCTCTTTTCCCAGAATCTGGTCACTTTAACGGTGCTGGGCGTGATCATTTCCGTCTTGGTGCTGGTGTTCACAGAGCCCTTTGCCCTGCTGCTGGGTGCCAATGAGGACACACTGGAGTATACCGTCCACTATCTTCACGGTTTGGCTCCCTTCACCGTGTGCTTCATGATCTCGTATAATCTGGAGGTACTGGTCAAGACCGACGGCCGTCCCCGCCTGGCGCTGATCACCGTCTGCATCGGCTGCGTCACCAACTGTGTGCTGGACTACCTGGCTATTTTCCATTGGGGTATGGGTATCTGGGGTGCAGCGGCGGCCACAGGTGTCAGTCAGCTTCTCACCTGCGTCATCTATATGACCCACTTTTTCAGCAAGCACACCACCTTCCATCCGGTGCGCTTCCGGATGGATTGGGCCATTTACGGTCGTCTGCTGCCCATCGGCATTTCCGACGGGCTGACGGAGCTGTGCAATGGCCTGATGATCTTCCTGTTCAACCACACCATTCTCCACTGCATCGGCACCGATGGTCTGGTGGCCTATACCATCATTGCCTATGCCAACACCTTGGTCATTAACATCACCATGGGCGTCAGTCAAGGCAGCCAGCCCCTGATCAGCTTCCAGAACGGCCGAGGGGACGGCGAATCCATCGGCAAGCTCCTGCGCTACGGTCTGCGTACCATGTGCGGTATTGCCGCCGTGTGCTTTGCGGTGCTGTTCCTGGCCGCTCCGGCGTTGGTGGGAGCCTACCTGCCCGGGGCCAGACCGGAGATGCTCTCCTTTGCCACGGATGCCTTCCGCCGCTATAGTCTGTGCTATCTGCCTGTGGGCTTTAATATTTATATCGCCGGCTTCCTCACAGCTATGGAACGGCCGCTGCCGGCGGTGACTATTTCCACCGGCCGGGGCCTGATCCTGCAGGCCGGGGCGCTGCTTCTGCTGGCAGCCGTCTCCGGCGGCAGCTCCATCTGGTTTGCCCCTCTGATCTCAGAGCTTCTGTGCCTGGGCCTGTCCGTCTTCTTCCTCCTCCGGCTGAAGCGGAACCATCAAATTTTTTCTGTCTGATCCCTCTTGCATATACCCGCATATATCAACAGCAGGGCGCCATATGTACTCTGCGTCAGCGTATCAAAAAAGCCTCGCAGAGTTGGAAAGGATGTCCCGCTTTGCCTGCAAGTAGCCCTGCCGCTGGGTCTGTTTTTCATCCAGGATGTCCAGCCGCTTTTTGAATATCTTCAGCCGCTCCCGATCCGCCTGGGTGAAGTTCATCTTCCGGTCGCTCAGCGCCATGTCCGCCGCCAGGCTCAGCACATCCCGATCCGATAGCCGCGGGTCCCGCTGCTGGTTTTTTACGCCTTCTCCTTCTCCGCCTCGCGCCTCAGGTCCTCTATGATTTTCTTCCACTCCGGTGGCGTCCAGCGATACGGATCCTTCTCCTTCTCGAAGTCCGGGCACTCCTCCGCGATTCCCGTCTCGTCCGGCGTGTCTTCCCATCTCACGCTGTACTTCTTCGGGATTCCGTCCGGATACTTGTCGCAGGTCTTTACTCCCCTGTGAGCCTTCTCGCACCCCGCGCACACTTGATAGCGTGGGATCGGCGGTTTCTCCTGTTTCACTGATTGTCTCCTCCCTTACATAGATTCTGATGCTTTGCGGCCCTGTCTGCTCCATGCGATATGGGACAAGCCGGGTAGTTCTCGGAAGAAGGATCTCGTTTTCCGTGTTTCTTCCAAACCCCGCCAATCTTCTCCCATTCTCGGACTGGATCACCATGTTGACCGTGTACTTCCCTCCGGTTCTGTCCTCGTTGCGCACCGTACTGCATGACAAGTAGCTGTGCAAGTCAACAATTTCTTCCTTTTTAAACAGCATCAAAAAGTCTGCCATCGCTTCGAAGCCGCCAAAGTCGTCAAAGTTATAGTGGCGGTACACCTCCCCTCGGTAGACCGGCAGCTTCTCCAGTGCCGTGTCCAGGTTGTCCCGCAACTTCTTCTGATACTCTGTCAGCTCCGCTCTCGCGGTCAGCTTTCCGTTGAGTGTATAGCTGTCCCCGGATTTATAACTGATGATAGCAGATTCCTCATCGTCCGTCAAATGGTACTCCTCTTTGAGGTTGTCCCGCTGCTGATAGCGAATGTCCGGGTCCGCCGTGGGGTTCTTGTTGTCGGAAGATTTTTCTTGACTATTGTCATTACTTTGGCGTATACTATTAGTGGAAGCATTCCCCCGCAGAGCGCCGGCCTTGCCGGAAGAGCCATCAATTCGGGGAGTGCTTCTTTCTTGCATTTTCCCCACATTGTAGACAATGCTTCCGCCTGCCCCTTCAGCGACAGATATGGTCGTTTTGTAATACTTCCCATCAAAATCCATGAAGTAAGCCGTTCGATAATTCCAACCGCCGCTCGCCATGTCCCCATGGCGGGCGTCTTTGTCTATTATTGTTTTTTTGCCTTTGGAGGATACCTCCACCAATTCGTCAATATGTGCGGCGGCATTGGCCTTTCTCTCGAACGCAGCATCGCTCATGGTTCGCCCGTCGCTGGTGTGGTTGTCGCTCAGCTTCCCTGCAGAGGTTCTTGTAAGCAGGAGGACATCCCCGTCTTCCGCAATGAGCTGGACATCCTGTCCACGGCGGATTTTACCGTTGATGTAGTCCTCCAGCTGCTCACTCCAGCTGTCAGGGTCACTGCCAAACAGCACCTGGCGGTCTGCCTTCACATATTTTTTCCCGTCACTTGTCTCTCTGATGGATTTCCTGCTCTCCGCCGGAGCGGTCTTCTCCATCGTCCTTCGGTTATTCCGGGCGGCATCCACCAGGGCGTTGTCCCAAATCTCCTGCAGCTCCTGGGTGTACTGCATCATGGCGCGGCTCTCCGTCCGGTCCGCCTGCAGGCCCTCCAGGGCGATCTTCAGGTTTTCCACCCATTCCCGCAGCCAATCCCGGATTTTTTCCGCCAGGCTGCGGTTTTCCTTTGCCAGCTGCTCCACCACCGTGCTGTTCCCCAGCATCATTTCGCAGGCGTCAGCTACCACCTCCCGGCTGGCCTCCTCGCAGGAATATTTGCCCTCCATCGCCAGCTCCATGATGTCCGGCACCATCTCCTCCGGTGTGGCCTTGGTCTCCAAGATCGTACGCACCGTCTGAGAGATTTTTTCATTTTCGCCGCTCTTCTTGGGCAGCAGTACCTCTCGCGCCGCCTTTTCGCCCCCAGGGAACACGCCGTATTTCTCCCGGTATTCCGCCAGCTTCTTCTCCAGCTCCAGCATCCGCGCCGCCTGTTGCGTCCGGATAGCATCCTTTTCCCGGCCCAGCAGGTCTTGCAGGCCTCGGCTGCTCTCCAGCCGCTGGAGCGGCGTCTACACAATCTCCACCCGGTTGGTGTCCTTGATGATCTCATCCTTCAGATGCAAAATGCGCTTCGTATTTTTCTTCTCCCCGGTATAGGAAAGTCCCGTCAGCTCCGCCCGGTTAGCCGACAGCCTGGATTCATACTCTTCCAGCTGCCCCCCGTCCTTATACTCTGCCAGGAGCTTCCATCCCGCTCGTTTTTGGCGGAGCTTCCCTCCACCATGGTCAGAATTTCCCGGTCAGATCCCCCACTTTTCTGAAATATAGCACTATCTCCAAGTTGACCATCAGAGCGCATCACACATGTTTTTCCCTGCCATTGACTCTTATCTCCCGTAGCGCCGGGAGTAGCTCTTAAGAATACAGCACAAAAGGCTGGCAAAATGCCAGCCTTTGTCGCCAAAAATGGAGTCAGAAATGTCTATGAAAATGTCGATTTAGTCTGTCAAAATAGGCTTTCATTAGGTGACATAAAATATCCGTAATTGAAAATTTTTTTATAAACCATACACTTTATTCAGGACAAAGCCACGCTATAGAATATGCGTCCACATTCAGCCCAGGCTGTATATCCAAAACGGTTTGTCCGCCCGATTCTGTCAAACTCACACTATAAAAAGTTATCAAAAAAGCAGAAAAGGCACCCTATTGGGTACCTTCTCTATGTTGGCGCTACCTATTTTTCCGG
>URSX01000053.1 GCA_900550615.1 uncultured Eubacteriales bacterium
CACCAGCGCGAACACGCTGGCAAGCAGGGACCGTTTGGTGGTGTTCTTGCTCATAGTACATACTCCTTTTCTGGTTAAATCCAGATCCGGATATCCTCCCCGAAAGCCCTGTGCTTTTTGCTGTGCAAAAAGCAGAATCGCCGGCGATTCTTATCCAGTATCTGTTGGCAACAGCATTTTAGCACTATAACGCCAATTCCGCAAGCGTTTTGTCAATTTTTGTGTTTTTCACAAAAGCATAATCAAACTATTGCAAAGCCAGTAAAAAAAAGGGCCTCCAGTCAAAGCCGGAGGCCCCTTTAGATGTCAAATCAATAATTTTCCTCGATAAGCCGCAAAATCTCCGGCTTCAGCGAGAGCATACGGCAGATGTTCAGCGCGTCCCTGGGGCAGTCGGACTTACCCTCCACCCGGTACAGGCCGTAGTTCATGTGGCGGGCAATGACGCGGATGCCGTCCTCCCCGCTGACCGCCAGCTCCCGTCGGATGGCCTCGGGGTCAATGTCCCGCAGGCCGATAATCTGGTAATGGGCCCGACCGCAGTCAGCCACCTTATCATAGTGAGTGGTGAGCAAAGAGATAGCGTTGACTCCGTTGAGATATTTTGTCACCGCCTGGACGATGACCGCGCCCTCGTCGGGGTTGGTGCCCCGGGCGAACTCGTCCAGCAGGAACAGGGAGTAGCCCTGCTCCACTTGGGCCAGGGCCTTCTGGAACTGCACGATCTCCGAGCCGAAACCGGAAAGCCCCGACTGGATGGACTGCATATCCTCAAAGAGCATCAGTACACTCTCAAACAGGGGCATTTTTGCCGCCTTGGCACATACCAGAAAACCCGCCTGCATCAGCAGCACGTTCAGCGCCACCGTCTTCATCGCCACGCTCTTGCCGCCCATGTTGGCGCCGGTGATGACCGTGGCGCCCTTTTCCAGTGAGATGGACACCGGCACGAAGCTACGGCCTTGCTCCGAAAGCAGGTCACATAGCTCCGGGTTCATCATGTCCGTCAGCTCCAGGGCCCCGTCGGTGATCTCCGGCATGACGCCGCCGTAACGCACGGCAAACAGGGCCTTCTGGATGATGAAATCCAGACGACCGGCACTTTCGGCATCCTGCAGCATGTCCTCCGCCAGGGGGGCCAGACGGGCGCCCATATCCCGGCGGATCTTGGTCTCCTCGCTCTCCTCCTCGGCGCAGATCTGCGTGCGCCGGAGGCGGATCTCGTCTTTCTCCGCGTCGGTGGCGGCGTGGTGCAGCTGCTCCTCCAGCTCCTTCTTGGTGCGGCGGATCTGGCGGAGCTTTTCGGTCATACTGTCGGGGATGTAGAAGCCCCGGGACCGGGTGTTGTCCGGGTCCAGGATGGCCAGAGCAGGCCGGGGATCGTGGAAGGACAGCTCCCGCAGGGGGGCCACCTCGCTCAGCTGGGCATACAGGGGCAGCAGGCTCTCCAGCCGCTGGAGATAGCCCTTGATCTCAAACAGCTCCACATGATCCGGCACTTCGCCGTCCCGGCAGCGGCGGATGGAGTTGCGGATGTCCTTCATCTGGCACAGGAGGATGCTGATCTTGTCATATACACCCTTGAGCTGGTCGGCATGATCCGCCGCCTGCTGCACATTATACAGTTCCGTTTCCAGCTCCGCCCGCTCCGATGGGGTGTAAAAACGCAGACGACGAATCTTCTCCTGCCCGAAGGGGCTGCAGCCGTGGAGAGTCTCCAGGGCATATTGCAGGCCGATCTGCTGCTTTTCCTCAAACCGAATGGAAATCATGCCAGTTCCTCCTTCACATTGATGACCGGCACATTCACACTCTGCCGCATCCGATCAATAAATTCATCCTTGTCAAACTTCCAGCCGTAGGCCGACACCGGATTCACCGTGACGCACAGTGTGCGGGCAGCATCCTTGGTCTGCAGCACCACCTCGCGCACGGAAAGCTTATCCAATGTATCCGGCTTCAGGAGCACCTTGCTGGGGTCGGCCACCACCAGACGACTCTTGCGCAGCAGACCGCTGCGCAGCAGCGGCAGCACCATGCTGTCCGTCAGTGCGCCGGGAATATAGGCCTCGCCATGCTCCTTCAGACACTTTTCAAGGCCCTCGGCAGCCTCCGGGGGCAGGGTCTCCGCCTTGGGCAGGTCCATCAGGCGGCAGAAGTTGGCCGTATCCTCAATGACCTTGTCCATACTCATATGGTAGGACGCGCCGGTACACAGGACGATGCCGTCGGCCACGTTCCGGGCCCCCAGCGATTTGCGGCCCAGGGCGCCGTCGATAATGGACTGGGTGGCCCCCAGCTCAAAAAATGTCTTGGACACCTCTTTCAGCTGGGCCGTGATAGAGGGGCCCGCCAGCTGCACATACCCGTCGCTGCGGGCGCGCATGATAATAACCTCTCCCAGGGGGGTGGGGATGCCGGTGGTCACCAGAATCTCCCGGGTCACGTCGCCCAGGCGCAGCATATCCTTGGCAGTGGCGATGAGGGTCCCTGCCGGGACAAATATGCTGGGTTTTTCGGTGCCGGTGACCACGTCGGTGCTCTCACCGTCCCGGCCAATGGAGGTCAGGCCCAGGATCTGCTGCCGCCCGGTGTGATTCAGAAGCCAGTTGAGCATGGTAGTTTTGCCGGCGTTTTTGCACATGCCCACGATGGACATGCTCCGTACCTGCTGCAGCTGGCGGACTAATTCAGCTGTTGTCATGTTCTCTCTCCTTCCGGGGAAAAATGCCGTTCAATTAATTATTATACAGCACAAAATGAAAAAAGAAAAGAGGGAAGTTTAGCCTTTGCCGCCGAAGGGGGTAGGACTACAATACATATTGGACAAGTGAATAAAAAGATGTGAAGGATATGGTCTTATGGGTTTCTGCGCTTTTTGGAGGCCTATCCGGAGCAATCCACTTATTCCTCTGCGGACTTCCTGCGGAAGCTGCGGGCATGGTACGCCCGCAGAGGCATACAAGTGGAATGTGTCCAAACAGACAACGGCTTTGAGTTTACCAATCGTTTTTCGGGCAGCAAGCGCAATTTGCCGACCCTGTTTGAAAAGACGGCTGCCGATGACGGCAAAAGGAGAAGCCCGCGTCCGAAGACGCGGGCTTCCCATGGGGAGGGTAGGTAGCAAGTTAGGGGTTGGTAACATAAGTAAGCGGCATACCACTTCCCTTAGTAATCTTCTCGACTCTATCAGCGGGAATCAATCCGTCCTCGCCGACCACTACGCTGTCCTTATTTCCGATATTCCAATTGCCGGGCTTCACATAGATCGCTCCGCCTGCCTGCATCGCCGCACAATTGTTAAACAACTTTGCAGGAATCTTCTCCACACCATTGCCAAAGGTAACTTTATTCAGTGCCTTGCTGTTGTAGAAGATACACCCATTCATACTCTCGGTATTGATCGTAGCTTCCTTCAATTCTTTACAGGAACCAAACGCTTTATCTCCAATGGAAGTCACATTTTCGCCAACCACAACAGACTTAAGCGCCCCATGGTTCACAAATGCGGACGCGCCAATCTCGCCATTGTATACTTTAAGTGTTTGAAGCGCTTTTACGGACATACCTTTAAATGTGGCATCCATCTTGCCATTGTCACTGATTACCAGGGACTCCAATGCCGGGCAATTGTAGAATGTTGCATCTGCCGCGCGGCTGCCTTTAACGGTTCCTCCCTTGATAACGGCCTGCTTCAGCGCAATGCAGTTTTTAAAGGCACATGTCCCGAGTTCAGTCACGCTGCTGGGAATCTCAATGCTTTCGAGACTCGTACAGTGTCTAAATGCTTCCTCACCAATCGTCTTTACATCATCGGTAAGTGTAACGTTCGTCAAAGCGTCACAAAAGTACAAAGCCTTTTTACCCACTGTCTCCGAAGCGACCGTCACATCTGTCAGGGATCTGCAGGTGCTAAATGCACCCTCGCCAAGTTCCTTTACCGTTGCAGGCACATTCATGCTGGTAAACCCGCAGTTCTGGAAAGCAAAGTTCCCTATTTTTGTCACAGACGTTGGGAGGTTTACCGTGTTCAAGCTCTCGGCGTAGCCAAATGCTGCATAGCTGATCTCCGTAACACCCTCGGGAATATTAACTGATGTAAGTGATTTGCAGAAAAAAAACGCTTTCGGGCCAATTACATTGACACTATTCGGTATGTTGATTTCGTTAAGGCTAGTGCAATACGAAAAAGCTTTCTCTCCGATTTTCTGTAAGCTTTCCGGGAGTGTCACTTTTTTCAAACTGGTGCATACCGAGAAGGCGTCCACTCCGATCTCTGTCACGCCCTCTTCGATCACGACCTCTTCGAGGTCGCGCCATCTATCTATCGGAGTCGCTTCCGTACCCGGCCTATTGTTATAGAAAAATCCATCTAACACCTTGCCGTTGACACCGCTCACAGTGGCTTTGACCACTTTACCGGCTCCATTTTTTTCCACCGTAACGCCATAACCCTCAAGGTTTCCATAATCATAGAGCGATTCATAATCATATTCCGGCTTGCTATCCAATCCTTCCTCGGTCGCTGCGGCGGCGTCATAGGTATTGTCGAAGCTGTCACTCTCCACGGCAGCCTGGGTGGCCAGCACCTTCAGCGTCAGCTCGATGGTGGACTGTGCCGTGCCGTAGTTGGCCTCGTTGCCCACGTCCTCCGGCATCCACGCCACCAGCGCCACCAGCTCTTCCGCGCCTGCGTTCAGAGGTACCGGCACACTCGTTCCGTCCTCCTGCTTCTGCGTCACCTGACGGTGCAGACTCTCACCCAGATGTACACCTGTGCCCACGGCAGTGCGGGCCGCGGCGCGGTCGGCAAAGGGGGTGAATGTACCATCCTCGGCGGCGGTGATCTCCGCCCAGCCGAACTGGATATAGTCGGACAGCCTGAACTGGTCGCCGTTCACATTGATGCCCACGGTCTCATGCACCGGCGTGATCTGCATGGCATAGTTCAGCGCCAGATTGCCGTTGTTCTTCACCTTCAGATAGGTGATCTGGGTGTAGCCCGGCTCCCACACGGCATTTTTGTCAAACAGATCCTTGGCGTCTTCCGCGGTGAGCCATGTCTTTTTGCCATCCTCGCCAACACCCCAATACTCCAGACCCACGTCCAGCTTGCCGGACACGATCTTGTTGACGCCGGTAGAGGCCGTATCGGTGAACCACGCAAAGGTGGAACCGATCAGCATCGCCACACACAGCACCAGCGCGAACACGCTGGCCAGCAGGGAGCGTTTGGTAGTTTTCTTGCTCATAGTCTTTTTCTCCTTTTTAGATTTTTCGCAGTCGACGAAAGTTGGGAGAACCGGATACTTCTTTGCGAAGCAAAGAAGTAAAAGCCCTAGGGCTTTTATCGCCTGCTTGTTTATAGTTTTATTCTATCACTTTGAAGCATATATCGCAAGGGAAATTTCGTTTTCTACATTCTACTCAAATTCGAACGTTCATTTTTATTAAAAACGTAGAATCGCTAAAAAGAGGGAGACACACGTCTCCCTCTTTTTTATGACATCATGTATTTACTCTCCTGCCCTTACTCCACAGTCACGCTCTTGGCCAGGTTGCGGGGCTTATCGATGTCGCAGCCGCGCTCCAGGGCGATATAGTACGCCAGCAGCTGCAGGGGCACCACGCCCAGCTGGGGCAGCAGCATATCGTGGATATCCGGAATGGTCAGCACCATGGGCACATGGCGGCCCATCTCCTCGGCATGGCTCCGGGTAGTCAGGGCCAGAACGTTGGCGCCCCGGGCCTGCACCTCCACCACATTGCTCATGGCCTTGTCAAACAGGGGGCCGTAGGTCCCCAGGGCAATGACCAGGGTGCCGTCCTCAATGAGGGAGATGGTGCCGTGCTTCAGCTCGCCGGAGGCGTAGGCCTCGGAGTGGATATAGGAGATTTCCTTGAGCTTCAGACTGCCTTCCAGGGACAGGGCATAGTCCAGATTACGGCCGATGAAGAACACATCCTCGCTGCGGCAGATCTTCTTGGCAATGTCGTGGATGGCATCGGCCCCTTCCAGGATCTTCTCGATATACTCGGGCAGGCGCTGCATATCCCGCACCATGTCCGAATAGGTCTGGCGATCTACCGTGCCCAGAATATCGCCGAAATACAGGCCCAGCATGTTCAGAACAGCCATCTGGGTGCTGTAGGCCTTGGTGGTGGCCACGGCGATCTCCGGCCCCGCCCAGGTATAGAGCACGTCGTCAGACTCCCGGGCGATGGACGAGCCCACCACGTTGACGATGGACAAGATCCGTGCGCCGCGCTTCTTGGCCTCCCGCAGGGCGGCCATGGTATCCAGCGTCTCGCCGGACTGGCTGATGGCAATGACCAGATCTCCCCGCTGCACAATGGGGTCACTGTAGCGGAACTCCGAGGCCAGTACCACCTCCACGCTGCGCCGGAGCATCCGCTCCAGATTGTACTTGCCCACCATGCCCACATGGTAGGACGAGCCGCAGGCGATGATGATGATGCGGCCGATATTGCGAATCTCCTCCGGCGTCATGGTCAGGTCCTGTAAGATCACGCGCCCACCCTGGAGTCGGGCGGCGGTGGCCTCCCGGATGGCCCGGGGCTGCTCGAAAATTTCCTTGAGCATAAAGTGGGCGTACCCGCCCTTCTCGGCGGCGCCGATGTCCCAGTCCACATGGTGGTGCTTCTTCTCCACCGGGCGGCCCAAACCGTCAAAAACAGCGATGCTCTCCGCCGTCAGAATGGCCATCTCGCCGTCCTCCATATAGGCGATGTCCCGGGTGTGACGGATGATGGCGGTGACGTCGGAGGCGATGAAGTTCTCCCCCTCACCGAAGCCCAGCAGCAGCGGTGCGTCCTTCCGGGCGGCAATGAGCCGGTCCGGCGCGTCGGCGCAGACAATGCCGAAGGCGTAGGCCCCGTCCACGGCGCTGAGCATGCGGCGCACGGCCTCCACGATGTCGCCGCACTGGTCATAGTAGTAATCCAGCAGCTGCACCACCACCTCCGAGTCGGTCTCCGACTGGAACTGGTAGCCCTTGTGCAGCAGCTGGCCCTTCAGCTCGGCAAAATTCTCGATGATGCCGTTGTGCACCAGGGCGATGCGGCCGCTGCGGCTGACATGGGGATGGGCATTGATGTCGTTGGGCTCGCCATGGGTGGCCCAGCGGGTGTGGCCGATGCCCAGGGTGCCGGGCAGATCCGCCCCGTCATGGGACAGCTCCCGCAGCACTTGCAGGCGGCCCTTGGCCTTTTTCAGGAGCAGCCCCTCGGGGCCGCACACGGCGATGCCGGTGGAGTCATACCCCCGGTATTCCAGCCGCTGCAGTCCGTCCAACAGAATGGGAGCGGCCTGTTCCTTCCCCACATAACCTACGATTCCACACATATTAATTTCCTCCTGATCGCTAAACTGTTTTATACAATCGGAAGGACAAACGCACAGATATTTGTCATTCCTGTCCGGCCGCAGCCTCTCTGTTTTGCGGTCGCCCGCATATTTACCGGCTGCGTACGCACCCGAACGGTGCGGGAGAGCTTCCGCCGAAAGCTTCGATACTCTCTCCTCCTCGTCGTCCCGCCTGGGCGGGCGCTGGCGCTTATGATGGGGTCTGCCCCATGGCCTCCTTTCCCTCTGTGACTGATGGTTGTATATTTTTACCTCTGGCGGCAAATACTGCCGTCAAGGAGGTATGCCGTAATGATCACCGCTTTTTTTCGCACCGCGATCCTGTATCTGCTGCTCATTGTGGGGCTTCGGCTCACCGGCAAACGGCAGATCGGAGAGCTGGAACCCATCGAGCTGGTGCTGACCATGCTTTTGTCAGACCTTGCGTCCGTTCCCATGCAGGATTTCGGCATCCCCCTGGTGAACGGGGTCATCCCCATTGTGACGCTGCTGGCCATGAGCATGCTGCTCAGCTGCCTCAGCCTGCGGAGCATGCGCTTTCGCACGCTCATCTGCGGCAAGCCCGCCGTCATCATTTGGGACGGGAAGCTGCAGCAGGATGCCATGCGCCACAACCGCCTGACCCTGGACGAGCTGTTCGAGGAGCTGCGCACACAGGGCGTCACGGACATCAAGGACGTGAAGTACGCCATTCTGGAGACCGGCGGCCAGCTCTCGGTGCTGCTGCACACGGTGGCGCAGCCCGCTACCCCCCGGCAGCTGGGTCTGTTCTACGAGGACGATGTATTCCTGCCCACCGTCATCATCAACGACGGCCGCCTGCTGGTGGACAATCTGCGCCGATCGGGACATAACCGGCAATGGCTGCAGACGCAGCTTGCCAAAAACGGTGTGCACGCCCCCTCCCAGGTCTTTCTGCTGACCATTGACCAGCGGGGTGAGATCATCTGCATTGTAAAGGACGCTGCCAAATGAGATCTTTCCGAATTCCCATATTCATCCTTCTGCTGACGATGCTCCTGTGCCTGTACGCCGGGAGCAGTGTGGCCCGGCACACGGACCGGTGGAAGCAGCAGCTGCAAACCGCCGACGATCTGGCGACCCGGGAGCAATGGCCCCAGGCAGAGCAGGCCCTCACAGACCTCTATGACCTCTGGCAGGGCCAGCAGGAGTGGCTGCACATGGTCATCGCCCACCAGGAGCTGGACGAGACAGAGGCCCTGCTCCAGCGCTGCATTACCTATTGCCGGCAGCGGGAAGGCGCCGAGCTGCTGGCCGACATGGCAGAGCTGCGCACGCAGTTCACCCTTCTGGACGAAATGCAGCGTCTGACCCTGCGGAACATTCTATAGCTCACTCTTCATTCAGCAGCTTATTCAGCTCACTCATGAAGGTGTTGATATCCTTGAACTGGCGGTAAACCGAGGCAAAGCGCACATAGGCCACCTCGTCAGCCTTTTTCAGCTTGTCCATGACCATCTCGCCCACCAGCTCCGTGCTGATCTCCCGCTCCAGGGAGTTTTGCAGCTCCTGCTCGATCTCCAGCGCCATGCGCTCCATATCCGCCACCGGGACGGGACGCTTTTCGCAGCTGCGCTGGATACCCCGCAGTACCTTGCTGCGGTCAAAGCTCTGGCGGCTGCCGTCCTTCTTGATGACCACCATGGGCAGACTCTCCACCGTCTCATAGGTAGTAAAGCGGCGCTCACACCGCAGGCACTCTCTGCGCCGGCGGATGCTGCCCTCGTCTGCCGGGCGGGAGTCCACCACCTTGCTCTCCTGATATCCGCAATAGGGACACTTCATTGCCATTCTCCTTTTTTGCCCCGCACCCACCGGGTCGGGCGGAACAGGTTATTGTCTGGGAATCTATTGTACCACACCCCGTCAAGAGATGGTAGTGATTTTCGGCCCCGGCCCGGTATTTTCCACCGCCGCCGCGCTTTTGCCCAGGCAAAACGCTGCCTGGGACGCGGCAGCCCGCTCTATTTTATATAGTATGCCTCTTAGAATCCTCTATGCATCAGTTTTTTCTATGCATATTCCACGAAAAGCGCGCCGAAAAAACAGCAAAACGCCGGATAGAAATCCGCCCTGGCTCCATTGACAACTCTCCCTTTTTCCGATACCATATTTATATTAAAAAGGAAAGACGGGGAAAACTGTATGAAAAAAAGAATTCTCAGCCTGGTTTTAGCGGCAGTCATGGTTCTGTGCCTGCTGCCCGCCACCGCTTACGCCGCAACTACCGCCTCCGGTGCCTGCGGCAAAAATCTCACCTGGTCCCTCAGCAGCACCGGCACCCTGACCATCAGCGGCAAGGGCGCTATGGCAGCATACGATAGCGGCAAGATGCCCTGGATCGCCTACAAAAATCAGATCAAGTCCGTGGTCCTAGCAAAGGGCATAACCACTATTCCAGGCTATGCTTTTAATGAGTATAAAAAGCTCACAAGCGTTCAGATCCCGGACAGCGTAACGGACATCGGCGCCTCCGCTTTTGACAACTGCACCGCCCTGTCTGATATGACCCTCCCCAAAAACCTGAAAACCCTGGGTTGGGCAGCATTTATGGGCTGCAGCAGTCTCAAGACCCTGACCATACCGGCCAGCCTGACCGATATCGGCCTGTCTGTCTTTTCCAAATGCACAGGTCTGAAGGAAGTGTATTTCGAAAAAGGCACAAAAACTGTCGGGCACAATCAATTCACGGGCTGCACGGGCCTTGAAAAGGTCGTTCTCCCCGATGGTCTGGAGAGTATTGGCGTTGATGCCTTCACCGGCTGCACCAGCCTCAAGTCCCTCCACATCCCCGCCAGCGTGACCGAAATAGCTATGGGGATGTATTTCGCCCGGGCCTGCACCAGCCTGCAGGAGATCACAGTGGCCTCCGGAAACAGGAATTTCGTCTCCCGGGACGGGGCGCTGTATACCAAGGATATGAAAAGGCTGATCCAGTATCCCAGCGGCCGGGCCGGCGGCATCGTGATCCCCAAGGGGGTGGAGAAACTGGGCATGGGTTCCATCGGCTGCCCGGCCATGACCTCCATCCTGCTCCCCTCCAGCCTGAAGCTGGTCGGTTCCGGCGCGTTCACCGGCTGTGACGCTCTGACGGATGTGTATTTCGCGGGCACGGAAAAGCAGTGGATCCTTGTGGACAAGGGCAGTATGAACGATGCACTCTTCCAGGCCAAAATGCACTACAATTACAAGGGGACGCTGCTGCCCGCCGCCGCCAAGGCGGAGTACATCGCCTCCAGCGGCAAGCCCTACATCAAGTGGGAGGCCGTCACCGGGGCGGTCAAGTACGAGGTATACCGCAGCGGCAGCAAAAACGGCACCTATAAGCGCCTGGGCACCACCGAAAAGCTAAACTACACCGACAAGACCGCCTCCGCAGGCTACACCTATTTCTATAAGGTGAAAGCGGTGAACGCGGCAGGCTCCAAGAGCGGCTACAGCGCCGTGGTGGCGGGCGTGTGCCGCTGCCCGAAGCCTGTGGCTGTGCCGGATTATCTCAGCTCTACGGGCAAGCCCTACATCAAGTGGAAGGCTGTGACCGGAGCGGCCAAGTATGAGGTATACCGGGCTGCCAGCAAGGACGGAAAGTACACCAAGGTAGCCGTCACCACCAAGCTGAACTACACCGACAAGGACGCCGCCGTGGGCCAGAGCTACTACTATAAGATCAAGGCCGTCAGCAAGGTAAGGACCGCCGCCAACTCTGTATTCAGCGCGGCGGTGAAGGCCACCTGCCACTGCGCAAAGCCTGCGGTGAAGATCACCACCACCAGCAGCGGCGCGCCCAAGCTGACCTGGAACGCTGTCACCGGCGCGGCCAAGTACGAGGTGTACCGGGCCACCAGCAAGGCCGGAAAGTACACCCGGTACGATACCACGACTAAGACCAGCTACACCAACACCTCTGCCAAGGCCGGAACAACTTATTACTATAAGATCAAGGCAGTCAGCAAAAAGACGACTTCTGCCAACTCCTCCTACAGCGCTGTCGTGAGCGTCCGGGCCAAGTAAATTTCACACAAAAAGGCGCAGGGCGCTTGCAAACGCAAGCGCCC
>URSX01000054.1 GCA_900550615.1 uncultured Eubacteriales bacterium
GACCCAGAGCAGCCAGCAGCTGGTTGGCAGCGCCGAACAGAGCCCAGATCTTGGCATAACCGGTCAGGCCCAGAGCCACGCCGGCCACCACGGTGATAGCGGTAGCAACATAGGGATTGGTGACGATCTTGCGCCAGCCGGTGAGATCCTTGGCATCCTTGCCCTCGGGGGTAAAGAGCTCCTGGAACATGTACCGGGCCAGACGGGTGGCGGTATCCACGGAGGTCAGGCAGAATGCGGACACGGCCAGGATCAGCATGGAGTACACCACGTTGTAGCAGCCGTCGCCGAACACCTCGGAGAACATGGAGGCAAGGCCGGTGGCAAACACCACGGTGGGAGTCACGGTCTCGCCGCTGGAGTACTTGGCCCAGATGTAACCCACTGCGCACACGGAGATCAGAGCCAGAGCGCACTCAATGAGCATACCGCCATAGGCGATGGGCTTGGCGTCCTTTTCCTGATCCAGCTGCTTGGATGTGGTACCGGAACCCACCAGAGAGTGGAAGCCGGACACAGCGCCGCAGGCGATGGTCACGAACAGAGCCGGGAACATATAACCCAGGGAAGTGCCGCTGGGAGCCAGGGTATCATAGAAGCCGGTGAAAGCGGGCATATCCACGGTGGGGTGGCAGCCCAGGATACCCACAACGGCCAGGATGATCATACCGTACAGCAGGAAAGAGCTGAGGTAGTCACGGGGCTGCAGCAGGATCCACACGGGGGTAACGGAAGCAACAGCGATATAGATGCCCACAATGATCATCCACACAGTGTAGCTCAGGTAGATGGGATGCCAGTTCAGGCCGATATACATGCACACGGCAATACCGATGACACCGATGACGGTGGAAATGCCCAGAGGAGCATTCCGGCGGTATACGAAGAAGCCGAAGATGATGGCCATCAGGATGAACATGATGGAGATGATGGCGGTGGAAGCGTTGGCAGCGGAGGCCTCCAGATCCACGGCGCCGGTCTCGGTGTAGGTGGCCTTGAAGGTGTTGGCAACAATGGACGCGAAAGCGGCCACCACCAGGATCAGGGTCAGATAAGAGAAGATGATAAACAGCTTCTTGGCCTTGGAGCCGATGGCATCGCCGATGACCTCGCCGATGGACTGGCCCTTGTGGCGGATAGAGGCGAACAGGGAGCCGAAGTCATGCACACCGCCGAAGAAGATACCGCCGATGAGCACCCACAGCATAACGGGTACCCAGCCAAATACAGCGGCCTGAATGGGGCCGTTGATGGGGCCGGCGCCGGCGATGGACGAGAAGTGATGGCCCATCAGCACAGGGGCTTTAGCGGGACAGTAGTCCTTGCCGTCCTCAAGTTCATGAGCAGGGGTAACACGGCTGTTATCGATGCCCCACTTTTTGGCCAGCCATCCGCCATAGAAGATATAACCTATGACCAGAACGACAATGCCAATGATCAGAAACAATGCAGCATTCATAAAGTTTTCTCCTTTCCTAACAATTTTCTCTTTTCTTTACAAAACAGCGTTTTATTCAAAAGCTGTGCTGCACTTCTTCCGCTGGCGTTGGAAAATGCCTTTCCCTCCTCCAGCACTGCCAGACCCGAATGGAAATCCATCCATCCCCAGAAGGCCATCTTGAAGCTCTTGTATACGCGGGCCTTCCGCAACGCCCTTTTGGCTGCCTCATCGCAGCTGTCGCACAGGAACACGGCAGTGATGTAGCTGTACATATGTGTGGGGCCCGGCTCCACCTTGGCCATGCCGTTTTCCAGGGCATAGTCCCGGCAGGACTTGTAGATATCCTCCGTCAGA
This sequence comes from uncultured Eubacteriales bacterium, assembly GCA_900550615.1. Classification (GTDB taxonomy): domain Bacteria; phylum Bacillota; class Clostridia; order Oscillospirales; family Oscillospiraceae; genus Vescimonas. The sequence continues at coordinate 1,796 of URSX01000054.1, forward strand.
TGCGGCACGGAAAACAGGAACACATATTCATGGCTGCCTGCCTCCCACAGCTTGGCCTTCTTGCTGAGAACATATTTTTCCGAGTGGGCGTGGAAGTCGCAGGTAGCCACCAAGGGCGTCTGCGTCTGATCGGCGTGGGTGATGTCAAAGTATCCGGTGTAGCGGTCCAGCAGCTTGTCCGCCGCTTCCGCCCGTGTTAAGGTCTGCATGGCTCCACCTCCTGTCGGATTTCCATTTTGCCGTTGCTAATGTCAGATATTAGTATCACTAATAAGAAAACAAAACGCCTAAAAGTTTTACTTACAGGAAAAAATTGCTCCTATAGTCACTTCTGGCGAAAACAGCTCCCTCAATATGCCCGCATTATAGCCCCAATTATTTTCCGTTTCAAGTGTAAAAATTAACAAAAAATTTATAAGGATATTGTTAAAAATTTATGTTGCCTTTTGTATGAAAGAGTAGTAATCTGGAAATAATCACCGCTGACGATGGAAATTTTTTTCAGATTTCCCAGGGTTTGATACATTAATATATATACAGCATAAAAAGCCGCCTGTATGGGCGGCTTTTTATGCCCGGAACCCCGCGAACGGATGGGAGAAAAAGGAATATGTCAAAATGACCAAAGGGTTATATGGACAAAACACGAGAAAAATGTCCGCCTATGGCGGCCATACGAGGCAATTGGTATCTCTGACCGGTGCTGCCGGCGGCCTGCGCGGCAATCGGCTTCAGACCGTGGGTCTGTTTTGCCGGCAATATCCGGCGGCACATCTGCGGTCTTGTTCTGGGCGGGATCCTGTGTTATAATCACCGTGAATTACTGAGGAAAGGGTGAGTTCGAATGAAGTCCATTCGTGATATTTATAAAATCGGCACCGGCCCTTCCAGCTCCCACACCATGGGTCCTGCCCGGGCGGCGGTGCTGTTCCGGGACGAGCATCCGGAAGCGGACAGCTTCCGTGCGGTTCTCTACGGCTCCCTGTCCAAGACCGGTCGGGGCCACGGCACGGACCGGGCCATACGGGAGACTGTTGCGCCTGTGTCGACGGAGGTGATCTTCTCCGAGGAGGATCCCAAGGATATAAAGCACCCCAATACCATGGACCTCATCGCCCTGCGCGGCGGGGAGGAGCTGGCCCGCATCCGTGTGCAGAGCATCGGCGGCGGCGACATTGTCATTGAGGGCCGGGAGCATGAGATGGAGAGCGAGGAGATCTACATGGAAAACTCCTTTGCCGAGATCCTGCAGTTCTGCCAGTACCGCTATGTGGACCTGGTGGAGTATATTGAGATGAACGAGGGCCCGGACATCTGGGATTACCTGATAGGCGTGTGGCGTGTGATGCAGGCCTCGGTGGAAGAGGGCCTGTCCCGCACCGGTGAGCTGCCCGGCGGCCTGCACATCCAGCGCAAGGCCAAGTATATGCACGACCATATTGTGGAGACCAAGCACCCGGAGCTGGTGGAGTGCCAGAAGGTCTGCTCCTATGCCTATGCCGTCAGCGAGCAGAACGCCGACAACGGCACCATCGTCACGGCGCCCACCTGCGGATCCTGCGGCGTTCTGCCGGCGGTGCTGTACTATTTTAAAGATAAGCGGTCACTGTCGGATCTGGACATTGCCCACGCCCTGGGCGTGGCGGGCCTGTTCGGCGAGTTGGCCAAGCGCAATGCCTCGGTCTCCGGAGCGGAGTGCGGCTGCCAGGCGGAGGTGGGCGTGGCCTGCTCCATGGCCGCTGCCGCCGCCTGCCAGGCCTTCGGCTATAACATCCATCAGATCGAGTACGCCGCCGAGGTGTCCCTGGAGCACCACCTGGGCCTCACCTGCGATCCCATCTGCGGCCTGGTGCAGGTGCCGTGCATTGAGCGCAACGCCGTGGCGGCCATGCGGGCCATCAACTCGGCAAATATTGCCTACTTCCTTACCGGCACCCGGAACATCAGCTACGACATGGTGCTCAAGAGCATGTATTATACCGGTCTTGATATGAACCAGCGCTACCGGGAGACTGCCGAGGGTGGCCTGGCCCGGATCTATACCCGGAGAGGCAAATAAAAACCCCTGGCGAAAAATCTTCCATTTTCTGCCAAAAGGCATGCAGCCTGCTGCGCGCATAATTTTTTCGCAGTGCACAAAAATTCCACACACGTGGGCTGAGAGGTATTTTTCTCCACGCACATGTGGCGGTGAAAAATAATTTCAATTCTTTGCGCCTGCGGGCGCAAACTCTGCGAGGCTTTTTACAAATGTGCACGGGCGGCCGGAAGACCGGCCGCCCGTATTTTTTGTAAAGAATACGCGGCGTTCCTTGACGCAGGGACGGAAAAAGAGTAAAATATAGGAGACAAAAATTACGAGCCGCGTTGCGCAGGAGGATATGAACCATGGATGAGGGCAGAAACGCCATGCAGCCGAACAAACCGGATAAAAACGAGGTGTGGTCGTGGGTCGTTATTGCCATCCTGTTCGCCTTTGCCTGGCCCGTGGGTCTCATTGTGCTCATCTCCAAGCTCTCTGACAGCAGCAAGCGCAAAAAGGGCAGCGGCGCTCAGCAGACCATCACGGCGCCCCAGGCCTCTGCGCAGACTGCCTCCGCCCAGCCCGGGACCCGCAGGACTACCCGCGGCGGCATCACCCGTACCCCGCAGCTTTCCGACCGCAGCGTCAAAATACTGCGTACCATCGGCAGTATTTTGACTGTCATCGGTGCCATTGCGCTGTTCAATGCTGTGGCTGACAATTTGTTCTTTCTGCAATTCGGAAATTGGTCTGCGTTTCTGGAGTATACGTTCTTTCCCATGGGACTCACAGCCGGCGGCCTGGGACTGCTGTTGGGCAGCCATTGGATGCGCCGCCGTCTGCGCCGGTACGGAAAGTATCTGGCCATCGCCGGGACAAAGCAGACAGTGACCATTTCCCAGCTGGCTGCGGCGGCGGATGTGTCGCCCCGCCGGGTGGAGAACGACCTGGAGCAGATGGTTCAGCGGGGCCTTTGGGGCAAGGAGGCCTATCTGGATCTGGGCCGGGGCGTTCTGGTGCGTTCTTTCGCGGCGGCGGAGGATATGGAGAAGGAGCAGGAGCAAAAAGAGGATAAAGCCGCTCCCGTGGAAACCGAGCAGGGCTGCAGCGGCCAGCTGCGGGACATCCGCCGGGCCAATGACCGCATCGCCGACCCAGTCATCAGCGCCAAGATCGACCGGCTGGAGGACCTGGCGGGCAAAATCTTCCGCATCGTGGAGGAGGAGCCGGAGAAGAAGCCCAAGGCATCCACCTTCCTCAACTATTACCTGCCCACCACCCAGAAACTGCTGGACAGCTATGCCGACTTTGAGGAGTCCGGTGTCAGCGGCGAGAACGTGTCCCAGGCCAAGCAGCGTATTGCCGATACCATGGATAAGATCGTGGCGGGCTTTGAGCGGCAGCTGGATCAGCTCTATCAGTCCGATGCCATGAATGTGGACAGCGACATCCGCGTCATGGAGCAGATGCTCCGCCGGGACGGTGCCAGCATAGCCGAGGATTTCGGCATGGGCGCAGCAGCGGCCCAGGAGCAAACAGAGTGAATCATGCAGCGGCATCTGCCCCTTAGGGGGCAGTGGCCGCTGCTGTGCGTTTCTTGACGCGGCGGGGGAAATGGGATAAAATATTTCGGTACGGAATTGCGCACAAACTTCGGCAGTAAACTCGCTGCCGGGGTGATATGATCCATAGGATAGGAGGGGTGTCGATGTTGGACAGAGAGGCATTTTTCGGCGGCACATGGGCCGCAGCGGCGAGCTGGTTCGGCGCGCATCCGGCGGAGAAGGGGTACCGCTTCCGCCTGTGGGCGCCCCATGCCCGGGATGTGCGCCTGGCCGGGGATTTTTCCGGCTGGGAGCCGGTGGCCATGCAGTGCGCAGACGGCGTGTGGGAGTGTGCGGTGGAGACTGCGAAGGTCTACGACAGCTATAAATTCTGCCTGACTCAGGCGGACGGCAAAACCGTATGGAAGACCGACCCTTACGCCTTCCATACCTCCACCCGTCCCCAGACGGACAGCAAGCTGGCCCCTCTGGACTATGCCTGGCAGGACAGTGCCTGGCAGCGGAGCCTTGCAGAAAAGCCCCTTTTACAGCGCCCTCTGAATATTTACGAAGTCCACCTGGGCTCCTGGCGGCGCTACGGCGACGGCAGCCCCTTTGACTACCGGAAGCTGGCGGATGAGCTGGCGGAATATGTGTCCGACATGGGCTACACGGCGGTGGAGCTGATGCCGGTGACGGAGTATCCGCTGGATGCCTCCTGGGGCTACCAGTGTACCGGCTATTTCGCCCCCACCTCTCGCTACGGTACCCCTCGGGACTTCAAGTACCTGGTGGATCGGCTCCACCGGGCGGGCCTGGCGGTGTTTCTGGACTGGGTGCCCGCCCACTTCTGTAAGGACGAGCAGGGCCTGTATCAATTTGACGGCACCTGCCTCTATGAATACAGCGATCCCCTGAAGTGGGAGCACGATGGCTGGGGTACCCGGGTCTTTGACTATGGGAAGGGAGAAGTCCGGAGTTTCCTGCTCTCCTCGGCTCTCTGGTGGCTGCGGGAGTACCATATGGACGGCCTCCGGGTGGATGCCGTGGCCTCTATGCTGTATCTGGACTATGGCCGCACCCAGTGGCGGCCCAATCGCACCGGCGGCCGGGAAAATCTGGAAGCGGTGGACTTCCTGCAGCTTTTAAACCGCACTGTCCACCGGGAAAAGCCCTCTGCCCTGATGATCGCGGAGGAGTCCACCGCCTGGCCCCATGTGACAGGCCCGGAGGGCCTGGGCTTTGACCTGAAGTGGAACATGGGCTGGATGAACGACCTGTGCCACTACCTGAAAATGGACCCCATATACCGGCGCGACCACCATAAGGACGTCACCTTTTCCATGATGTACGCCTTCTCCGAGCGGTTTGTGCTGCCCATCTCCCACGACGAGGTGGTGCATATGAAGGGCTCCCTCCGGGGCAAAATGCCCGGGGATACGGCCATGCAGCTGGCCGGGGTGAAGGGATTTCTGGCCTATATGCTGGCCCACCCGGGCTGCAAGCTGCTGTTCATGGGGGGTGAGCTGCCCCAGTGGAAGGAGTGGGACTTTGCCGGGGAGCTGGACTGGGGCGTACTGTCCGACCCGGCGGTCTCCGCCGCCCACGACTGCATCCGGGCGCTGAACCTGTTTTACAGGGAAAACTCGCCCCTGTGGGAAAACGATCTGGACTGGGACGGCTTTGCCTGGCTGGTGCCGGATGATAAGAGCAATAATGTTCTGGTGTTTCTCCGCCGTGACCGCCAGGGGCGGGAGCTGATTTGCGCGGTGAACTTCTCCCCTGTGATGCGGGAGGGCTACCGCTTCGGCGTGCCGGAAAAGGCGAGCTATAAGGAAGTTTTCAACACCGACGCCCTTCAGTGGGGCGGCATCGGCGCAGTCAATGAATCGCCCATTCCCGTGGAGGCCGTGCCCTCCCATGGGCGTGGGACCTCCATCAGCATTCGTATTCCGTCCCTGGGCGCGGTGTACCTGCGGGGCGAGGGAAAGTATCACCGGGAGAAAGGAGCGGATCAACCGTGAAAAAAGAATGTATCGCCATGCTGCTGGCCGGGGGTCAGGGCAGCCGGCTCTATGTGCTCACCGGGGACATGGCCAAGCCCGCCGTCCCCTTTGGAGGAAAGTTTCGTATCATCGACTTTCCCCTGTCCAACTGCACCAATTCCGGCATCGATACCGTGGGCGTGCTGACCCAGTACCGCCCTCTGGAGCTGAACAGCTACATCGGCAGCGGCCAGCCCTGGGAGCTGGACCGCATGAACGGCGGCGTACATATCCTGCCCCCCTACCAGAGCAATACCGGCGCCACCTGGTATAAGGGCACGGCCAATGCCATCTGCCAGAACATCGGCTTTGTGGACCTGTATGATCCGGACTATGTGGCCGTACTCTCCGGCGACCATATCTATAAGATGGACTATTCCCAGATGCTCCGCCGCCATAAGGAAACCGGGGCCGACTGCACCATCTCCGTCATGGAGGTGCCCTGGCAGGAGGCCAGCCGTTTCGGCATCATGAACGTGGACGAGGGGGACACTATCACGGAGTTTGAGGAAAAGCCCGCCCATCCCAAGAGCAACCTGGCCTCCATGGGTATTTACATCTTCACCTGGAAAAAGCTCCGGGCCTACCTGCTGCAGGACGACGCGGACCCCACCTCCTCCAACGATTTCGGCAAGAACGTTATCCCCGCCATGCTCCGGGCGGGGGAGAAGATGGTGGCCTACCGCTTCGAAGGGTACTGGAAGGACGTGGGCACCCTGGACTCCCTGTGGGATGCCAATATGGATATGCTCTCCCCCGGCTCGGGCCTGAACCTGCTGGATAAGCGCTGGCCCATCTACAGCCGCACCCCCTCCTGCCCCCCAACCTTTTTCGCGGCCACGGCGGACGTGGGCAACAGTGCCGTGGCCAAGGGCTGCGATATCCGGGGCGAGGTGAAGAACACCGTCCTCAGCTATAACACCGTGGTGGAGGAGGGGGCCGTAGTTGCCTACTCCGTGGTCATGCCCGGCGCTGTGGTGAAAAAGGGCGCCCGGGTGGAATACGCCATTCTGGGCGAGAACAGCGTGGTGGGCGAGGGAGCCCATGTGGGGGCCGGACCGGAGACCGCCGCGGACCCGGATCAATGGGGCGTAGCGGTGCTGGGGCCCCACGCGGAAGCGGCGGCCGGGGAAGTTGTCCCCGCCGGGGCCATGCTGGATCAAACACACGGACAGGAGGGAAAAGCATGAACGGAATGCACGGCATCATTTTTTCCTATGAGAAATCCAACGGCTTGCGGGAGCTGACGGAGCACCGCATCCACGGCTCGGTCCCCTTCGGCGGCTCCTATCGGATGGTGGACTTCATCCTCTCCGACATGGTCAACGCCGGCATCCGGGACGTGGGGGTCATCATGCACGGCAAGTGCCAGAGCATGATGGACCATCTGCGCAGCGGCAAGAGCTGGGACCTCTCCCGCAGCTTCGGGGGGCTGACGCTGCTGCCGGTGTTTGCCTACAACAGCGCCCGCGGAAACGGCCGCTTCCGGGGCAAGCTGGAGGCTCTGGATGTGGTGCGGGACTACCTGCGCCATATCCGGCAGGACTATGTGGTTCTGTCGGACAGTGATGTGGCCCTGAACATCGACCTGAAGGCGGTGCTTCAGACGCATATGGATACCGGCGCGGACATCACGGCGGTGTGCGCCCCCTCCACGGAGGACGGCCTTTACCTGAATCTGGACGAGACCGGCCGGGTCCGTGAGGTGGTGGAGAAGCAGCACCAGGGCCTGCGCTGCCTGCAGATCTTCCTGCTGCGGACAGAGCTGCTTTTGTCGCTGGTGGATCGGTTTGTCAGCCGCCATGAGTACAGCTTCCAGGGCTGCGTCCTCCAGGGCCTGACCAAGGAGCTGCACATCCAGGGGTATGCCTTTCGCGGGTTTGCAGCCCACATCACCGATGTGGCCGGGTACTATGCCAGCAGCATGCGCCTACTGGACCCGGCTGTGCGGCAGGATCTGTTCTGCCCCGACAGGCCCATCTATGCCAAAGAAAATGACGCCGCCTCCACCTATATGGATCCCCAGGGCGGCTGCGTCAACTCTCTGGTAGACGATGGCTGCGACATCCAGGGCAGCGTCCGTGATTCCATCATCAGCCGGGGCGTCCGGGTGGAGAAGGGGGCCGTGGTAGACGGCTGCATCCTCTTCAGGGACACGGTGGTGAGAAAGGATGCGGTGCTGCGCCATGTCATCGCGGATAAGAATGTCCGCATCGGCCCTGGCGTGCACCTGGAGGGTACCGGGAAATACCCCATGGTCTTGGGCAAAAACGCGGAGGTGTAAGGTGAATATTCTGTATGTAACGGGGGAGGCCGCCCCCTTTTGTAAAACAGGCGGCCTGGCGGACGTATCCGGGAGCCTTCCGGTTTCCTTGGCGGCCCGGGGGCACCGCGTGGCGGTGATCCTGCCACTGTATGATACCATTTCCCGCCAGTGGCGCAGTCAGATGACCTTCCGCCGCCATATCTATGTGGATCTGTCCTGGCGGCATGAGTACTGCGGCCTGTTTTCCTTGGAGTACCGGGGTGTCACCTGGTATTTTGTGGATAACGAGCATTACTTCGCCCGGGGCCGGCTCTATGGCGAGGGGGACGACGGGGAGCGCTTCGGCTTCTTTTCCCGGGCGGTTCTGGACCTGCTGCCCCTGCTGGACGATATGCCGCAGGTGCTCCACTGCAACGATTGGCAGACGGCGCTGGTGCCGGTGTACCGGCAGGATCTCACCGGCCGGTGGGATGCCCTGCGGAGCATACGCACGGTGTTCACCATCCATAATATAGAGTACCAGGGCAAATTCGGCCCGGAGACGGTGGACGATCTCTTCGGCCTGGATCGGGGCTGGTACCAGGGGGGTGCCCTGCAAATGGACGGCTGCGTGAACCTGATGAAGGGGGCTATGCTCTGCGCCGATGCCGTCACCACCGTCAGCCCCACCTATGCCCGCCAGCTCCGCCAGCGGGCCTATGCCCAGGGGATGGAGTCCGTGGTGCAGGCCTGTGGGGAGAAGTTCAGCGGGATCCTCAACGGCATCGATACCACCGTCTTTGACCCCGCCACTGACCCCGCGCTCCCGGCCCACTACACCGTCCGGAATCTCCGGGGCAAGGCCAGCTGCAAAAAGACTTTGCAGCAGGAGTTGGGGCTTCAGGTGCAGAGCGACGTGCCCATCATCGCCATCGTCAGCCGCCTGGTGGGCCATAAGGGCATCGACCTCATCTGCGAGAGCCTGGATAATATCATGCACACCGGCTGCCAGTTGGTGCTCCAGGGCAGCGGGGAGGAGCAGTATGAGTCCTTCTTCCGCTACGCGGAGAACCGCTATAAGGGCCGTCTGTGCGCCTACATCGGCTATAACGAGGCCCTGGCCCACCGGATCTATGCCGGCAGCGACCTGTTTCTGATGCCCTCCCGCTCTGAGCCCTGCGGCCTGTCGCAGATGATCGCCATGCGCTACGGTGCCGTGCCCATCGTCCGCCAGACCGGCGGTCTGGCGGATACCGTCCGCTCCTGCCAGATGGGGCAGGAGGACGGCAACGGCTTCGTCTTTGCCGACTACAGCGCCTTTGACATGCAGTATGTCATCTCCCGGGCGGTGGAACTGTACCGCGGCGATCTCCACGGCTTCCGCCGGGTGCAAAAGCGCGGCATGACCGATGATTTCAGCTGGAACGTCAGCGCCGGAGCCTATGAGGAGCTCTACGCGCGCCTGACCCATACACATAAGGAGAAATAAATGACCAAGGATACTCTGAAAGAAGCGATTTTGCAGAAGCTCCGCGTCAACTGCGGCTGCACGGCTCAGCAGGCGGGGGATGGAGATATGCTCCGGGCCTGTGCCATGGTCCTGCGTGACATCATGGCCGAGCGCAGCGCCCTCACCCGGGAGGAGACGGATAGACGCCAGCTCCGGCAGGTGCATTACCTGTCCCTGGAGTTTCTCATGGGCCGCAGCCTGATGAAAAACGCCTATAATCTGGGCCTGA
>URSX01000055.1 GCA_900550615.1 uncultured Eubacteriales bacterium
CCCTCCTCCTTGCGCAGGTTCTCCTCCACCTTGATCTGAGTGGCGATGCCGGCGTGGTCTGTGCCGGGCAGCCACAGGGCCTCATAGCCCTGCATCCGCTTAAAGCGGGTAAGGATGTCCTGCAAAGTCGCGTCCATGGCGTGGCCCATGTGCAGCTGGCCGGTGACGTTGGGGGGCGGCATAACGATGGAAAACGGCTTCTTATCAGGATCAGGCTTTGCCTTGAAGCATCCGCCGTCCATCCACATCTTGTAGATCCGGGGCTCCACGTCCCGGGGGTCATAGACCTTGGGCAATTCTTTTTTCATGTCGAGTTCTCCTTTTCCGGTATTCGGCAAAACAAAAAGGCCCGCTCCGTTTTGCCGTAAAGCAAAACAGGGCGAACCGAATACAGTCCGTGGTACCACCTGTGTTCGGAGGTCCTCCCTCCGCACTCAAAACCGATAACGGCGGCAGCCGCTGCCGCTTGCCTTAGCTGGGCGACAGAACTCCGGAGCGACTTCCTCCCCGCCCTCACAGAAGCTTACACCGACCGCTTCCTCTCTCGGCATCCTGCGTGGGAGTACTGCTCTCCATCCTCGTCTTTTGCAATATAGCGTATTTTACTGTATCTTCCTGCGGAAGTCAAGAGCAAATCTGCACGGCACACATTGTATTATAATGTATTTTTCCCCTGTATAGACCCCTCCCGTATTTTCCGTCCCGCTTCTTTTCCCACCGGCAGAGCCGCCGGATGCAGGCGCAATCGTCAGTTTTTGTGCTATACGCCTCATTTTTGCAAGATTACTTTCAAAACATTGCATGTTTTGCGGAAATTGTCATAAGATATTTTAATACCGAAATAATCATTTCCGGGTCGGTTTTCTCCGATAAAATCACATTTTTGGCACAGGAAATGTATTTTCCGGCAAGTGTGAAGTCTTTGCGGCCGCCGGACCAAAAATTCTTCCAAATAAAAAAAATAAAAAAATCGCAATTAGAACTTGCAAACTATCGGGAAATGCGATACAATAAACCTACCGCGATCCGCTATCGCGGAAAGAGGATAAAAATTTTTTAAGGGAGAATTACTATGAAAAAGTTTTTTGCACTTCTTCTGGCTCTGGTCATGTCCCTGAGCCTGTTCGCCTGCGGCAGCAAAAGCGGCGGCGAGTCCAAGACCAAGATGCGCTTCGTCACCGGCGGTGAGTCCGGCACCTATTATGCCTTCGGCAGCGTCATCGCTCAGCACGCCACCAACAACGCCGGCATCGACGTCGTGGGTCTGGTAGGCAACGGTTCCAAGTCCAACGTGGAAGAGCTGGAAGCCGGCAATGCGGAGCTGGCCTTCTGCCAGTCCGACGTTATGGCTTATGCCTATAACGGCACCAACATCTTTGACAAGAAGATTGATTGCTTCTCCACCGTGGCCGCCCTCTATGCCGAGCAGGTGCAGATCGTCACTGTGGATCCCAGCATCAAGACCGTGGCCGACCTGGCCGGTAAGAATGTCTCCGTGGGTCAGGCCGGCTCCGGCGTGTACTTCAACGCCGTGGACATTCTGAGCGCCTATGGCATCGGTGATTTGGATGCCGATGGTAAGTTCACCAAGATTAACGCCACCTATCAGTCCTTCGGTGACAGCGCCGATGCTCTGAAGGATGGCAAGATCGATGCCGCCTTTATCGTGGCGGGTGCTCCCACCACCGCTATCGTGGACCTCTCTACCACCAAGCCTGTTTCCCTGGTTTCTTTGGATGACGAGCACATCGACGCTCTGCTCAAGTCCTCCCCCTATTATTCCAAGTGCACCATCAAGGCTGACGTGTACGGTCTGGATTCCGACACCACCACCGTGGCCGTGGGCGCTGTAATTCTGGCCCGTGACGATGCCCCCGCCGCCGCCATCAAGGCCCTGTGCGCCGACATCTTCGACAATGCTTCCAGTCTGGTCAGCAGCCATGCCAAGTATGGTGAGCTGAATCTGGAATATGCCTCCTCCATCACCTCCGTGCCCTATCACGCCGGTGCTGTGGAATACTTCGCTGAGCACAACATCACTGTAGCCGGCAAGTAATTCTGTTCGGATTCTTAACGGTGAAATCAAGTGAGTCGACTACGGCGGAGCCATTCCGCCGTAGTCCTCGCTGTCTATATCAATGATTACCCTAAAAGGAGGACGCGCCCCTTGAGCATCTTTAAGAAAAAAGGCCAGACAGCCCCTGCGGTGGATACCGCTCCTGCCGCTGACAGCAGCAGTGATCTGGATACCGATCTGGATGAGGTCATGCGCAAGTATGACCGCGAGTCCGCCACCCGCATATGGGAAGGCGTGCCTAAGATCATCATTACGGTCATCATGACGGTGTTCTCGCTGTACTGCCTGTACATGACTCTGTTTTCCACTGCCCTGCCCGAGGTGCGGCTGACCCTGTTTGTAGGCTGCATCATCATTCTGGGTTTCCTGACCTATCCGGCCAAAAAGGGCCATGTGAAGGTCAATTCTCTGCCCTGGTACGACATCGTGCTGATGTTGGTGGGCGCAGGCTGCTTCTTCTACTTCGCGTTCAACGCACTGCCCCTCATCCAGTTGGCCACCCGCATCGAGACCATCCATGTGGTCATCGGCGTCGTGGGCATTCTGGTGCTGGTGGAGCTGTGCCGCCGCTGCGTGGGCATTCCCATTCTGTGCGTGGTGGGCGCTCTGCTGATCTATACCTTCTATAATCAGCTCAGCTATAACCCCAGCTTTTACAACGCCCTGAAGAACATAGTATACAAGCTGTTCTACACCACCTCCGGTGTCATCGGCACGCCCATCAATGTCTGCTTCACCTATATTGTGCTGTTTATCATCTTCGGCGCTTTTCTGGAGCGTACCGGCATTGCCAGTTTCTTCATTGATTTCGCCAACCGCGTAGCCGGCTGGTCCAGCGGTGGCCCCGCCAAGGTGGCCGTCATTTCCTCCGCTCTGTGCGGCATGGTGTCCGGCTCCTCTGTTGGCAACACCGTGACCACCGGTTCCGTCACCATCCCCATGATGAAGAAGACCGGTTATAAGCCCGAGTTTGCAGGCGCTGTGGAGGCGGCTGCCTCCACTGGTGGCCAAATCATGCCTCCCATCATGGGTGCTGCTGCTTTCCTCATGGCGGAGTATATGGATCTGCCCTATGCCGAGGTGGCTGTAAAGGCCATTCTCCCCGCCGTTCTGTACTTCTCCGGCATCTTTATCGCCGTCCATCTGGAGGCCAAGAAGCTGGGTCTGAAGGGTATTTCCCGCGCGGAGCTGCCCAAGTGGGGCTATCTGGCCAGGAACTTTTATCTGATCCTGCCGCTGGTACTTCTTGTCTGGCTGGTTTCCTCCGGCGCGAAGACCATGGCGACCTCCGCTGCCTACTCCATTCTGGCTGCATTCGTCATCGGCTTCATCCATTCTCTGGCCGCCAACATCCGGGAGACGAAGGAAGGCTTCGGGAAGGCTCTGTGGATCACTCTCAAGAGCTCCCTCAACTCCGCCGTTGATGCTCTGGCATCCGGCGCCAAGGGCGCCATCACCGTGGCTGTGGCCTGCGCCATGGCCGGTATGATCGCCGGTTGCATCACCGTAACGGGCCTGGCCTCTATCCTCATCAACGCCATTGTGTCCCTGGCCGGCAATGCCACTATCATCGGTCTGGTTCTTACGATGATCTGCTGCATCGTGCTCGGCATGGGTGTGCCCACCACGGCCAACTACTGCATCATGGCCTCCACCTGTGCCCCCATCCTGGTGCAGCTGGACTTCCCTGTTGTTGCCGCTCACTTCTTTGTGTTCTACTTCGGCATCGTGGCGGACATCACGCCCCCCGTGGCCCTGGCCGCCTATGCCGGCTCGGCCATCGCCAAGTCCAACCCAATGAAGACAGGTATCAACGCAACAAAGTTGGCTATCGCAGCCTTTATCGTGCCGTACATATTTGCCTATAACCCCAGCATGCTCTTCGTTGGCAATGTGGCGTGGTACGATGTACTGCTCATCTCCGTTACCGCCTTGCTGGGCCTGTTCGGCATTGCCGCAGCTCTCAACGGCCATCTCTTCTGCAAGATCCCCGTGGTGCTGCGCATCGCGCTTGTAGCAGGTGGTCTGGGTATGATGATCCCCGGACTCGCTTCCGACCTGATCGGTCTGGCGGTGGTCGGTGCCGTGGTGGTGTTCCAGTTCATCGCCGCAAAAAAGAAAACCGCTTCTGCCGCGTAGTACTCTCCCTTTTTAAATCAGCCGCCGGTTCCCTGTCGGGAACCGGCGGCTCGTTGTTTTGAAAGAGTCCTTCCGAAATGATGGGTGCGTTTTTGGAATCTCTGACAGATTTCCAAAACTACATTTGCTGCGGATTCCGCCGCAAGCAAAAGTGCAAAAAAAGCCTTGCAACCTGTGCGCAATAGATTTATAATACCGACGTATGCACAAACTATTCGGAAAATCCAAACAAGAAGGTGACTACTATGGAACTTCAAATTCAGGACCTCGTTTCATCCATCAAAAAGGACGGCATCGACAGTGCAAACCAGGAAGCCGCCGCTATTTTGGAGCAGGCCAGAAAGCAGGCAGATGCCATCATCGCCGAGGCCAAGGCCGAAGCGGACAAGCTGCTTCAGGATGCAAGATCCGAAACCGAAATGTTCAAAGACAGTGCCCGCCTCAGCGCCGAGCAGGCCAAGCGTGATGCTGTGCTGGCATTCCGCCAGGAAGTCCAGCGCGAATTTGAGAAGCTTCTGGCTGCTGACGTGAGCAAGGCTCTGGATCAGCAGGCTCTGGCCGCTCTCATCCGCGCAGCGCTGCAGGGCGAGGACGTGTCCGCCTACACTGTGGAGATCGCACAGGTGACGGATGGCATCCGGCAAGAGCTGGCTCAGGAGCTGAAAAACGGACTGGAGATCCGCCCCTCCAAGAAGGTCGGGGCCGGTTTCCGGCTGGCTGCCAAGGACGGCTCCGGCTATTTCGACTGCTCTGACGAAGAGATCGCCGAAATGCTCATGCCTTTCTTCCGGGATACACACCTGTAAGGGGGTGCCTCATGGCTTCCTATTACTATCTGATCTCCAGCCTGCCCATGCTTCGGGCCCAGGGTGAACCGCCCATGGATTATCCCGCCTTTCTTTCCCAGTGCCGCTCGGCAGTGAACGGGGGCGTGTATAAAACGCTGGAGGAGCTGTCTGTGGGCTCGGACAAGGGCCCACTGCTGTCCGATTGGGCAAGCTTTTACGGGATGCTTTCCCAGGAGCTGTGCTACCAGCGCAGCGTGAAGCTGGGGCGGCCTTACCCGGTTCCTTCCGACCGTGACGCCGGCATTGTGCAGGCCGTCACAGCGGCAGTAAACGCAGAGAACCCTCTGGAGGGTGAGCAGATACTGCTGAACCTGGAATTCCGCCGTCTGGACGACATGATCGGCCTGCATAATTTCGATGAGCACGCTCTCTATGGCTATGCCATGAAGCTGCAGCTGCTGGAGCGGCAGAGACTTTTCCAGCATGACCGGGGTAAGCAGGCCTTTGACGGGCTGATGGACAGCATCCGACAGCAGATTTCCAGTCTATAACAAAACAGGAGAGTCAATATGGACAAAGTAACAGGATATGTGACCGGAGTAAACGGAAACCTGGTTTCCGCCAGCTTCTCCGGTTCCGTACGAAAAAATGAAGTAGGCTATGTCCTGATGGGGGATGAGCGTCTCAAGGGCGAGGTCATCCGTGTCAACGGCGACACGGCCAGTATGCAGATCTACGAAATGACCAACGGCATCCGTGTGGGCGACAAGGTAGAGCTTTCCGGCCAGCTCATGAGCGTGGAGCTGGGGCCCGGCCTGCTGACCCAGGTGTTCGACGGTCTGCAGAATCCCCTGCCCGAATTGGCAGAAAAATGCGGCTTCTTCCTGGAGCGCGGCGTGTATCTGAATCCCATTCCCAACAGGGATTGGGAATTCACTCCCCGGGTATCCCCCGGAGATGTCGTCACCGCCGGCGATGCTGTGGGCAGTGTACCCGAGGGTCTGTTCACCCACCTCATCATGGTCCCCTTCGACCTGACAGATGAGTGGCGTGTAAAATCCGTCCGGGAAAAGGGTGTTTATAACGTCCGGGATACCGTAGCCGTGCTGGAGAACGAAAACGGCGAGGAGCGGGAGCTGACCATGGTCTTCTCCTGGCCCGTAAAGCAGCCCATCCGCTGCTATGAGGAGCGTCTGCGTCCCGATGAAACGCTGGTGACCAAGATTCGCTCCATCGATACCTTCCTGCCGGTGGCCAAGGGCGGCACCTTCTGCGTTCCCGGCCCCTTCGGTGCCGGCAAGACCGTGCTGCAGCACATGGAGGCCAAAAACGCCGACGTGGACATCGTCATTGTGGCCGCCTGCGGCGAGCGTGCCGGTGAGGTCGTGGAGGTCCTTACGGAGTTCCCCGAGCTGGTAGACCCCCGCACGGGTCGCTCCCTTATGGAGCGCACCATCATCATCTGCAACACCTCCTCCATGCCCGTGGCCGCCCGTGAAGCATCGGTGTATACTGCCGTCACCATGGCGGAGTATTACCGCCAGATGGGTCTGGACGTGCTGTTGCTGGCGGATTCTACCAGCCGCTGGGCCCAGGCCATGCGCGAGATGAGCGGCCGTCTGGAGGAGATCCCCGGCGAGGAAGCCTTCCCTGCCTATCTGGAGTCCGTCATCGCCTCCTTCTATGAGCGCGCCGGCAAGGTTCGCCTCAAGAGCGGTGAGATCGCCTCCGTCACCATCGGCGGCACCGTCTCCCCCGCCGGCGGCAACTTTGAAGAGCCTGTGACCCAGGCCACGCTAAAGGTAGTGGGCGCATTCCACGGCCTGTCCCGTGAGCGCTCCGATGCCCGTAAGTATCCCGCCATCCATCCCATCGACTCCTGGTCCAAGTATCAGGGTGTGGTGGATATGGAGCGCGTGGAGCAGGCCCGGGCCATCCTCAAGCGCAGCAACGAGATCAACCAGATGATGAAGGTCATCGGTGAGGAGGGCACCTCCGCTGAGGACTATATCCTCTATCAGAAGGGTGAACTGCTGGATGCGGTGTATCTACAGCAGAACTCCTTCGACCCCATTGACGCCGCCTGCGATCCTGACCGTCAGCTCCATGAGTTCAACGTTCTCTATGACGTGCTGACCCAGTCCTTCGCGCTGAGCGACAAAAAAGAGATCCGCGCCTTCTTCAATCAGGTCCGGCAGGAGTTCCTAGACTGGCACAACACCGTCTTCCGCTCCCCGGAGTTCGAGGCCCAGGAAAAGCGGCTGAAGGACTTTTATCTGAGCAAGGCCGATTGTTGAGGGAGGAGTCAATATGCAGAAAGTTTACACGAAAATTGAATCGATCGTGGGCAACGTGATCACCGTCCGCGCCTCGGATGTCCGTCTGGGCGATCTGGCTCTGGTGGGCAAAAGCTATGCCAACGTCATCAAGCTGGACAAGGATCTGGTCACGCTCCAGGTCTTCAGCGGCACCCAGGGCGTCAGCACAACGGATCCGGTGCGTTTTCTGGGCCGCCCCATGATGGTGTCCTTCTCGGAGCACCTGCTGGGTCGCATCTTCGACGGTGCCGGTGTGCCCCGTGACAACGGCCCCGCCCTGACGGAGAATATGATCCCCATCGGCGGCCCGTCCGTGAATCCCTCCCGGCGTACCGTGCCCAACAAAATGATCCGCACGGGTATCCCCATGATCGATGTGTTCAACACTCTGGTGGAGAGCCAGAAGCTCCCTATCTTCTCTGTGTCCGGTGAGCCGTACAACCAGCTGCTCTCCCGCATCGCCATGCAGGCGCAGGTGGACGTTATCGTTCTGGGCGGCATGGGCCTGAAGTTCGACGACTACCTGTTCTTCCGCGACACGCTGGAAAAGAGCGGTGCCATGGGCCGCACGGTCATGTTCATCCACACCGCCTCCGACCCCACCGTGGAGTGCACGCTGGTGCCGGATCTGTCTTTGGCTGTGGCGGAGCAGTTCGCTCTGGCCGGTAAGCGGGTGCTGGTGCTCCTGACGGACATGACCAACTACGCCGATGCCCAGAAGGAAATGGCCATCACCATGGAACAGGTCCCCTCCAATCGTGGCTACCCCGGCGATCTGTACAGCTGTCTGGCCGCCCGCTATGAGAAGGCTGTCGACTTTGAGGATGCCGGCTCCATCACTATCCTGGGCGTGACCACCATGCCCGGCGACGATGTGACCCACCCCGTCCCCGATAACACCGGTTATATCACCGAGGGCCAGTACTATCTGAAAAACGGCCACATCGAGCCCTTCGGCTCCCTGTCCCGTCTGAAGCAGAACGTCAACGGCAAGACCCGCAGCGACCACCGGGCCCTGATGGACGGCATGATCCGGCTGTACAGCGCCTATAAGGAAAGTTTGGAGAAAAAATCCATGGGCTTTGCTATGTCCGAATGGGACGAGAAGCTGCTGAAATACGGCCAGCTGTTTGAGTCCAAACTCATGGATCTGAGTGTAAATATTTCTCTGGAGGAGGCGCTGGATCTGGGCTGGGAGATCCTGGCCCAGTGCTTCGAGCCCAATGAAACGGGTCTGAAAACCAGCCTCATTCAGGAGAGATGGCCCAAGCGCGCCGAAGTGGAATGAGGGGGCGCCTATGGCTGTTAAACTCACAAAAAACGAGCTGAAGGTGCAGAAGGACCGCCTGAAGCAGTTCCAGCGCTATCTGCCCACGCTGCAGCTGAAAAAGCAGCAGCTCCAGTCCGTGGTGATGCATGTCGCCGCCCAACTGGAGCAGGTGGAGCGGGATCGCCAGGCTGCCGTGAACGGTCTGGACGACTGGGTGGCCGTCTTTGCGGAAAACGGCAGCTTTCCGCCGGATAAGCGCCTGGAGGCTCTCATCCGTCCCAACCGCGTGGTCTGCGGCGAGGAAAACATCGCCGGCGTCACCGTGCCGGTGTTTCGGGAGCTGAGCTTTGAGGAGATCCACTACGATGTGGCGGACTATCCCCTCTGGGTAGATACCGCCGCCGTGCGTCTGCGGGAGATCGCCCGTCTGGATGCTCTGGCCAAGACCCTCCGCCGCCAGGTGGAGCTGCTGGAGCAGGAGCTGCGCTCCACGGCCCAGCGGGTGAATCTGTTTGAAAAGGTAAAGATCCCCGAGGCCAAGGAGAACATCCGCGTCATCGGCATTTACCTGGGCGATCAGCAGACCTCCGCCGTGGTGCGCGGCAAGATTGCCAAGAAGAAGCTGCAGGAGGTGGGCCGATGATTGAAAAAATGAAGGTCGTCCATGTGGTGACGACTGCTTCGGAAAAAACAGTCCTGCTGGATCGGCTGCAAAAGCTGGGCGTAGTCCATTTTTCCGAGAAGGCCTCCGCCGACCAGCAATACCTCCAGCGCTTCAATGATTTGTCCCGAATGGTTACCATCCTGCAAGAGTATGCCCAGGATGCGCCGGAGAGCTCGGTAATGTCCGACAGCGATTTTGAGAAGTTCTTCGCAGAGCTCGAAGAATGTCTGGACCGCAAAAAATCCCTGCAGGATCAGCAGTCCGCCGCCCACGCCGCTGCCGAAAAGCTGGCGGAATGGGGCTCATTCTCCCCTGCGGATGTGCGGGAGCTTGCCGGCAAGGGCTGGGACATCCACATTTACCGCACCGATAAAAAGACCATGGCGGCGCTGGCTGCCAATGCCGATGTGCAGGTCATCCGCCTTGCCCCGGTGGGCAAGATGCCGACCTTTGCCACCCTATCTCCCCTCCCCGCTTCCTATTCTGCCACGGAGTTCATCCTTCCGGAAAAGGGGCTTGAGGAGCTGGAGCAGGAGCAGGCACAGTGTGCCCAGGCCCTTGCGGACTGCGAAACGTTCCTGCACCAGGCGGCAGCGCATCTGCCCAGCATCCGGGATCAGCTGCTAAAAACCCAGAATGACGCGGAGTATTCGGCCGTCAGCAATACCTCCCAGAGCCAGGACGGCCTGGTCTGGCTGCGGGGCTATATCCCCGTTTCGGAGATAGACGGCTTCAAGGCCGCTGCCTCCGAATCCCACTGGGCCTGGGCGATGGAGGATCCCGATGCCGAAGACGATCAGGTCCCCACTAAGGTCAAGTACAACAAGATCACTAAGCTGATGATCCCCGTGTTTGACATCCTGGGCACCGTTCCC
Organism: uncultured Eubacteriales bacterium; assembly: GCA_900550615.1. Taxonomy (GTDB): domain Bacteria; phylum Bacillota; class Clostridia; order Oscillospirales; family Oscillospiraceae; genus Vescimonas. Next base: position 10,132 of record URSX01000055.1, read on the forward strand.
GGCTACCGGGAATACGACATTTCCTTCTGGTTCCTTGGCTTTTTCACCCTGTTTTTCGCCATGATTATCGGCGATGCCGGCTACGGATGTCTGTTCATGCTGGCGGCGCTGGTGATGACGCTGAAGGGCAAAGGCTCCTCCACTGCCGTACAGCTTCTGTGGGTGCTCTCTGCCGCCACCATCATATGGGGCGCGTTGACGGGAACCTGGTTCGGCTTGGAGCAGGCCATGGATATACCGCTGCTGAAAAAGCTGGTGATCCCCACCTTCGCCAACTACCCGGCGTATTTTGATGTTTCCACAACCACTCAGCAGAATACTATTATGAAATTCTGCTTCATTCTCGGCACGGTGCAGCTCTCGCTGGCGTGTGTCATGAATATCCGCCGCAAGCTGAAGGAGCGCGATCTGAGCTGGGTGGCGGAACTGGGTTGGCTGGCTGCCATCTGCGCCCTGTACTTTGTGGTACTGTATCTGGTCATCGGTCAGGAAGTGAATCTTGTTCCCGTGGCCTGTGTGGTCATCGCCGGTTTCCTGCTGGTGGTGTGCTTCGGCGGCATGGCGCCGGACAAGAGCTTTGCCCAGGGTCTCAAGGCGGGCCTCGGCAACGCCTTCACCGTGTTCCTGAACACCATCAGCGCCTTCGGCAACATTATGAGCTATATCCGCCTCTTTGCCGTGGGTATGGCATCCCTGGCCATCGCCCAGAGCTTCAACAACATGGCCTTTGGCTTCAAGGGCCCTCTGGTGGTAGCCGCAGTGCTGATCCTTCTGATCGGCCATGGGCTGAACATAGTGATGGGCCTGCTTTCCGTGGTGGTCCACGGCGTCCGCCTGAACCTGCTGGAGTTTTCCGGTCAGCTGGGTATGGAATGGGCCGGTATCGCGTACGATCCCTTTAAAAAGGGCGACAAAATAAAAAAATAAACGGATAGGAGAATAATTATGAATATCGCATTTATTGGTATGGCGTGTGCGCTGGGTCTGTCCGCCATGGGCTCTGCATTTGGTTCCGGTTTCGCCGCTCAGGCTTCTGTGGGTGCATGGAAAAAGTGCTATGCCAACGGCAAGCCCGCCCCCTTCATCATGGTCGCCTTTTCCGGTGCGCCCCTGACCCAGACCATCTACGGCTTCCTGCTGATGAACTTCATCCGCAGCGCTGTGGAGGGCGGCTGTGACTCCCTGCTGGCTATGTTCACGGGCATTTTCGCCGGTCTGGCCATCGGCCTGTCCGCCTTCTTCCAGGGC
>URSX01000056.1 GCA_900550615.1 uncultured Eubacteriales bacterium
TCGCCTTCTTCGGCATGGCCACCATCTACGCGGAAGCCACCCTGGCCCAGAAGACCCGTATCATTGACAAGGACGGCACCGTTCACGGCGGCCCTGTGTACTACATCACCACCGCTTTCAAGGGCGGCTTCGGCAAGTTCCTGGCCGGTTTCTTCGCCGTGGCCATCATCCTGGCCCTGGGCCTCATGGGCAGCATGGTGCAGTCCAACTCCATCGGCTCCACCTTCAACACCGCTTTCGGTATCCCCTCTTGGGTCATGGGTATCGTGCTGGTGATCATCTGCGCCATCATCTTCCTGGGCGGCGTGCAGCGCCTGGCCGCCGTCACCGAGAAGATCGTGCCCATCATGGCCGCCATCTTCCTGCTGGCCGCTCTGGCCGTGCTGGTGGTGCGCATCAAGTACATCCCCGAGACCTTCGGCATGATTTTCAAGTATGCCTTTAACCCCAGCGCCATCATCGGCGGCGGCATCGGCTATGCGCTGAAGACCGCCATCAGCCAGGGCGCCAAGCGCGGCCTGTTCTCCAATGAAGCCGGTATGGGTTCCACCCCCCACGCCCACGCCCAGGCCAATGTGGCCCACCCCCACGATCAGGGCGTGGTGGCCATGGCCGGTGTGTTCATTGACACCTTCGTAGTGCTGACCCTGAATGCTCTGGTCATCATCTCTACTCTGTACACCGCTGACGGGCCGCTCCACGAGTGCGGTGCCGCTGCTGCCAGCACCGTCCTCAATAAGACCAACCTGGCCCAGAGCGCCTTCGGCACCGTATTCGGCGAGTCCGTTGGCAACATCTTTGTGGCCGTATGCATGTTCTTCTTCGCCTTCTCCACGGTGCTGGGCTGGAACCTGTTCGGCCGCATCAATGCCAACTATCTTTTCGGCCGCAAGAATAAGAAGCTCTGCAATACCATCTACACCATCATTGCCCTGGTGTTCATCTTCCTGGGCACCCTTACCGGCAACGACTTTGTGTGGGAGCTGACGGATATGTTCAATAACCTCATCGTCCTGCCCAACGCCCTGGCCCTGTTCGCTCTGACCGGTATGGTAGTCGCCATGCTGAGGGAAGGCCAGCAGAGCAAGCTGAAGGTGTGATCCTGTACATACTCGATATAGAAAAAGACATCCGGCGAGAGCCGGATGTCTTTTTGTGTATTTGGGTGCATAGGGGTGGGGGGGTATGGATTGCCACGGGCGCGGCGCGCCCTCGCAATGACAGGTTTTTTTCAGGGATGCGGTAGGGCGGGTCGTCCAGGAGGCCGACCCCTACACACCGTTTACCGATAGAATTTCGTAGGGGGCGGCGTCCCCGACGCCCTGTCACCTCCCAGGTTGCGGGCGACCGCAAGGGTCGCCCCTACGGTGGGGGTTGTAGGTGCGGGTAGCTCTACCTGTCCGGTGCGGGTGGGTATGAAAAGGGCGGGCCGATTTTTTCGGCCCACCCGGGAATTATTCTTTGGCAGCTCTGGCCATGACCGGAATATCCCCCACCCCGTCCAGGACAATGCTGGGCCGGTAGGCATAGGTGCGCAGGGTCTCCGGTGTGGAGACGCCGGAAAGTACCAGCACCGTGGACATGCCGCTCTCCATGCCGGAGATGACATCCGTATCCATCCGGTCGCCCACCATCACCGCCTCGGCAGAGTGGCAGTGCAGCATCCGCAGGCCCGTGCGCATCATCAGCGGATTGGGCTTGCCGCAGAAATAGGCCTGCTTGCCGGTGGCCATCTCGATGGGCGCCACCAGCGCCCGGCAGGCGGGTGCAATGCCGTTTTCAATAGGGCCGGATACATCGGAATTGGCGCCGATGAGCTTAGCTCCGGCCATGACCAGATTGGTGGCCTTAGTGAGGGTTTCCAGGGAATACGCGCGTCCCTCGCCCACCACCACATAGTCGGGGTTCACATCGTTCATGGTGATTCCCGCGTCATAGAGAGCGTTGAGCAGGCCCGCCTCACCGATGGCAAAGACCGAGCACCCCGGGGCCTGCTCCCTGAGAAACGCCGCTGTGGCCAGCGCGCTGGTATAAAAATGCTCCTCCGGCACATCCAGCCCCATCCGAGCCAGCTTCTGGTTCAGCTCCCGGGGTGTATAGCCGCTGTTGTTGGTAAGAAACAGGTACTCCTTGTCCTCGTCGTGGAGCCACTGGATGAACTCCGCCACCCCCGGCAGAATGCGGTTCCCGTGGTAGATCACGCCGTCCATATCGCAGATGAAGCCCTTTTTCTCGTTAAAGTCAATTTTACAGGATGCAGCGCTCATACGGCACCCTCCTTCCCTGTTTTCCTCTACAGTATATCACTGAAAATGTCTGTCTTCCACCAAGGAAATGTTAAATCTGCGTGAAGCTTATCAGTTCTTCAGGCTTTGCAGGGGCGCGGGGATGCGCCCACCCCGGGCGATAAACTCGGCAGAGGAGGCCCCGTGCACCGGCATCACCGGAGCGGAGCCCAGCAGGCCGCCCATCTCGATCATATCTCCCACGGTCTTGCCCTCTACGGGGATGATGCGCACGGCGGTGGTCTTGCTGTTGACCATGCCCACCGCCGCCTCGTCGGCGATGATGGCGGAAATAGTCTCGGCGGTGGTGTCGCCGGGAACGGCGATCATATCCAGTCCCACAGAGCACACGCAGGTCATGGCCTCCAGCTTGTCCAGCGTCAGAGTACCATTCAGAGCCGCGGCGATCATGCCTTCATCCTCGGACACGGGGATAAACGCGCCGGAGAGGCCGCCCACATGGGACGACGCCATGACACCGCCCTTTTTCACCGCGTCGTTCAGCAGGGCCAGGGCCGCCGTGGTGCCGTGGGTACCACAGACCTCCAGACCCATCTCCTCCAGGATCCGGGCCACGCTGTCCCCCACCGCCGGCGTGGGCGCCAGGGACAGGTCCACAATGCCGAAGGGCGTACCCAGCCGCTGGGATGCCTCGGAGGCCACCATCTGGCCCATGCGGGTGATCTGGAATGCAGTCTTCTTCACTGTCTCCGCCACCACGTCAAAGGATGCGCCCTTGACGCTCTGCAGAGCGTGATACACAACGCCGGGGCCGCTGACACCTACGTTGATGACGCTGTCCGCCTCGCCCACGCCGTGAAAGGCTCCGGCCATGAAGGGGTTATCCTCCACAGCGTTGCAGAACACCACCAGCTTGGCGCAGCCCAGGCCATCCTGCTCTCTCGTCAGGTGGGCGGTGTCCTTGATGATGCGGCCCATGCGGGCCACGGCATCCATGTTGATGCCCGCCCTGGTAGAGCCCACGTTCACGCTGGAGCAGACGAAATCCGTCTGTGCCAGAGCCTGGGGGATGGCCCGCAGCAGCAGCTCATCACCCCGGGCAAAGCCCTTTTGTACCAATGCAGAAAAGCCGCCGATGAAGTTCACGCCGCAGGTTTTGGCCGCCCGGTCCATGGTTTTTGCAAAGGGTACCAGGTCCTCCGTGTCACATCCCCCTGCCACCAGAGCCATGGGCGTTACGGAAATGCGCTTATGCACGATGGGAATGCCGAACTCACTCTCGATATTTTCCCCGGTTTTCACCAGATTCTCGGCGTATTTGGTGATCTTATCGTAAATTTTATCGCAGCAGCGCTTGGGATCCTCGCTGATACAGTCCAGCAGGGAGATGCCCATGGTGATGGTGCGGATGTCCAGGTGCTGCTTGTCGATCATGTTAATGGTGTCAAAAATATTGTTCAGACTCAACATATTGCCACCTCTTTACAGCTTGTGCATAGCATCGAAAATATCCTCCCGCTGGACGCGGATGGACAGGTCCCGGCTCTCACTATAGTCCTTCATGCTGCGGCTCAGCTCGTCAAGGGCGGCGTCACACTGGGACAGGTCCACCACCATCATCATGGTAAAATACCCCTGCATGACCGTCTGACTAATGTCCAGGACGTTGATGTTATGCTCTGCCAGGCGGTTACACACGCCTGCGATGATGCCCACCTGGTCTTTTCCAACTACTGTTACGATCGCTTTCATTTTTTAGTCACTCCATTTCATCCAATGTCAGGGCAAAGCTGCCCAGGAAATTTTCGCAAAAATATCGCAGCTCCGGCAGGTCCATTTTATCCAGGACTGCCCGGGTCTGCTCCGCCGCCGCCCGGAACTCGCCGTTGCCGGCCTTCAGCTCCTCCAGGCACTTGATATGGGCGGAGAGCTTGTCCGCCGCCTTCACCAGCTCCGTCACCTGCTCATCCGAGGGGTGCAGGACCTCCTCATACTCTGGCCGCAGCTCCCGGGGCAGCATGTCCAGCAGCCTCTCCTCGGCCACATGCTCCACCTGCTTGTACGAGTCCCGGATCTGCGGATTATAGTACTTGATGGGGGTAGGCAGATCGCCGGTGAGAATTTCCGGTGCGTCGTGGTACAGAGCCGCCACCGCCGCCGCCCCCTCGTCCACGCAGCCGCCGAATACGCTGTTGCGGATGACGGCCAAGGCGTGGGCCAGTACCGCCACCTGGTGACTGTGCTCCTGGATGTTCTCGGTAAAGCTGTTGCGCATGAGGGCCCAGCGGTTGATGTAGCGCATGCGGTTGATATAGGCAAAAAAATGGCTCACAGCTCGATTTCTCCTTTCAGAATACCTCCCTCCACGCCGGTGATACGCACCGGCCGCAGGCAATTATGGAGATCTTCGCCCGGGGCGGCAACCTCCATATAATTGGGGGCATGGCCCGTATAGAAGCCCGGCTCCCCCGGCTGCTCAAAGAGCACGGGAAGCACCTGTCCCACGCACCCGCGCAAATACTGCTCATGCAGCTGCCGGGCGGTCTCCCCGGCCCGGGCGGCCCGCTCCTCCTTGATTGCCTTAGGCACCTGCTCCATATCCGCCGCCTTGGTTCCGGGGCGAATGGAGTAAGGGAACACATGGATCTGGGCAAAGCCGCAGCGGCGGATAAAGAGCAGGGTTTTTTCAAATTCCTCCTCTGTCTCCCCGGGGAATCCTACGATCAGATCCGTGGTCACAGCTACGCCGGGGAAGTGCGCCCGCAGCAGCTCCACAGACTCATAGTACCGGGCGGTGTCATACCGGCGGTTCATCCGCCGCAGGGTCTCATCACAGCCGGACTGCATGGACAGATGGAAGTGGGGACACAGGTTATTCAGGGCCGCCGCCCGGCGGCAAAAGTCCTCCGTGATGGTTCTGGGCTCCAGGCTCCCCAAGCGGATGCGCATGACTCCGGCAGCGGCGGAGACCGCCTCCAGTAGGTCAATGAGGCTCCCCTCCCCGGCCAGATCCTGACCCCAGGAGGATATTTCAATGCCTGTGAGCACCATCTCCCGGTACCCCTCCGCGGCCAGCTGCTTTGTCTGCCGCACCGCCTCCTCCGGCGGCAGCGAGCGCACAGGGCCCCGGGCAAAGGGGATGATGCAGTAGGTGCAGAAATTACGGCAGCCATCCTCCACCTTCAGCATGGCCCGGGTGCGGCTTTGCTGCCCGCCGGCAGGCAGGATTTCAAACTCGTGGCGGTGCAGGGCATCGTCCACCAGCACCCGCTGGCTCTTCTCCTCCGCCGCCGACAAAAGCTGCTGCAAAAACTCCATGCGCTGCCCTGTGCCGCCCACAAGATCGATGCCCAGGCCCGCCGCCTCCTCCGTGTGGGTCTGCACATAGCAGCCGCAGGCCGCCACGATGGCCTCGGGGTTCAGCTTTCTGGCCCGGCGGATCATCTGGCGGGATTTTTTATCACTGATGGCGGTGACGGAGCAGGTGTTGATGATATAGGCGTCCGCCGGCTGCTCAAAATCCACCAGCTCATGGCCCCGGGCCGTCAGCTCCTGCTCCATGGCCTGGGTCTCGTACTGGTTGACCTTGCAGCCGAGGGTATAGATCGCGATTCGCATGGGTTTTCTCCTTGCACTTTGTCGTTTTATCCATTATAATAGTGTATGCTTGTATTATAGTCTATCTTCGAACCGCTGGCAAGTACCCGGCGGGGAAAACGAGGTGTTTTTTCGTGCACTATCTGGATAACGCCGCCACCACACTGGTGCCGGAGGAGGTCATTGCGGCCATGGCCGAGGCACTGCGCCATCACAGCGGCAACCCCTCCTCCCAGTACCCCTATGGGCAGGACGGGAAAGCCGTGGCCGAAGCCGGGCGGGCGGTCATCGCCCAGGCTCTGGGCTGTGGGAAAGAGCGGCTGTTTTTTACCTCCTGCGGCACGGAGAGCGACGTATGGGCCATCCGCAGTGCCGTGTGGCATGGCCGCCACAGGGGAAAGCACATCATCACCACCGCCGTGGAGCACAGCGCCGTGCTGGAGACCTGCAAATGGCTGGAAACAGAGGGCTATCAGGTAACCTACCTGAAGCCGGACAAAACCGGCATGGTCACTGCCCAGCAGGTGGCAGGCGCCCTGCAGGAGGACACGGTACTGGTGAGCATGATGCTGGTAAACAACGAGACCGGCTGTGTGTTCCCGGTGGCGGAGGTGGCCGCCCTGCTGCGGGAGCGAAACAGCGCCGCCCTGCTCCACTGTGACGCGGTGCAGGGATTTTTGAAGGTTCCCTGCGGCCCCGTCGGCTGGGGCGTGGATCTGATGAGCCTGTCGGGCCACAAGCTGGGTGGGCCCAAGGGCATCGGCGCCCTGTATATCAGTCCGAAGCTGCGTTCTTTCCGCCCCCTCCTTCCCGGCGGCGGCCAGGAGCAGGGACTGCGCTCCGGCACCGAGGCCACGGCCCAGATCGCAGGCTTTGCCAAGGCCGTGGAGCTGCGGCTGGAAAATTACGAGGCAAAGCTCCGGCATATGGCGGACATGAAGGCCCTGTGTCTTCAGCTGCTGCTGACCATCCCCGGTGTTGTGCCCGTGGGCAGCGGAACAGCGCCCCATATCCTCTCCGTATCCCTGCCGGGCTATCCCAGCAGCAATATCGTCAACGACCTGGGCAGCCAGGGGATCTGCATTTCCGCCGGCTCCGCCTGTCACAAGGGCAAGAGCAGCCATGTGGTGTCGGCCCTGGGGCTTGACAAGCGCACTGCCGCCGGTGTTATACGCATCAGCTTCTCCCCGGACACCACGGAGGAGGACATCCGGGCCCTGCATGCGGCGCTGAAGGCGCACCAGGCCAACCGCTGCGCCATGCTGTAGAAAAATACACAATTAAGGAGTTTTTATGTCTATTCTCATTCGCCGGGAACCCGGCTTCTACAGGAGGCTATGGAAATTATGCGCGCCCATCCTGCTGCAGAACCTCATTACCTACTCCCTCGGCCTCATTGATACCTTCATGGTCAGCCAGTTGGGCAACGCCGAAATGGCTGCCGTTACAGCGGCCAACGTGCCCGTGTTTCTGCTGATCTCCATCGTCTTCGGTGTGCAGAGCGGGCTGGGCGTTCTGGCCAGCCAGTACTGGGGCAAAAAAGATATGGACAACATCAGCCGGGCCATCGGCGTGGCCGCCATGGTGGGCATGGGCGTGGCCGTGGTGCTGGCCGCTGTCCTCTTTTTCTTCCCGGTGCAGGTAATGGATCTGCTGTCGAACAAGCACGAGCTGTCGCTGCTGGGCGCGCCGTACCTGCAGCTCATCGGCATCTCCTATATTTTCAATATGTTCTCCTCCGTATATACCAGTGCCCAGCGCAGCGCGGAAAACCCCACCTTCGGCATGAAGCTGTTCGGGTGCTCTACCATCATCAACACCGGACTGAACTACCTGCTGATCTTCGGCAAGATGGGCCTGCCCATGCTGGGCGTTCAGGGCGCGGCCATCGCCACTCTGTGCGCGCGGGTCTGCGAATTTATCATCTGCATTCTCTACGCCCTGCGGGACAAGCGCATTCGCATCCGGTGGCAGGCATTTTTCCGGCCGGGCTGGGAGATGCTGTTGCGCTTTCTGAAATATGCCTCCCCGGTGATGCTGCAGGAGACCGCCTGGGGCCTGGGCAACAGTCTGCTGACGGTGATCCTGGGCTTCACGGCCAATTCCGTGGAGATGCTGGCAGCCAACGCCGTCATGGGCAATCTGAACCGCCTGTTCCTGGTGTTCTGCTTCGGCATGGGTGCCGCCACCGCCGTGATGGTGGGTAAGTCCATCGGCGAGGGGAAAAGCCAGGACGAGGTCATGTCCCTGAGCCAGGCGCTGCTGCGCTTTACGGTGGTGTTTTCCGTGGCGTTGGCAGCCATAGCTTTGGCGCTGCTGTGGATCCTGTTTAAGCCGGTGGTCTTCCCCATGTTCAAGCTCTTCGGCCAATCGGCGGATATCGCCATGGTCATGGGTATCACCGCCTTTGCCTCCCTTCCCCTGCACGCCTACACCATATCCGCTATCACCGGTGTCCTGCGGGCAGGCGGCGATGTTTTCTGGAGCGCCGTCTTTGACCTCGCTCCCCAGTGGGTCATCTGCCTGCCGCTGACGTCTCTGTGTGCTCTGGTCCTGCAGACCGATATCTGGCCCATCGCCCTGGCTATGCAGACCGAGAGCTTTGTAAAGATCCCCCTGTGCGCCTACCGCATCCACAGCAGAAAATGGATCAGCGATGTGACCGCGTCTCTCCGGAGGAAGGAGCTATGAGCAGCCTGTTCCTCTGCCCCGTGTGCGGCAGTCCCCTTTCCCGGGGTGAGCGGGCCTATACCTGCCCCGGCGGCCACAGCTACGACCTGTCTAAGGACGGCTACTGCCACCTTCTGCCGCCTAACCGGATGCACTCCAAGGCCCCGGGGGATGACAAGGATATGGCCGCCGCCCGGTCGGCGTTTCTGTCCAAGGGTTACTATGCCCCCCTGCTGGAGGCCCTGTGCGATCTGGCCGTCTCCATGACAGGGCAGGCGCCGACGGTGCTGGATGCCGGCTGTGGGGAGGGCTACTACACCGGCGGCATCTTCCACGCGTTGGAAAATGCCGGTAAGCAGGTGCGCATGGCCGGCACGGATATCTCCAAGTTCATCCTCCGCCGGGCAGCCAAGCGGGAAAAGGCCATCGAATTTGCCGTGGCGTCCTCCTATCACCTGCCCGTTGCGTCCGGAAGCATCGACCTGCTGATGGACTGCTTTTCCCCGCTGGCTCTGGATGAGTTCCGCCGGGTACTGACGCCGGGAGGTGGATTTCTGTACGTCGTCCCGTCGGAAATGCACCTGTGGGAACTGAAGCAGGTGCTCTATGACGAGCCCTACCCCAACGAGGTGAAGCAGACCCCCTACGAGGGCTTTGCGTACCGGGAGATCCGCCACGTGGAGCGCATCATCCATCTGCCCTGTCCGGAGGACATTCAGGCGCTGTTCCACATGACCCCCTATTGTTGGAAGACGCCCCGATCCGGTGCGGAGCGGTTGGCCAGGCTTCGGACGCTGGACTGCCGGATCAGCTTCGACATCCACGCTTTCCGGCGGCTCTCCTGAGCTGTTTTCCGTCTATCGGGACAAAATGTGGCTTTTTCGGAGATTTTCATTGTTTTTTTGCCGAATCCATGGTATTCTGTATTCGCTGTGCTGTTTCCCGGCGCAGCGAATACTTGCTATAGTGATAAAATTGAGGAGAGAGAAAATGAACGAGAAAAAAACGCCCCGGGCAGCGGCGCTGCTCCCTATTGCGGTGTTCCTGGTCCTGTATCTGGGGCTGGGCATCGTGCTGGAATATGTGCTGAAAGTGAAGATGGGATTTTATCAGATCCCCATTGTGGTGGCCTTTCTGGTGGCCATTCTGGTGGCATGCCTGCAAAACCGCAGCATCTCCTTCGATGAAAAGCTGACCCTCATGGGCCAGGGGATCGGCGACAAGAACATCGTCACCATGATCCTGATCTTCCTGGCGGCGGGCGTCTTTGTGGGTGTGACCGGGCGCAGCAGCGCCGAAGCCGTGGCCTATTTTCTGCTGTCGGCGACGTCGGCCAAGCTGGCCGTGGCGGTGCTGTTCATCGTGGCGTGCTTTGTGTCCATGGCCATGGGCACCAGCGTTGGTACCATCACCCTGCTGACACCTATCGCCGTGGCCGTAGCCAAGGATTCCGGCTTCAGCCTGCCTCTGTGCGTGGCCTCCGTTATGGGCGGCAGCATGTTCGGCGACAACCTGTCCTTTATTTCCGACACCACCATCGCCGCCTGCTCCACCCAGGGCTGCCAAATGAAGGATAAGTTCCGGGCCAATTTCAAGATCGCGCTGCCCGCCGCTCTGGCCACTCTGGCGCTGATCGTTGTGATCTCCCTGCGAACCAGCGTAGCCGGGACTCCCTCCGGCGACCACAACCTGCTGCTCCTCATTCCCTATGTGCTGGTCCTGGTGGGCGGCATTGTGGGCCTGAATGTATTCGTGGTGCTGCTGGTGGGCATTGCCGCCGGCGCGATCATCACCCTGGCCACCGGGCAGGTGACGGCCCTGCAGCTCATGGGCAATATGGGCTCCGGCGTCAGCGACATGTTTGAGACGATTCTGGTAACGCTGCTGGTGTCGTCCCTGTGCGGTCTAATCCGGGCCTACGGCGGATTCGACGCGCTGCTGGCGGCCATTCACAAGATGTTCCACGGCAAGCGCGGCGGCCAGCTGGGCATCGGTATTCTGGTGGGCCTGATGGACATCTCCACCGCCAACAACACCGTGGCCATCGTCATGGCCGGCCCCATTGCCAAGGAGATCGCCGTGGAATACGGCATCAGCCCCAAGCGCTCGGCCTCCCTGCTGGACACATTTTCCTGTATCTTCCAGGGGATCATCCCCTATGGCGCCCAGATGCTGGTGGCCATCTCCGCCTGCACGACCCTGGGCTATTCCATCAGCGCATTCGACATCATTCCCCTGCTGTTTTACCCCATGCTGCTGTGCATATCCAGCCTGCTGTTCATTGCGTTTGACCGGAAATAATTCGGAGGGGCACACGCCCCTCCCCAATTAATAATAATCTTTTTACACGCTGAAAAGGGAGAGGCCATGCGGCCTCTCCCTTTTGGTTTCTATTCTTTGCAACAGAATGCTTACAGATTAGAAGCAGCCCTGCTCCATCATAGCCTCGGCGACCTTCTTGAAGCCGGCGATGTTGGCGCCAGCCACCAGATCGTAACCCAGGCCGTACTCGGCAGCAGCCTCGGCGGAGACCTTGTGGATGTTCTCCATCATCTTGTGCAGCTGATGGTCAACTTCCTCAGCGGTCCAGACCAGACGCTCGGAGTTCTGAGCCATTTCCAGAGCGGAAACGCCCACGCCGCCGGCGTTAACAGCCTTGGAGGGAGCAACGATCATGTGCTTCT
>URSX01000057.1 GCA_900550615.1 uncultured Eubacteriales bacterium
CATTGGGCGCAGCCGGGGTTCTCGCTATGTGTTTTATGTGGTTGGAGCAAATTGGGAGGATAGAGGCAGAGTATTGCTTACAGGAACTCGAAGGTGCCTCCCAGACCCTTCTCAAGAGCGCGCTTATAGACGATACCGGCCACGGCGATATCCATGGCGCCGGTGCCGATGGGCACGCAGATAATGCGCTCATTGGCTGCATCAGTGGGCTTTCTGCCCACGGCCACATCGCCGATGGTGGCATAGATGTCTTCTTCCTTCAGCTTGCCGTCGGCCACCACATCGTGCAGCGCGCCGCGGTGCATGCACTGACCCACATGGTCAACGATGATCTTATCCGCATTCAGCAGCAGAGCATCCTCGCACTCGGTGTAGGAGCCCATGGGGAAAACGATCTGGCCGGGCTTGATCCACTCGTCCTTGATGTACTTGTCCTTGGACTGGGTGAAGCCCACCACCACATCGCCGATAGAGGCATCCTTAGGATCGGAGCAGACGATGATATCGCCCTTGACGGCATCCTTCATGTCCTCCTTGAACTTCTCGGCGGCGGCGGGATAGAGATCGTACACCCGCAGCTCCTTGATGTCAAAGAGCTCGGCGAAGGCCAGGGTCTGCATATGGCCCTGCATACCGGCGCCATACAGACCGATGGAGATCTCCTTCTTGTTGGGGAACATATACTTGGCGGCTACGGCGGCCTGGGCACCGGTGCGGAGGTTGGTAATCAGAGCACCGTCCATTACGCACTTGAACTCGCCGATGGTGGGATCGATCAGCAGGATCATGGCCGTTACATAGGGCAGACCCATTTCACGGCGCTTTCCCAAAAAGCCGCCGGCCCATTTGATACCGGCAACGTCCTCCCAGCCGATGTAGGCAGGCATGGCATTCATAAAGCCGTGGTAATCAGGATAAGAGGCCGTTTCGCCCAGGTCCAGGTTGACCTTGGTGGGGTTGATGGTCGTGCCCTCGCCGAAGCCGACAAAGGTCTTGTCTACGATCTCGACGATGTCCTTCATTGTGATGAGGCTGTCAATGTCAGACTGTTTCAGAAGTAGGGTTTTGTGTTCCATAATGATAGCTCCTTTACTAAAAAATAATGATTTTTTTGCAGGTAAAGCTTATTTTTCCAAGGCCTTTGCGGAACCCTTGGTCAGGGCGCTGACCAGGAACAGGGCTACGACAGAGGCCAGAATACCCCAGATCACATAGGGAATCGTGGACTTCAGCAGTGTGCTGAGGATGCATCCCAGAATGCCGCAAATCATGCTGGCCCGAAGCCCCATGGTCGTGACCTTGTTCTTTTTGCGCAGGGCGTAGCCCAGATACATGGGCGCGGCAAGACCGGCGGCGGAGTAGGCGTAGGTGGTGACGAGAACGCTCAGCACATGGGGGAAGAGAATGGCCAGCACGCAGGCCACCGCCATGACCAGCACCGACAGCAGGCGGGAGAGCTTCAGCGCCTTTTGGCTGCTGGCCTCGGGATGGAGCTGCTGGTAGATGTCGTGGGTGATGTTCACCACCACAGACTGCGCGGCGGAGCTGATGGTGGACATGATCGTGGCCACGATCAGACCGGCGAACAGCGCAATGAGCCAAACGGGCAACTGGGTCAGCAGCCAGCCGGTGGCATTTTCGCCCTCGATGGTGGGATTCATGGCGCGGATGCCCATGCCCAGGAAGCAAGACCAGCCCAGGGCGATCAGCGTAACGATGCAGGTGATGGCAAGGCTTTTATTAATTTGCTTTTTTTCCTTAATAGCGCAGATACGCTGGAAATACATCTGATTGGTCATGCCGCCCGGCACGGTGGAGAATATCCACAGGAAGATGGTGGTCCAGCCCACGCTGACAAAGCCCTTGGGGAAGCCGATGATCTCCTCGGGAAGCGCCGCCTTGACCTCTGCCAGAGAGCCACCGTTTTTCGCCACAAAAACGAAGGTGACGACCATCATCAGAATCATGAAGCAGGCAAAGAAGAAGTCAGTCCAGGCCACGGTTTTCATGCCGGCGGGCATCACGAAAAGAATACTGATAACGGCCATGGATACAATCAGTATCTCCAGAGGGATGCCGGTGATCTCACGATAGATTTTCGCAAACGCCGTCAACTGGTTAATCAGCCAGCCAAAGGGGACAAGAATGGTCAGGACAGAGGACAGTATCCGGACAAAGAGGTCGTTGTCGCAAAAACTGCCCAGCATATCGGGAATGGTTTCAAATTCGTTTGCGCGGATCCAGTTGCCGATCAGCATAAAAATCAGAAACGGTAGCACCGCAAAGAATGAATAAATCAGCATCGCCAAGCCGTTGTTATAGGCGTTGCCTACCTGGCCGACCAGCACGCCGCCGCCCATGGCGCTGGCGAACTGGGTGCCGATTACGACAAACAGCGGCAAACTGCGTCCGCCGATATTCCAGTCGTCGGTTGCGTCACCCGTTGAGGTTTTTTTGCCTCTGCGGCTGACAACCAGCGACAGAATAAAGCTCGCCGCGAGGATCGCTAAGGTTGCCAAAACAGTAGTCAGTGCTTTTGGAGTCATGATCTCATCCCTTTCGTTTTTTGTTGGATACTGTCTACATATCGCGCATCATGCACGATTTATATTTTCATCATAGCGTACCAAGTGGCCTTTGTCAAGGGAAAATTTTCCTTTGCTGTTTATTCTCTAAATTGACAAAAAAACGACCATCGATTATAATGAGAATGCCCATAAAACAGCGGGATTACAAGGGAATGGGCGTGGGCGGCAGACCGGGAGAGGAAGCGGGCTGCAATGCTCAAAACAATGGCTTTGGAGCTTTTGGGGAGTGCCCCAAAAGGCCGAGGAGCGGGCAAATGGATTTTTCGGGACGCCGAGCCTATACTTTCAGAGAAATTCCTGCTTAGAGGCAACTCTCTGCAGCCGGAAAGGAATTACCCAATATGGCAGTTTTGACAATTCGTCAGCAGCTATACCGGACCCTGAAGCAACGCATTCTCGATGGGGTATACCCTCCGGGAGCGCACCTGAATATCGACATCATTGCCAAGGAGCAGGGGGTAAGCAATTCTCCGCTCCGGGAGGCTATGACCCTTTTGGTAAAGGACCGGCTGGTGGAAAACCGCCCAAACGCGGGGATGTATGTGATTGAGATCACGCCGCAGCTTTACCGGGAGCTGGTGGACACCATCAACATCTGGATCGAGGGCGCTTACCGTCTCTGCCTGAAATACGGGAAAACCGAATGTCTTTTGGCTCTGATGGAGGAGCGGCTCCGGGCACTAAAAAAGGTCATTCGCCGCGGGACAGACAGAGAGAGGATCTTTGCAATCCTGGATTTTCAGCGGTGCTTTGTCACGGCCACCGAAAATACGGTGTTTATCTCCTCCTTCGGCAGCGAATTTGACAGGCTGTGTCTGGCCTACTACTATAACCATCTTGGCCGCGAGATCGACTGGGATATAAATGTGCAGCGCGCCGCTACGATTATTGACGCAGTGAAAAGCGGCCTGGTGGATACCGTAAGTGACATGATTTGGACCTGGTCGGTTCCCCATTTTGAGGCGAATCAAATACCGAAAGAATAAACGACTGGCTCTTACTGCCTGGCGGGGTCAGCGTCCGCGAGCGCACGAAATTCTATCGCCCTCTCTTGCAAAATGGGCAGAAGCGCGGTATAACAAAAGCGGAATGACAAACATGGCTATACATATTATATATAGATACATTCGGAAAGGACGGCTCATGCCGCATGCAAAGAGCTTTCCGATGCAGGCGGTGCCGATGTGTGACACCGAGCGGAAACTATTTAAATAAGCGGAAAGGCCGCAGAGATGCGGCTTTTCCGAGACGCATAAGTTAGTTACTTCTAACCGGCGGGCCAAATTCACTGATTAGATAAATCTAACAGAGAGAAGGTGATAGCGATGCAAGAACCCAAAAGCTTCTGGGACAGAAATGTCAGTCGGCATCCATCTGGAGCCTGCTGATCCCCGCTATCGAGCAGTTGGAGGGCGGGAGTAATGTTAAAGGCGAGGTTTGAACCTTCTTTTAGGAATTCAAGCCCCGCCTTTACGGGGTTACAATGCTTTCATGCTGTGCTTCTTGGAAATCTGGTTCAGCAGGCACCACGGAGGATGTCATCGGACACACCTTCCAGCTGAGAGCGGTCAAGATTCCGCAGTGCGGTGAGCAGAACTTCGATATCCTCCATCGTGTTGAAGTACCCGGGACTGACGCGCACCGTACCGGCATACTTGTTGCTGCCCAGGTGCTGATGGATTAGGGCGGCGCAGTGGTGTCCTGCCCGGACGGCGATATCGTATTTGTTGTCCAGGATGGCGGCCACTTCAATGGCCTTGAAACCTCTGACGCCAAAGGATACCACACCGGCCTGGTTTTGAAGTCCGCCGGGAGCACAATAAAGTTCTACACCGCCGATCTTTCCTGCCTCTTCGATGAAGTGGGCGGCCATGGCACGCTCATGCTCCAGTGGCTTGATGGAGGGCAGCCACTTCAGTGCCGCTTCCAAACCAGCGATGGCCACGGTATCCTTGCTGCCGGCCTCCATACTGCCAGGCAGGGATGTGGGCATAGAAAGGTCCTCGGACTTGGTTCCTGTGCCACCAGCCAGCGTCACCTGCAGCTTAGCTGAATTTTTGATAAGGAAACCTGCGATACCGAAAGGCCCATAGAGCGTTTTATGTCCGGCAAAGCAGATGGCATCGGCCATCGTTTGGGCAAAAGGCAGGCGAATCAGGCCCACTGCCTGGGAGCCGTCCAGCAGGTTAAAAGCACCGTATCGGCGGGCCAGGCGGAAGATCTCCCGGTGGGGCAGGATATAACCCGTTACATTGGATACCGCTGTTACCGCCACGAAAGAGGGGGGATTCTCCTCAAACATGGCCGCCGTCTTAGCAAGGTCGATGGACAGATCTTCTGCCAGCGGCAGCTCCAGCACCTGAAAACCGATTTTTTTGCTCAGCACATGCAGCGGCCGCAGCACGCTGTTGTGCTCATAAGGCGAGACATAGGCGATGGAGTTCTCTGTCCAGGCCTGACCGTAAATGATCTGGTTCAGTGCGATAGTCACCGATGGGGTGAGCACCACCTGTGCCTGTTCCCGGGCATCCATGAGGCTGATAAGCCCGGTGCGAACATTTTTGATCATCTGGTCGGCGGCACGGGCAGCGGCGTAGGCACCGCGACCTGCATTCACTGCACCGGTACGGGCAAAGATGTCCATGGCCTGATAGACCACTTCCGGCTTAGGGAAAGTGGTTGCTCCGTTGTCAAGATAGATCACACAAACACTTCTTTCTGGGGTGTATTAATCAAAGTTGCGATTGTGGGAAAAATGGCCAGAGTTAGCAACCGGGGCAATAGTGCTTACCCAGCGATTCGTGTAGTTGAAGAAACCAGCCACAAAAGCAGCCTCCAGAATCTCATGGTCATTTAAACCAACTTCACGCAGCTTCTCAACCTGTACGGCATCGATCTCACGGGGGTTGGCAGTAACAAACCATGCGTACTCGCACAATGCATAATCAACATCGGAGAGCAAACCTTTGCAGGAACGGTAATTATAAGACAGCTTGTCCACCAGTTCAGCATTCTTCCACATACCACGCAGGTTATCGCCGTGGGTGGTCAGACAATAAGAGCAGCAGTTGTAGCTGGACACCACGACGCCGATCATTTCTTTCTGGGCATCGGTGAGCCAACAACTATCATTGAAAAGAGAGCCCTTGAAGTTCAAAAATCCGATGTACTGCTTGGCGTTCAGAGGCAACACCTTGAAAAGGTTGTTGATGAACCCCCAGTTTTTTTCCATCACTTCTACATTTTTTGCAAATACAGCGTATTCCTCATCGGTCATTTCCGCACGGTCGGGTTTTTGCAGGCGAGAAAGCTGTTCATTAAATTCCAGTGCCATGATTCTTTACTCCTTTACACTTTTTTTAAATATTAGACTTCAGGTTTATTCTGCGGGGCAGATGGCAAAGCAGCGGGCGGGGAAACCTACGCCATCTTTCAGCTTGGGGAAACCGCACACGATCATAGCACCCACGGCAGGGCACTGATCCAGGTTGCGCATGACCTCGATCTGGAAGCGGTTTACCTCCAGGATGTACTGCTCACCGGGATAGGGATAGGCGTCGGGCTTGGTGGTAACGAAACCGGGATCGGTGTCGGCGGGCTCGTGACCGATCGAGGCGATATTGCGCTCTTCTACCAGCCAGCGGATGGCCTCTACATCCCAGCCGGGATAGTGGGGCACACCATTTTCATCGGGGTTGTCCAGGTTGGTTCCTCTCTTGTGCCAGTCGCTGCGGAAAGCCACAAAGCTGCCGGCGGGGATCTGGCCGTACTCGGCCTCCCAGGCCTTCAGATCGTCGATGGTCAGCATAAAGTCGGGATTCGCGGCGCACTCTTTGGACTTATCCACCACCACCAGAGGCATGACCATCTCGGTGACATCAATGGATTCCATGGAACGGCCTTCGCCCCAGAAGTGACGGGGAACATCCACATGGGTGCCGTACTGGCTGGCCACGCTGACCTGGAAACAGCGCATGGGAGCCATCATATCCTCAGGGGTGCCTTCCGCATAGTCAAACAGCAGTTTTGCTTCCAGAGGATTGAAACCGTACCAATGGGGGGTCTCGGGGCTCAGCTCATGGGTCAGGTCGACCCACTTGTACTTTTCGGACTTCAGTTCACTTACCAGATTCCACAGTGCAAGGTTTGCCATAATTACATCCTCCTAAAAATAGTTTTTGTTGGGAGCTACTCGTGTTTTGGTAAAATACGCGGCTTTTGTATCAATCCTTCAAAAACACCAGGGACTTGATGTAGCCCTCTTTGGTGGCGTGGGGGATACGGCCCCGCTGGGCATTGTCACCCACGCAGATCACATTTTTGAAAGCGCTGCGGTACTCATCCAGCACATCAGCCCGGGGAGCTACGCCCAGGGAGAGCACCACATGGTCGGCCTCAATGCGTTTTTCTTCCCCGGTCTTTACATCTTTGACCATCACATAGCCATCGCCGATCTCGGTGAGCATGGTGTGCAGATACATGGCGGGATCCTTGGGTTTGATGCGGCTCATTATGTCGTTGATGATGACGGAGAACATCCCGGTGCCCACGGCATCCAGCATCTCTACCATAGCTACCTGACAGCCCTCGTTGAGCATCATCTCGGCGCACTCCAGGCCCGTGATGCCCGAGCCGATCAGAGCTACCTTGCCGCTGACCTTCACATCACCAGAGATCACATCGTAAGCGGTGCATACATGCGGCTTATCCACGCCGGGGATGCGGGGAACGATGGGGGCGGCACCGGCCGCCATCACAACACCCTCCGGGGCCAGCGCTTTTACCTCGTCGATCGAGGGGGCTTTCCCCAATTGGACCTTTACGCCGGCGCGTTCCACCTCAGCCTTCATGGTCTCCACAAAGCGGGAGATCTTCTCCTTGTGGGGGCCTTTGTCAGCCAAGTTCATGGTGCCGCCCAGGGTATCTTCCTTCTCGAACAGCGTCACATCGAAACCTCGCTTTGCCAGAGTCACAGCGCTCTGCATACCGGCGGGGCCGCCGCCGATGACGGCAACTACACGGCCCGCCCCATCCTGTTCCGGGACAAGAGGATAGACACTCTCGTAGCCCACACGGGGATTCAGTGCGCACTTGACAGGCAGCTGGGCGTAAAGCTGTTCGCGGCAGTACATGCAGCCGATACATTTGCGGATGCCCACCACATCACCTTTGGCAGCCTTGTTTATGAAGAAGGGGTCGGCAATCAGGGCGCGGCCCAGGGCCACGAAATCGCACAGGCCTTTTTCCAGTGTCTCCTCGGCTACCAGCGGGTCCTTGATGGTGTTGGT
Source organism: uncultured Eubacteriales bacterium (assembly GCA_900550615.1). Taxonomy (GTDB): domain Bacteria; phylum Bacillota; class Clostridia; order Oscillospirales; family Oscillospiraceae; genus Vescimonas. The sequence goes on from URSX01000057.1 coordinate 7,877, forward strand.
GGCGATCAGGGGGATGGAGATGGCCTCCTTCACAGCGCGGGTAACATGTGCTTTCCAGAAGGAGTCGTAGGAGTAGGGCTCGCAGTTGGCATTGGCATTAAAGTTATTGCCATTGGACACATTTAGTACATCGGCACCAGCGGCCTCCAGCACCCGAGCGATAGCGGCGGCATCTTCCACGGTGCGGGTCTTGGGGATGTGGGGGGTGAACTCGTCGCCGCAGAAACGAACGGATACGGGGAAATCTCTTCCCAGGCGGGCCTTGATGCCCTGGACGATCTCGGTGTAGATGCGCAGACAGTTCTCAATACTGCCGCCGTATTCGTCGGTGCGGTTATTATAATAGGGGCTGAGGAATTGGTGGAGCAAGTAGCCGTGACTACCGGCCAGCTCTACGCCATCAAAGCCAGCCTTTTGAGCACGGACAGCGGCATCAATGAAGCGCTGTTCCACGATTTTGATTTCCTCGACCGTCATCTTGTGGGCAGAGGGACCACCGGGAGCTACAGGCACCTCACTGGCGGCCCAGGCCTTGCCGGCTGCGGTAGGGGCGCTTTTGGCGCCGTAGTGGTGCAGCTGGACAAAGCAGCGGCAGTCGTACTTGTGGATGGCTTCGGTCAGGGGTTGGAAGGAGGCGGTGTACTTGTCAGCAGCCAGGGACATCTGCAAATTCCAGGGCTTATTGTTCACCTCGTCCACATTCACACCTTCGACGATAATCAGGCCCACGCCGCCCCGGGCACGCTCTTCATAATAGGCGATAGCCTTTTCGCCGGCATAACCCTGGTGTTCGCCGTACATCATCTGCATGGGGGCCAGTACAGCACGGTTCTTGATGGTCAGTTTACCGATCTTGCCGGGAGTAAAGAGTTTATCCATAGTGCTTTCCTCCTAAAATAATTACTTACCCAGCAGTTCGGTGCAGGCCTCTCCCAGCAGCTTCATACCCTTCTCGATGATCTCGTCGGTGCTGTTGGAGTAGTTCAGGCGCACGGTGTGGACGCCGCGGTCTACCTCATAGAAGGGATCGCCGGGGCAGATGGCCACGCCCTTGGCAAGAGCGGCGCGGTACAGGTCAACAGAAGTGATGCTGTCGGGCAGAGTGGCCCACAGGAACATGCCGCCCTCGGTGGGGGTGAAGGTCACGCCCTCAGGCAGATACTTGCGCATACAATCCATCATCAAGTTGGCCTTGGCGCGGTAGAGCTCCTTGGTCTTTTCGATGTGGGCGTCCACATCGTTGTCCTGGAGGTACTGGGCCAGCACCAGCTGGGAGAAGATGTTGGTGTGCAGGTCGGCGGTGGACTTGTAGCTCAGCAGCTTGGCCTTCAGCTCCTTGTTGCGGACGCAGACCCAGCCGATACGCATACCGGGGGCCACGATCTTGGAGAAGGTACCCAGCATGCAGCACTGCTCGCCCAGCTCCTTGCCGAAGCTGTCGGTGGCCTCGCCGGCGAAGCGCAGCTCGCGGTAGGGATTGTCCTCGATGAGCAGGATGTCGGTACCCTTCAGGATCTCAACCACCTTGTCGTGGACTTCCTTGGTGTAGCTCAGGCCGGTGGGGTTCTGGAAGTTGGGGATGACATAGATGAACTTGGCGTCGGGGTTGGCCTTGACGGCCTCAGAGAGCTTCTCGCAGTCGATGCCGTCGGGGTTGATCTGGACGGGGATGATCTCGGGGTCGAACATGTGGAAGGACTGCAGGGCCACCAGATAGGTGGGATTTTCCACCAGGACCTTGTCACCGGGGTCGATCATGCACACGCCCAGCATGGCCAGGGCCTGCTGCGAACCGTTGGTGATGATGATATCGTCGGCCGTCACATCGTAGACGCCCATGGTCTCATAGCGCTTGGCGATCCATGCGCGCAGGGCGGGCAGGCCCTGGGTGCCGCTGTACTGCAGTGCCTGGACACCGTTTTCGGCCAGGACCTTGGCGGCAGCCTTCTCCATGGCCTCCACAGGGAAGGACACCGGGTTGGGCAGGCCGCCGGCGAAGGAGATCAGGTCGGGAGAGGCGGCAGCGGCCAGGATGCTGGCGGTGAACTCGCCCTGGAAGTCGGGGCGCATGATTTTTTCAGACATGTGCACATTCATAAGCAGTTCCTCCTAATGTATGAAAGATTATTAAAAGTAGAGCGCAAAATTAGATTGCTAATCTAATTTTATCAGCTTCACTCAAACTTGTAAAGAAAAAAATAATACCTCATAAGAAAATCGGAATATTACACAGCGGAAGGAGCCATATTTCAGCAAGACTTCTAAAAAGTATTTCCCGCTTGAAATTTACTGTGCTGAGTGATAGTATTAAGTTGATTATATACTTCGTGAGGTAGGAGCATGGAAGCAATTATGACAAAACGGCAGGAAAAGAGCCGTACCAATTATAACGCCGTATTGGACACCTCAATAGTCCTTTTCAATAAAAAAGGGTATAAGGACACTACAATAAAGGACATCTGTGAAGCGACCGGGCTTTCCAATGGTTCGGTCTACCACCTTTTCCGTAACAAGGATGACATTCTGCGGCATATTTATGAGCGGGACATCAATATATCCATCGGACTCACGCAGGATTTAGAACAAAAAGTGCAGGATCCTTATCGCTACCTGCTAAACTTCATGCTTGATGTTCAGAGACTCTGGGAAAAGACAGGGCCCATGCTGTTGAGCAACAAGTCTCACTGGACCACCTCGCGTACCACCTTGGGATGCAGCCCCATTCAGCGAGAAGAATTGCACACTTTTATCACTTTGGCACAAGAGCGCGGCACCATTGCTAACACCTCTGATCCGGCTACTTTGGTTGAGTTTTTGTTTACTATGCAGCGCGGCATCCTGTATGGGTGGATCATCCGTGACGACTTTGACATAGATATGTATGCCAAGACCTTTTGGCCTCCTGTAATCCGTACACTCATCAGTGGTGAGATCAGCTTTTGATTGAGATTGCAGGCTATGCATAAGACACCCAAAAGATGTTGCTTCTAATCATCCTTTCTGATAATTAGATAATTAAAAGAAAACCTCGCATAAACTGGGATTAAGCACCTGCAAAATATTGTTGGGCAGCCGATG
>URSX01000058.1 GCA_900550615.1 uncultured Eubacteriales bacterium
TTGCTGCCATTGGTGATTTTCCGCAGCTCCCGGCCCTGCCAGCTGTAGCTGGAGCCGTTGTAGCTGGTCATGTTCCCGATGGCGTCATGGCCGATCGTCTTGCCGTTGTACTTGGTCAGCAGGTCGCCCCAGCTGCTGTCGTAGACGTAGGAGCGGGTCTCCAGGGCGGAAGACGGCAGGGTTCCAGTCGTAAAGGCGTAGCGCTTTACAGACTTGATGTTCCCGGCGCTGTCATAGGTATAGACGAAGGTGGCGTTCTGGGTCTTGCTGTCGTGGCGGGTCAGCTGGTTTTTCTTGTCGTAGGTGTATTTCTCCCGCAGAGGCTTGGTGTCGTCGGTGGTCCAGACCCGCTCGGAGGTGATGTTCCGGGCCTCGTCGTAGGTGTAATACAGGTCCGACACATCCAGCAGACCGCTGGTATGGGTATAGTCGATGCCCCGCACCAGGGAGGTGGTGCGGTTTTCGTCGCTGGTCCAGTTCACATACGAGTAGGCCGCCGTGGCGTCGCTGTAGTCAGAGCCGGTCTTGTAGGTGGTCTGGTACGGACGGGTGAGGCCGTCGTAGGCGGTACTCACCTTGCCGATGCTGAAGAAGGACGCGCTGGCGGGGAGGTTGTCCGGCGAGGTGTAGGTATAGGACGTGGTGCGGGTCACTCCATTATAATGATAGCGGAGTTTGGTGGATTGGTCAATGGTGTTGTACCCGTACTGCAGCCAATTGCCGTCCGAGCAGTCCGTCCGAGTGAGGCGGCCCAGGGCATCGTAGGAATAGGTATAGTACCGATTGCTTACAAAGTCCCAGTGGCGGCCCAGCTGCCCGGCGGCGTTGTAGGTCCACTCGGCCTTCTTCTCCCCGTTATAGGACTTGCCCGCCAGCCGGTCCAGGTCGTCGTACTCGTATCCGACCTTCAGCCCGTTGCCGTACTCCGACCCGGTAAGGTTCCCGTTGTTCTTCTCGTAGGTGTTCTGCACCAGGGTCTTGCCCCCGGCGGTGGTCTTCAGGGGATTGCCGAAGGTATCGTAGGTGAAGGCGTATTTGGTGGAGGGGGTGGTGACGCTGGCCAGATCCTCCTTGCTGTAGGCATAGCTCACGGCGGACGCGGCGCTGCTGTCGGAGGTGCTGTTGTAGGCCGCCACCTTCTCCAGCCGGTCGCTGTTTGCGTTATAGGTGTACTTCGTCACGCCTCCGGTGGGGCCCTCCACCGAGCTGAGGGTCCCCTTGGTGGAGTTGTACGCGTACTTGGTGTAGTGGCCCCAGTCGTCCATGCTCTGGGTGACGAAGCTGCCCTTGCTGTCGTACTTCGTGTACTGCTGGATGTACTTCTTGCTGCTTTCCACCCGGGAGGTGGTCAAATTGCCGTAATCGTCATAGCCGAAGGAGAAGGTCACCTTCGGCGTGGTGGTGCTGCTGTCGGTGGCGCTGGTGGCCGAGACCAGCCGGTGCTTATTGCTTGTGTCATAGGTGAACTTGTATTTCTTGTTGTCGGCGGTCTTGGCCTCGGTGATCTCGTTGACGCTGCTGTAGGTGAAGGTCTGGTTGCGCCCGGCATTGTCCTTGGCCGAGATCATGTTGCCCTTGGCGTCATAGGTATAGCTGACGCCTGTTTCGTCCAGATTGACCTGCACGCAGTCAAAGAGAACCGAGTTGGCGTTCTTTTCATACGCGCAGAACACATCCACACTGGCGATGGTTTTAGGCGTGTCAAACCCGACGGTGCCGGAGGTATACTGCCAGCCCGCCGAATAATGGGGATTGAATTTGATCCAGCGGGTACTTCCTGTGGTGCCGTCCGTGTAGTGGGCGACCACACCGATGCCGAAGTGCCGCCCGCTCTCCAGCGGCACAGAGCTTCCCTTGGCCTGGGCGCTGACGGTCAGGAAGGTCTTGTTGCCCACGCGGTTTATGGGAATGCTCTGCTTCACCCGCTTGGCAGCGTCGGGGCCGCCGGTGAATTTGTAGAATCCGTCGCTGTCGCTCCAGGTAAGGCCGTCGCTGCCGGAGGCGCCGCTGGCGGACCAGACGGAGCTGTTGCCGCTGTCGTCAAAGCTGCCGTTTTCGGCCAGGTTATAGGCGTTCACGCACACGCCCTTCTCCAGCTGGGCGCAGTCGAACCAGGCGGTACCGGCGCCGCCTGTAGTGCAGCGAACGCGGATCTTGGCCGTTCCGTCCGGAATCTTTCCGGAAATGGAAATCCGCTGCCAGTCCGTGGTATAGTCGATGGGATTGGACTTGACCGTGGAGAGGGTATTGCCGCTGGCGTCCAGGAACTTCATGCTGACTGCGGCGTCAGCATTGTCTCCGCCGGTCTTCACATAGGCGGAAAAGGAGTAGTACGTATAGCCGGAGAGCACCGTCCGGGTCTGGCTGGCATACGCGCCGGAGCCTGTGAGCTTCACGCTGCGTGTACCCAGATAATGGGCATCGGTGGCATAGGAGGCAGCGCTCAGGGACCAGCTTCCACCTCGCTCAAAGCTGGGATCGCGGAGCATATTCCGAACGAACTTTTCGCCGCCGCCTACGGATTTCAGCGCGTTGGCGGTCTTGTTGTTCTCCTCAGAGCCGGACACATAGGAATATGTGCGCATGTAACCGGTGCTGCTGCGGATGCTCACAGTTCTGCCGCTGTTGTCAAACTGGTAGGTCTCCGAGCGGCCCTTGTTGTCGGTAAATACCGTGCGGTTCATACCGGAGTAGTCCATGGTGAGGTGGGTGCCCTCTGCGGTATCGGTCCGGTTTTTCTGGAATACGCTGACAACGCGATTATCGGCAGCTGCCTTCTTGGTGGCCGCGTAAGTATACTCTAAGCGGCTGCCGTCCGTCCCCACAGCGGCTGTCATTTTGTAATTATTGTCAAACCCAAAAGTCGTTTGCTTTCCGTCCGGAAACTTTATGGCGGTCAGGCTGCCATATTCCGAATATTTAAACTCGGTGATGCGTCCGGAAGGATCTTTTACGCTCAGCAGCCGGTCTTCTTTTTTCCCATCCGGCCCTGTGGTGTACGTAAATACAATTTGCCGGTTGTCTCCGTCCTTCACCCGGTCCACTCTTCCGTCGCTGAAATAATCGATTTTGATAAAATTATTGTCGCTGTCGGTGATCCTCAGCAGATTTCCATTGGCTGTAAACGACAGCTGCTCACCCGCATCCGAGGTGATCACATATTTGACGTAATTTTCCACGGTGCCCTTCACGGTGAGTGTAAGACCCATGCCCTCCTCGTCCTCATAAACGGAAGAGGAGCCGCTTTTTAGCTTGAAGTAGTGCGCCGTGCCGTCGCTGTCCTCGTATTTGAATCTATAACCGCTGTTGTAGAGCGCCGCCTGCAGGCCGGAGCCTCCGCTGCTGATGGGCGTGAGCTTTTCCTGAATGCTCAGACGCCAGCCCTTCCCGACGGTGTAGGGTCTGTCCACAACCTTCCCGTGCTGGAATCCGTTGTAAATGAGACTGATGGACACTGGCATCCGGCCGCCTGTGGTGGCGGCCACCGGAGCAGCAAAAACCAGGTTTCCGGTGTAGTCATTGATATAGCTGCTGCCGCTGCGGCCCAGGGATTGGGTGTGGGTCGTCCAACGCCCCTCCAACCCCTTGGCATTCAGGTAGGAGACTTCCAGCGTCGGACGATAGCCCGGATAGTCGGTGTTGTCCGTGGATACAAACCGTGCGATCGCATATGCATCCGTGTCAGCCGCCTCCAGACATACGCCGTAGTTGGCGCTGCCTTCATACCATTTTTTTGCCAGTGCCGTTACATCGAAGGCAGCCCAGTTTCCGCGGGTAGAATCAGATACCGTCTGGAAGTCCACAACAGTCATATTTCTGGACGGCAGTCCGGAAAATGACACGGACTGTATGATGTCGTTTTCTGTCCATGAGCCGGTTACCTGATAAGCATTGATCTGCAGGGAGCTGTTATCCACATGACTGTATCCATAGCCGTCTGTATATTGTCGGATGTGTACCGCGCTTCCCACGACCACATCCCCTGCTGCCAGTGTGGGCAGATCAAATTTAATGTAGGTCCGTGTTTTTCCATAGTCATTGCCCTTGTCGTTTCCAAGCACCAGCGTGCCGTTTGGATAGGAATCCGTCTTTTGATACATGGCCGTTGCATCCTGATTCGGATTCGTAGTGCCCTGAAACACATAGGGGTCGATTTTGACCGGATAGCTCCGGTCAGCATCCTGCAGCCACTGCTTGTCGGCCGTCAGCAGCACCGCCATCTCCCCGTTCTCCACCGATTGGATCTCCAGCGAGAGGTCCTGGCTGCAGGCCATGGCGGCGTCCTCCATGTAAGGCGCACAGACGGTAAACGCCGTCTCGCCCGATTCATCCAGAAGCGCGATCTCCTGAGAAGAGACCTGCTTTGCTTCCATCTCGCCGATCGCATAGGTCAGCCGGAACACGTTGGCGGCGTCTGCGGACTTTAAAACCAGATTTTCCTTCAGATAGACGGCATCGAGAATGACCTCCAGATCCACATTGGGCGCGATGTGGGGATATACCAGACCCTCTGTCACCTTGCAGACGGCCTTTGTTTGCGCGTTGTCCGCGCCGTCCGCTGCTTCGCCCAAGGAAAGGGGCTGGGCGCTGGCAGAATACAGGACCTCAGCGTCTGCCGCTGCCCGGGCGGACTTCAAATCTGCGGATACCGCCGCATACCGCCACGACAGGGTGTTTTTCCCGTTGGTCATGGACGCCAGATAGGCGCTGTCGGTGCTTTTGGACAGAACGACATCCAAGGGAGAGCTTTGAGGGACATACACCTGCCGTCCGTTTGCCGAGGCATAGGTGTCCGCACGGGCCGGCAGTTCTTTATCCACCAGCTCCTTCTCGTCGGTCAGAACAAGCGAGTTGTCGATGTCCTTCCACGGTGCGTCCGCGCTCGTCTGATAATGGACAGGCGTAGCATACTTGACAGCCATATAGCTGCCATCTGCGCGGTAAAAGTGCTTGGTGTCTGCGCTGCGGAGAGACTCATCCTCCCCCAATATTTCGGCAGAAGAATCTGCAACCTCTGCGGATGCGTCCGTTGTCTCTGCGATGGCCACAGGCTCGTCCGCAGCAGCGGCAGCCCAGACCTGCATGGGGACCAATTCGGCAAGGAGCAGCAATGCAAGGAAAAACGATAGCAGTTTTATGCTTTTGTGCATGTTGTATCCGCCTTTCTATTTCTTCTCTCTCTTTTTAGTTTATAATGGCATTATAGCATATAGTTTTTTGCAAATAAAACTATTATTTCATAAAATAAATATATTTTTATAGATACTCTAATCCCAAATACCGCTGCGCGAAGGACTGGAGCAGTTAGGTGCAAACGCGCCCTTGCGGCCTGGGACGTGTATGCTGAACCAGCAAACTGATCTATCGGTGAGCCGTTTAATCTCTGTTTAACACTTCCGCAGTATATGTGGTATAATTAAAATATATATGGTGGGGAGGGATGGGCACGACCATCAAAAAACGGCTGGCGCAGTCCAATATTATTGCTATGCTGGTGATCCCGCTGCTGGTGGCTGCGGCGCTGGTGCTGCTGGGCATGGGCGCTGCGGCGCTGCTGCTGGCTGCTGACGGCGGCGTGGCTCTACCGCAGCGCGGTGAACGTGGGGATGAGCAAGTCCCCTTGGATGATCCTGGCCCTGGTCTGCAACCTGCTGGCGGTAGCGGCGTTCCTCATCGTGCGGGACGCGCCCCAGCGGACGAGAAAGGCGGCATGATGACCATGGGCTTTATGACCCCCTTTCACGGCTTTTGCATGGCCCTGGCAGGCAGTGTGCCCGGAGTATCCGGCGGAACGGCGGCGTTTATACTGGGCTTTTATGACCATTTCATCGGTGCTCTCCACGATATCTCCTGAAGCTGGGCGCGGGCTGGGTGATCGGCATGGGCCTGTGCGTGTCGCTGCTGGCAAATCTGTTCTCTGCACACATCTACTTTATGAGCAGCCTGTTTCTGGGCCTGACGGTGGTCTCCATCCCCTTTGTGGCCCTGGCGGAGAAAGCCGCTCTGCGCCGCCGGCAGAATCTCCCCTTCGCACTGCTGGGTACGGCGTTGGTAGTGACTCTGACCATTCTGCGGGGCAGCACGGGGCCGTTGACGGTGAACATGGCAGGGCTGCGGCTGGTAGACGCGGCATACCTGTTTCTATCCGGGGTGGTAGCCATCACCGCCGTGGTGCTGCCGGGCATCTCCGGCTCCTCTATAGCTTATCACAAAACGGTGTTTTCTCACCTTCAACCCGGCAGCCGACACAGTTGATCATTTCAGGTAGGATCGTTACCCCGTTGAGCTCTGTCCATAGGGCGGCGGTTTTTTTACGCAGGGCGTTGTCGTTTGCGAGTGTTGCGATTCTGGCATCGCATTTTTCGCAGTCCAGTCCGCAGCAGCCAATCAATATATCCGTGTATTTCATCGTTACCTCCGTAAGCTTTAATTCTTCCTAACAGCAAGGCAGTAATTGACATGCTCAAAGGCTTTCATATCTGCCCCGGCCTTGTCGATCACATCCCTTTGAATATCATCCGACGTCATCAGCTCTTTGGCAAGTTGATCTGCAAAAACCGGATGTTCTTCGTTTTCTGCATGAAACACCCGTCCGAAGGAACTCATCAGGGCAGTAATACTGGCTTTGTTATTCATTCTCATGGTCTTCTTTCCATTGATTTTCCGGCAGTGTTCTTGTCAGGATCAGTGTATAAGTCACCGTAATGGCAATCAGAACGGCGAGATGGAGCAGGAAAAACGAGAGGCTCCGCCGGACAGCGGAGCCTCTCAGAATTTCTTCTTTAGTTTTGCGGTGCGGCCTCAAGCTCCATCAGCAGCTCCCTAGCCTTGACAGGCTGCCCCTCCTTGATCCGGATGGCCTTGACCGTGCCTGCGGTACGGGCGGTAATGGCGGTCTCCATCTTCATGGCCTCGATAACCGCCAGCACCTGATCCTTTTCCACCCGGTCGCCCTGCTTGACGCAGAGCTTGGACACCATACCGGGTATGGATGTGCCCACCTGCAGGGGATCTGACTCATCGGCCAGCGTAGCCTGGCGGGTCTGCTCCGAGACATGAGGATCGCGGACAGTGACCTCCCGGCGCATACCGTTCAGCTCAAACTGAACATTGATGGTGCCGTCGCTGTTGTGGTCGCCCAAGCCCAGATACTTGATGACGAGGGTCTTGCCGTCCTCGATATTAATCTTGTTGGTCTCACCCAGAGCCATGCCGTTGAAGAACACATGGCTGCCCATACGGGTGATGTAGCCGTACTCCTTGCGGTGGCGGCAGAAGTCCTCGTATACCTTGGGATACATGGCGTAGGAGATGATATCTTTCTTCTCCGGTGCCTCATGAAACTGCTCCACCTCATGCTGCAGCTGCTCAAAGTCCACAGGAGGCAGCAGCGCGCCGGGGCGGCAGGTGATGGGCTGCTCCCCCTTGAGCACCACCCTTTGCAGATCCGTGGGGAAGCCCCAAGCAGGCTGCCCCATCATGCCTTTGAAGTAGGACACTACGGAGTCCGGAAAAGCCATTGCTTCGCCGCGCTGGACGATATTCTCCGGTGTCAGGTCGTTCTGCACCATGAAGATGGCCAGATCGCCCACCACCTTGGACGACGGAGTGACCTTCACAGGGTCGCCCAGCATATCATTGACGGTCTTGTACATCTCCTTGACCTCTTCGAACCGGTCGCCCAGGCCCAGGGATTCCACCTGCGGGCGGAGATTGGTGTACTGGCCGCCGGGTATCTCATAGCGATAGATGTCGGTGGTGGAGGACTTCAGCCCGTGGTCGAAGCTCTCGTAACGCAGGCGCACATCAGACCAGTAGTTGCTCAGCTCCTGCACGCGGCGCAGGTCAAGCCCGGTGTCGCGCTCTGTGCCTTGGAGGGCAGCCACCACCGCGTCCAGAGAGGGCTGACTGGTAAGGCCCGCCATGGGAGCACAAGCCACATCCACCACATCCACGCCGGCTTCGGCGGCCAGCAGCAGGGCAGCCACCTGGTTGCCGGTGGTGTCGTGGGTATGCAGATGGATGGGCAGCCCCACCTCCTGCTTCAGGGTGGACACCAGCTTCTTGGCGGCATAGGGCTTCAACAGGCCGGACATATCCTTGATAGCCAGCATGTGCGCGCCCCGCTTTTCCAGCTCCTTAGCAAGATTAACATAATATTTCAAGGTGTACTTATCCTTCGTCTCGTCCAGAATGTCGCCGGTGTAGCACATGGTGGCCTCCAGCAGCTTGTTCTGCCGGAGTACCTCCTCCATGGCTACCTCCATGCTCGGTATCCAGTTCAGAGAGTCGAAAACACGGAACACATCGATGCCCCGCTGGGCGGCCTCCGCCACGAAGGCACGCACCAGATTGTCGGGATAGTTTGCGTAGCCCACCAGGTTGGAGCCGCGCAGCAGCATCTGGAAGGGAATGTTGGGGATCTTCTCCCGCAGCAGGCGCAGCCGCTCCCAGGGAGACTCATGCAGGAAGCGGTAGGCCACATCGAAGGTCGCTCCACCCCACATCTCCAGCGAGAAGCAGTCCCGGAGAATGTCGGCCACGCCATCGGCGCCCTTTACCATGTCCCGGGTACGCATACGGGTGGACAGCAGACTCTGGTGCGCATCGCGCATGGTGGTGTCGGTGAGCAGCAGCTTCTTCTGCTCCAGCACCCACTGCTTCACCGCATCGGGGCCCTTTTCGTCCAGAATCTGCTTCAGGCCGGGGCCAAGGGGTTCTTTCGCCTCCGGGAAGCGGGGAATGTCATACTGGTGGCGCTCGGCGTTGGGGTTGGCCACCTGAATCTCAGAGATGTAGCGCAGCACGCGGGTAGCCCGGTCACGGGAGTCCACAAGCTCAAACAGCTCCGGCGTCTCGTCAATAAACTTGGTGTGGCACCGGCCTGCGATGAAGGTGGGATGTGCCAAAATATTGGTGACAAAGGGAATGTTGGTCTTAACGCCCCGGACGCGCACCTCGTTGATGGCCCGGGCTGACTTGCGACAGGCAGCGGGGAAAGTGCGGTCCCAGCTGGTGACCTTTACCAGCAAGGAGTCGTAGTACGGAGAGATAACGGTGCCCACGCCCACATTGCCGCCGTCCAGGCGGACGCCAAAGCCACCGGGGGAATGATAGGCGGTGATCTTGCCGTTATCGGGGGCGAAATTGTTAGAGGGATCCTCGGTGGTCACGCGGCACTGGATGGCGTACCCGTCGAAATGTACATCCTCTTGCTTCGTCAGGCCGATTTCCGGGCAGTCCAGGGGGTATCCGGCGGCCACCAGCAGCTGGGCGCGAACGATGTCCACGCCTGTGACCATTTCAGTCACAGTGTGCTCCACTTGAATACGGGGATTCATCTCGATGAAGTAATAGCTGCCGGACTTGTCCACCAAGAACTCCACCGTCCCGGCGCTGACATAGCCCACGGACTTGGCGATCTTCACTGCGTCCCGGCGCAGCGCCTCCACCGTCTTCTGGGGCACCGACCACGCAGGGGCAAACTCCACCACCTTCTGATACCGGCGCTGGAGGGAGCAGTCGCGCTCGCCCAGGTGATAGACATGGCCGTATTTATCGGCCAGGATCTGCACCTCGATGTGCTTCGGCTCCACCAGATACTTCTCCATAAAAATGTCGCCGCAGCCGAAGGACTTCTCCGCCTCGCTGTGTACCAGCTCATAGGCGGTCTTGACCTCCTCGGGGGTGTCGCAGCGGCGCATACCGCGCCCGCCGCCGCCGGCGGAAGCCTTTAATATCACCGGGAAGCCGAAGCTGCGGGCCTTTTCCAGCGCATCGTCGGCATCCCGCAGCGGCTCGGTGCAGCCGGGGATGATGGGCACACCGCATTTGATGGCGATTTCCTTGGCGCTGAGCTTATCCCCCATTTGCGCCAGCACCTGGGAGCTCGGCCCCACGAACAGAATGCCGTTTTCCTCGCAGGCCCGGGCAAAGTCGGCGTTCTCAGACAGAAAACCGTAGCCGGGATGGATGGCGGTAACGCCCCGGCGCCGGGCCAGGCCGATAATGCCGGGAATGTCCAAATACGCACCCAGCGGGGACTTTTTTTCTCCCACCAGATATGCCTCGTCCGCCTTGGTACGGAACAGAGAATAGGTGTCTTCATTGGAATAGATGGCCACGGTGTGTAGGCCCAGATCATAGCAGGCGCGGAATATGCGCACGGCGATCTCACCGCGATTGGCCACCAGGACCTTTTTAATTTGTGTGATCTGCTGCATACGGCTATCCTTTCATTTATAAAATGATATACTTGGTATCAATATACACTTTTTTTCCTCATAGCGCCATATGCAAAATAGCTAAAATGCCTGTCAGAATTAGCCGGATGAAGCGTGAGAGTGCCAACTGCACGGAGCAGTTAAGCGCCTTTTTCCGTGAAGCCAAAGAGAGCAGCGTATAGGTATGCTATTACATTGGTCCCACCGAAAATCAAAAACACCTACCGCACTCTGCCGCTGCCGGCAACTGCGATAGGCGTACTGAAAAAATAAAGGGGTAAAGTGTTGGAAATAGTGCCGATGCCAACGGGCAACAGGGCAAAAGAAAAACCCCGGAACCGTTTAATTTCAACGGTTTCGGGGTGGCACGCCGTGAGGGATTCGAACCCCCGGCCTTCTGGTCCGTAGGTTGTCTCAA
>URSX01000059.1 GCA_900550615.1 uncultured Eubacteriales bacterium
CCGCCTCACCGAGGACGAGAGCCAGCGGATGCTGAAGCTGGAGGAGACGCTGCATCAGCGTGTGGTGGGCCAGGACGAGGCCGTTACCGCCGTTGCAAAGGCCATTCGCCGCAGCCGTGTGGGCCTGAAGGACCCCAAGCGGCCCATCGGCTCGTTCCTGTTCCTGGGCCCCACGGGTGTGGGTAAGACGGAGCTGTGCAAGACCCTGGCCCAGGTGATGTTCGGCAGCGAGAACGACATGATCCGCATCGACATGTCCGAGTATATGGAAAAGCACACCGTGTCCCGGCTGGTTGGCTCGCCTCCCGGCTATGTGGGCCACGAGGAGGGCGGCCAGCTCACCGAAAAGGTGCGCCGCAAGCCCTATTCCGTGGTGCTGTTCGATGAGATTGAGAAGGCCCACGAGGATGTGTGGAACATCCTGCTGCAAATTCTGGAGGACGGCATTGTCACCGACTCCCAGGGCCGCCGGGTGGACTTCAAGAACACCATCATCGTCATGACCAGCAATGTGGGTGCCCGGAACATCACCTCCGCCGACAAGCCGCTGGGCTTTGACGGCCGGGAGACCGAGGCCGATGAAAAGGCCCGCTTTGACCGCATCAAGCAGGCGGTGCTGGAGGAGCTGCGCCGGACCTTTAAGCCCGAGTTCCTGAACCGTATCGACGAGACCATCGTGTTCCGCCAGCTGACGGAGGAGGATATCCGCCACATCGCCCAGCGTATGCTGGAGGTCACCGGCGGGCGCATGGCCCAGCAGGGCATTACCCTGCTGGCCGACGACGAGGCCGTTACGGCCTTGGCCAAGGACGGCTTCGATCCGCAGTATGGCGCCCGCCCCCTGCGCCGGGCCATCCAGAACGAGGTGGAGGATGCCGTGGCCGAGCAGATGCTGGAGGGCAAGCTGCAAAGCGGCGACACCGCCCGCATCACCCTGCGGGATGGCAAGGTCACCATCGAGAAGGAGGCTCCCGCCGCGCAGGTGGAGCAGCCCGCCGATACGACGGTGTAACAAGCAAGAACGGAGGTTCCCGATTGGGAGCCTCCGTTTTTATGTTAAATTGCATAGCATTGCGGGGACGCACCGCGCCCCCGGCAATCCGTAATACCCCACGCACTGCACCCCTTGTTTTGCCGACCGCGTGGTGCTTTCTGCCAACAGCGGCAGAAAGTACCCAAAGAACGCCGCCAAAACCCATGGTTTTGGAATCCTTTGCGCGGCTAGGGTACCGCCTGTATGGGGAATCTTCTACCATGCGTACTAACGCTCAGGTTTAACGCCTTGCTTTCGTATCGTCTCTGCGCTGCCATCCGCTGGCCGCTCACACGGGTCCAGACCTACAAAGAATATAGTGTGCGGCGGACACCCATGGGTGCCGCCGCACAATGCACTCCTTGTAAAAATGTCATTGCGAAGCCAGTGCGCACACTGACTTCGCAATCCGGCCTCCCGTCTTTGCACAGAGGTATTACGGATTCCCACGTCGCTTCGCTCCTCGGAATGACAGGGTTCTTTTTCCCCGGTTATTGTGGGGGGGAGCTCCGTATCTATCCGCGCCGTGTTCCGCCGTCTGCGGTCTATAGCACCTGCTGCAGCAGCGTCACCAGACCGCTGACGCCCACGCCGATGTATACCACCTGCCGGGCGACATCACCGCTCATTCGGCGGCTCAGGGCGTTGCCGATGACCATACCAAATACAACAAATACCGCCCCCACAGCCGTGATGGGCAGATACGCCGTCCCGTACAGGCCCCGGACCGCCCGCATGGTCAGGTTGATGGCGTTGGTGGTGACGAACAGGAACTGCATGTTGGCAACATAGCTCGCCTTATCCCGGGCAATGGCCACAAAATACAGGGCCATCATAGGCCCGCCGATGGTGAACGCCCCGGCGCAGCAGCCGGAAAAGGCGCTGCACAGCATTCCGGCCGCCGGACTGGGACGCAGCTGCACCCGTCGGGCAATGAACAGGAAATACACCGCCAGCAGCACCAGAAAACCGCCGAAGATGGCCGTGAGCACATGCAGATCCATCTGTCCCAGGAGGCTGATGACCACCAGGGAGCAGACGGTATACAGGGCTATGGGCGGCAGGATCTGCTTCAGATCGATGCTTTTTCGCCGGGTCCAAGCCATGATCCCCGACTGCGCCAAGCAGATGGCCGCCACCACACTGGGCGCTACGGTGATGTCAAAAAAATACTGGGCCGCCACCATTAAAATTACCGCCGAGCCGAAGCCCGTCAAAGGCTGGATGATGCCCCCGGCCAGAGCCGCCAGGGCCATTACTATATAAGCTGTCATTGCGATTCCTTTCCCGGAAAAATCTGGCCGCCTAAAACGCCCATACCAAATGTGGTATGGGCGTTTTGATTTATTTTTTGCTCTTGCCCAGATAAGCCTCTTTGATGGACTCATCTGCCAGGAGCTCTGCGCCGGTGCCGAACTTGGTGATGGTGCCGGTCTCCAGCACATAAGCAAGATCCGCTACCTTCAGGGCCATGTTGGCATTCTGCTCGATGAGCAGGACGGTGACGCCCTCTTTATTGATGGTGCGAATGATGTCGAAAATGCCCTGCACCACCAGGGGCGCCAGCCCCAGGGACGGCTCATCCATCATCAGAACCTTGGGACGGCTCATCAGCGCCCGGCCTACGGCCAGCATCTGCTGCTCGCCGCCGGAGAGGGTGCCCGCCAGCTGCCAGCTCCGCTCCTCCAGCCGGGGGAACAGGGAGTAGACCCACTGCAGATCCTTCTCAATGCCGTCCTTATCCTTGCGCAGATACGCGCCGATCCGCAGGTTTTCCAGTACAGAGAGGTTGGCAAACACCCGCCGCCCCTCCGGAGACTGGGCGATGCCCGCCTCCAGGATCTTGTTGATGGGCTTGCCCAGCAGCTCCTGGCCATCGTAGGTGATGGAGCCGCTGTCGGCCTTCACCAGGCCGGAGATGGTGCGCAGGGTGGTGGATTTGCCGGCACCGTTGGCACCGATCAAGGTGACGATCTTGCCGTCAGGCACCTCCAGGCTGATGCCCCGCAGGGCCTTGATGCCGCCATAGGACACATGCAGATTCTCAATCTTCAGCATCTTCAACCACCCCCAAGTAAGCGTCAATAACGCGTTCGTTGCTCTGAATCTCCGCAGGTGTGCCCTGGGCGATCAGCTTGCCGAAGTCCAGCACATAGATGCGGTCGGCAATGTCCATGACCAGGTCCATGTGGTGCTCAATGAGCAGGATGGTCATGTGGAAATTTTTGCGGATCTCGCCGATGAACTCCGTCAGCTCCAGGGTCTCCTGGGGGTTCATACCGGCGGCGGGCTCGTCCAGCAGCAGCAGCGTGGGGGCCGTGGCCAGGGCCCGGGCGATCTCCAGGCGGCGCTGCTTGCCGTAGGGTAGGGAGGTGGCCAGCTCGTCCTTCACATCCTCCAGGCCCACCAGCTTCAAAAGCTCCAGCACCTCTGCGCGCTGCCGGGCCTCCTCCTTGCCGTTGAGGTGGAGGGCCGCGGTGAACAGGTTGCTGGTGCGGCGCAGATGCTTGGCGATGAGCACATTGTCAAACACCGTCTGGGTCTTCCACAGACGAATATTCTGGAAGGTACGGGCCATGCCCAGAGCCGTGATTTTATCCGGTGTGGGGGAGAGCACATGGTCGGTGAAGGCGTATTCGTCCCGCTCCTTCTGTGCAAGCTTCCACGCCTTCAGCGCCTCGTCCTCCAGGGCCTCCTCCGGGGCGAGCTGCGCGGTATACATGGCGGGATGCTCACCCTTGTAGGTCTTTTTCATCTTGCCGGTGGGGTGATTACGCACGATGCACTTCTCGTTGAAGCACACCCGGCCGTTGGTGGGGGCGTACACGCCGGTGATGACATTGAACGCCGTGGTCTTTCCTGCGCCGTTGGGGCCGATCAGGGCCACGATCTCGCCCTCGTTCACCTCCATGTTCAGGTTATCCACGGCCACCACACCGCCGAACTGCATGGTGACGTTTTCCACTTTCAGTACATTTTTCATTTGGAGGCCACCTCCTTCGGGGTCTTATCCTTCTTCTTAAAGAGCTTTTGGAAGAAGCCGATGATACCGTCCCAGGAGAACTCCCGGTCGCCCATGATGCCCTTGCGGAAGAACAGCACCACGATCATAATGACCACGGAGAACACCAGCATCCGGAAGCCGGGCCGCATGAAGGGAATGTTGACATGCAGGTAGGGCACGGGGTCGTCCAGGAAGCGCAGCCACCACTCGGAGCAGGCGATGTACAGGAACGAGCCGATGATGGAGCCGGTGATGGAGCCGATGCCGCCGATGACCACGATGAGCAGGATCTCATAGGTCATGGTGGAGGTAAAGGTGCTGGCCTGGACGCTGGACTGGAACATGGCCAGCAGCGCGCCGCCGACACCGGCGAAGAAGGAACTGATGAGGAAGGCCTGCATCTTGTGCTTGGCCAGGTTGATGCCCATAGCCTCGGCAGCGATCTCGTCGTCGCGGATGGCCTTGAAGGCCCGGCCATAGGTGGAGTTGATGAGCAGCACAATAAAGCCGATGCAGATAGCCGACACGACGAAGGGGAACAGGATGGAGTCGAAGTTTGCAAACTTCTTCAGCAGGTTGGAGGCGTTTGTCAGGGGACCCACCTGCTTCCACTGGATGATGGCGCGCATAATTTCGGCAAAGCCCAATGTGGCGATGGCCAGATAGTCACTCTTCAGCTTCAGCACCGGCAGGCCGATGAGCCAGGCAAAGATGGCCGGCACGACACCCGCCAGAATCAGACCCACGACCATGGGCACACAGAACTGCACGATGCCGCCGTCAAAATACTGATATACGCCGGCCCGATCCGCCACGGGGATGGTGAGGATGCTGTAGGTATAGGCACCGATCATCATAAAGCCCGCCTGGCCCAGGGAGAACAGGCCCGTGAAGCCGTTGAGCAGGTTCAGCGATACCGCCACCAGAGAGTAGATGGCGCCCTTTTTCAGCACCGTGGCCAGCATGGAATAGTGCTGGAATTTGTCCACATACAGCAAAAACGCGATGCAGATGGCTGCCAGAATCAGTGACAGCAGCAGATTTCTTTTCTTGTTATTCTTCATAGCTTACACCTTCTCCGTCAGTTTCTCACCGAACAGACCGTTGGGCTTGCACAGCAAGATCACGATCAGCAGGGCAAAGGTGAAAGCGTTGCTGAATACGGCGATGGTCTCATTGGCCTTGATGAAGGACTCGCAGATACCAATGATGAACGCACCGATGACAGCTCCGGGAATGGAGCCAATGCCGCCGAACACAGCGGCCACAAACGCTTTCAGGCCGGGCATAGCGCCGATCATGGGGCTGACCTGGCCGTAGTTGGCAAAGTACAAAATGGAGGCCACGCCCGCCAGGAACGAGCCGATGACAAAGGTCATGGAGATGACGCTGTTGATCTTGATGCCCATGAGCTGGGAGGTCTCAAAATCCCGGGACACGGCCCGCATGGCCATGCCGATCTTGGTTTTCTGGATAAGAACCACCAGCACGGCCACCAGGGCGATGGTCAGGATGGGGGTGATGATGGTGATGCGCTTGATGCTCAGGCCGCCCACGTTCATCACCTGGGTGAAGAAGGGGATGTCGGGGTAGGCCCGGGCGATGCCGCCGGTGATGTAGTTGGCCAGGTTTTGCAGCAGGTAGCTGACGCCGATGGCCGAGATCATCACGGACATACGCGGCGCCGTGCGCAGGGGCTTATAGGCCGCCCGCTCAATGGCTACGCCCAGAAGCACCGTAAGCAGCAGCACCAGAGGGATGGACACCGCCAGAGAGCACTCTGCGGAGATATACACCATGAAAAAGCCCGCCATCATGAAGATGTCGCCGTGGGCAAAGTTAATCAGGCGCAGGATGCCGTAAACCATGGTGTAGCCAATGGCGATGAGGGCGTACAGGCTGCCCACCGTGACGCCGGAGAGCAGAAGCTGGATATAGTAAGCTGCGTCATGCATAAGTACGGAAACCTCCTTCAAAATGAATCTTGCGCTTTCCGCAGGCGGGGGCAGGATGTCCCTCGTCTGCCGAAAACGCAAGAGCCATCAATGTTTACGTTCTGGTTGCCGGGATGGGACAGGGAGCTTTCGGCAACAGCAAGGAAGAGTGCGCGGGGAGATCCCGAAAAGGATGCCCGGCGCGGTCAAAACCGCTGGATTGTTTTTACTTCAGCGCGCCGCATCGTGAGGGGAGTTTGCCTCCCCTCACGATGCACTTTGTGTGTCTGTTTTTGTGCCGCAGCAGGGGATCAGCCGTTGTAGGTGCTGTAGTACACGATCTGGCCGTCCTTGATGGTCTTGATAACGGCATAGGTCTTCACAGCATCGCCGTTCTCGTCGAACTTCAGGTCGCCGGTGACCAGACCCTTGACCTCCAGGGCAGCCAGTGCATCGCGGATGGCAGCGCCCTCGGTGGAGCCGGCCTTCTCAATGGCGTTGACAGCGGCCATGTAGGCATCGTAGCCGCAGGGGGTCACGCTGGAAACAGCCTCGGCGGTACCGCCGTTGTTCTCAATGCGGGTGTTGTCCTCGGCGACCCACTTGGTGAAGCCGTCCACGAACTTCTTACCTTCGGCGTTGGATTCATCGGCGGCATCGAAGAAGGCGGAGAAATAAATGTCAGTGGCCTTGTCACCGGTACGCTGGGCGATGGAGATATCATCCCAGGTATCGCCGGCCATGATGGGGCAGGTGACGCCGCTGTCGCGGGCCTGGCTGATGATCATGGCAGCGGTCTCGATGGATACGGGGGCGAAGATGCCGTCGTAACCGGCGGACTTGATGGTGGCCATCATGGTGGAGAAGTCGGCCTCACCCTTCTGGAACTCCAGTACGGTAGCCTTACCGCCCAGGCGCTCCATCTCCTTCTGGAAGTAGTTGCCGAAGCCGGCGGAGTAGTCGTCACCGGACTCGATAATCAGTGCGCAGTTGACGCTGCCCTTTTCCTTGTTGGCAAAGTTGGCCATCACGGCGCCCTGGAAGGGATCGATGTAGGAAACGCGGAAATAGAAGTCATTGCCCAGGGTGACGTTGGGGTTGGTGCAGGAGGTGCCGATAGCGGGAACCTTAGCATCCTTGAACAGGTCGCCGGCAGCGATGGCGCAGCCGGAGCCGTAGGTACCGATGACAACGGACACACCCTGGGAGATCAGGGTCTGGGCAGCGGCGGGAGCCTTGGACGCATCGGAGGCGTTGTCGGCGGTCACCAGCTGGACCTTATATTCCTTGCCGCCGATGGTGACGGTGGGCTTGATGGAGTTGGCATACTCAATGCCCAGGATCTCCTTTTTGCCGCCGGCACCGTTCTGGCCGGAGGTGGGCTCGAAGATACCAATCTTCACAACGTCTCCGTCCGTGGAGCCGCCACTGTCCTTGCTGCCGCAGGCAACCAGCGACAGTGCTGTGACCAGAGCCAGCAGCAGTGCGATAAACTTTTTCATCTTTACTTCCTCCATATAATGTTTCGGCCACGGAATGCAGCGGTGCATCCTATGACTTTCTACATATTTTATAAGAAAATACCGGCGATTGCAAGTGAGAATGTTGCATTAAATTTCCGGTCTTTTTACCCAAAGCGGAAAGGATTTTCTCAAATTTCAGAGACAATATGTCCGCATATCGCGGACAGTCAGCCTTATACGGCGTTCATTTCCGGAAAATCTCCGTACCCTGTCCCCCATTGGCAGACACGGGGCTTCGTGATTTTGCACAATAATATTTCGCCGCTGTCTATAATAAATCGTCCCTTCCGCTGCGGGGAAGGGACGATTTGCTGTATTATTCGGTTTATTTCTCTGTGTATACGGACTCAAACTCCTCTGCCGTCATGGTCTCGTGCTCCAGCAGGAAGTCGGCCACGGTCTGCAGCCTATCCTGCTCCCGCTTGAGGATCTCCATGCAGCGGGCGTAGCCGTGGGCGAGGATCTGCTGGATCTCGTCGTCCATCTCCGCTGCGATCTTCTCGGAGTAGGGGCGGGTATGGCCCATGCTCTTGCCGATGAACACCTCGTCGCTGCCGGCGTTGAAGGCCACATGGCCCAGACGCTTGGACATGCCGTAGGTGCCCACCATTTTCCGGGCGATGGACGTGGCCCGCTGCAAATCGTTGGAGGCGCCGGTGGAGATATCCCCCAGCATCAGCTCCTCGGCGGCCCGGCCGCCCAGCAGCGCCACGATCTCATCCTCCATGTATCGCTTGGACAGGTACGACCGATCCTCCTCCGGCAGGCTGATGGTCATGCCGCCGGCCTGGCCCCGGGGAACGATGGTGATCTGATGTACGGGGTCCTGGCCCGGCAGGTCGTGCATCACTACGGCGTGGCCGGCCTCATGGAAGGCCGTGAGCTTACGCTCCTGCTCAGGGATGACCCGGCTGTGCTTTTCCGGCCCGGCAATAACCTTGATGATGGATTCCTGGATGGTCTTCTGTCGGATCATGGCATCGCCCCGTCGGCCGGACAGCAGCGCTGCCTCGTTGAGCAGGTTCTCCAGATCCGCGCCGGTGAAGCCGACGGTGCCCCGGGCGATCTCGGACAGATCCACATCCTCCGCCAGCGGCTTGTTCCGGGCGTGAACCTGCAGGATTGCTTCCCGGCCCTTGATATCCGGCAGGCCCACATACACCTGCCGGTCAAACCGGCCGGGACGCAGCAGGGCCGGATCCAGAATATCCACCCGGTTGGTGGCGGCCAGCACCACGACTCCGGAGTTGGCGGTGAAGCCATCCATCTCCACCAGCAGCTGGTTGAGGGTCTGCTCCCGCTCGTCATGGCCGCCGCCCAGGCCGCTGCCGCGCTGGCGGCCCACGGCGTCGATTTCATCGATAAAAACGATGGCGGGGGACTGCTTTTTGGCCTGGTCAAACAGGTCGCGGACGCGGCTGGCGCCCACGCCCACATACATTTCCACAAAATCGGAGCCGGAGATGGACAAAAAGGCCACATCCGCCTCCCCGGCCACGGACTTGGCAAGCAAGGTCTTGCCGGTGCCCGGAGGGCCTACCAGCAGCACGCCCTTTGGGATGTGGGCGCCCAGCTGCAGGTATTTATCCGGCTCCCGGAGGAACTCCACGATCTCCTGCAGCTCCTCCTTCTCCTCGTCGGCCCCGGCCACCTGGTCGAAGGTCACCCGATCCTCACCCCGGCCGGGCATCTGCACCCGGGCCTGGCCGAACTTGGCCATTTTGTCCTGGGCGGCGGCGCCGCCACCGGCCATGCGGCCCATGAGGTTGATGATAAGGATAAAGCCGATGATCCCCATGGCATAGGGCAGCAGCGTCGAGGCCCAGTTGGTGGCATGGATGAACTCCTGCTGCTTCACGGTGCCGCTCTGCACCTGCTTCTGCACCAGGCCGTCCATGTCGCTGTAAAACGTCTCCACGCTGCCGATGGTGCAGGCGGTTACGGAGCCGTCCTGCAGCACGGCCTGCAGTCTGTCGCCGGTGATGCTGAAGGACTGCACCTTTTCCGCCCGGAAGTAGCGGCACATGTCGCTGTAGGCGATGGTTCCTGCGCCGCTCATATTGCGTATCAGTATCATGATCCCCAGCACCGCCAGAATAACCAGCAGCAGACTGCCGGGGCGAATTTTTCTTCTTTCAGTCACAGAACCATCTCCTTTTTATGAAACCGCCCGGATGCCGCGCCAGCTGTTGTCCTTGAGGAACGATATGCACACCATCACATGGGAGCGCACATTGCTCACGGGCACATACGGATCGTCCCACGACCGGGCGTCGTAGGAGCCGGTGCGGTTATCCCCCAGGAAGAACAGGCAGCCCTCCGGCACCTGATAGCTCTGCTGGGTCTTGGCCTCGGTGAGGCCCTGCTGCGGCAGATACGTCTCCGCCAGTTTTTCGCCGTTTACATATACATAGCCGCCCTCAAAGGACACGGTGTCCCCGGGCAGGCCGATGACCCGCTTGACCAGGAGCTTGCCCATGCTGTCGCTCCAGAAGGTCACGATCTCCCCCCGCTGGGGTGTGGGATCGGAGAACACATACGGCAGCTGCCACGACAGCAGCAGCGACCTGGTGGGCAGCGTGGTCTCCATGGAGCCGCTGGGCACCCAGGCGATCTGCAGGATCACCTTGAACAGCACCAGCATCACGATCACCGTTGTGGGAATGAACCCGTAATCCTGCCACAGCCTGCGCCACTTGCCCTCCTGCTGCAGCCGGCGGCCCTTGTACGCGCCTTCGGTGCTCAGCTCCTGGTCGGGTACCTTCTGCGGCAGCAGGTCGTCTTTGTTTTCGTCCATGTCCTCCTCCTTTCGTCCGCTGAAAAGATAAGAGGCGGCTTCCGCCTCCTCAGCGTGTCGAAAAAGTCTTTTCGCCCCGCTGCCTAAGTTTTTGAAACTTTGAAAAAGTTTCAAAAACTA
>URSX01000060.1 GCA_900550615.1 uncultured Eubacteriales bacterium
CTGGCACAGGCGCAGTGGCTGCCGCCGCTGAAGCCGCCGCCGCCAAATCCGCCGCCGCGGCCTCCACCGCCGAAGCCGCCGCCCCGATGGTTATTGCTGCTCTGGGGCGGCCGGGGCCGGGTCTTGGTGCCCACGCTGCCGGGCCGGGGCTTGCCGCCGGGGCCCCGGGGATACCACAGGCCGTTGACGAAAACATACCGGGTGCCGAAGCCGCCCACATAACGGCCTACGGAGGTGAGTATGGACACGATGAAGCATAGGACGGCGATCATAATGATGAAGCCGAAAATGGTGGCAATGGCGCTGCTGGGGGAGCTGTCATCGTCATAATTATAATCGCGCATGTAGTCGCTGTCCGGGAGGTTATCGGCGCTGCGGTCTGAGTCCAGGTTCGTGGGCCAATTGTTGTAGGTGACGGCCAGAGGCAGCTTCTGGCCATAGCTCATGTTGGTGGCCGTGAGGACATGGGCACCGTTTTCCGTGATGCCGCCCCTTGCCGAACCGGTGACCCCGGCGGGATCGTGCCAGGTGATGGTCATCTCATCGATGAGGATGCTGTCAAACCAGCCGGGGGTGTAGGAATAGGACACGGTGCTGCCATCCAGCCGGTACATGTACTCCTGCACCCAGGAGAAGGAGAAATCAAAGGGCTTGTTGGCCTTTTGATCCCGGGTGAAATCCACATAGACATACTTGCTGTCATTCTGGAGATCGGCGATGTTGTCGGTGAGTGCGGTCAACTCCCGGATAGAGCCGTTGGGGATGCCGATCTTCACGCCGCCCTGCTGGCTATTGGCGGCGGGAAGATCCTCCAGTGCCTCCCAGCGGAAGTCCAGACGGATGGCCAGGCTGCCGTCCTCCACATTGGGGGTGACATCCACCCGGTAGCTGAGAATATGGTCATAGTCCTTGGCCCAGGCGGTTTGCACCGCAGCGGGGAACAGGACAGCCACCAGAAGCAGGCTCATCAGGAGGGATAAAAGCTTCTTTTTCATTGGGCTGCCTCCTTTCGGTTGCCGGTTTGGAGCTGGCAGGTGTGCTCCATTTTGGCGCTCTCGGCGCGGATGGCGGCGCACTGAGGATTCGTCCAAATCTTTTCCCAGGGATCGGTGAGGACATTGCCCAGGGTCACGCCGCCCAGCCAGCTCTGGCAGGGCACCACAGTGCCGTCCGGGGTGACAGCCATGTTGCTCAGGCAGGCCCCACAGGAGGGAATCAGGTGCAGACCCAGGCCACGGAGCGTATTCTCCGGCAGCCAGCCGGGACTGGTGAAGTCCAGCTCCATACCAAGGCTGTTGGCGGTCTCCACAGCGGTGCGGAGGATATCCTCCAGCTCCGTTTCAGACAGCCGGGTAGACAGGCTCCCGTCCGTGGTAGCTGCGCCGGAGGGGATAAGCCCCGAACAGGTGGCGTACCGCACGCCCAAGGACGCGGCGAAGCGGAGGGTGTCGGAAAAGTCCCGGTTCAGGCTGCAAAGCGGGGTGTTGATGGACACGATGAGGCCGGCGTTTACGGCGTTTTTGATGCCGGCAACGGTATCGCCGAAGCCGTCAGCCCCCACCAGGGTGTTGTGTACGGCGGCCTTGTCGCTGTAGAGCGTCACCTGCACGCTGTCGAGGCTTGCCTCGTACAGCGCCTTGCACAGCTCCGGTGTCAGGCGGCGGCCATTGGTGTTCAGCCGGGTGACGAACCACTGGGCGGCATCCACCAGCTCTACCAGGTCGCTGCGCAAAGTGGGCTCTCCGCCGGTGAAGGTCACCTGGGGGATATTGGCCGACTGGAGACGCTGGAGGATCTCTTTCCACTGGGCGGTGTCCAGCTCCTTCACTTCGCCCATGGGCTGGCCGGCGGCGTAGCAGTGCAGGCACTTTTGGTTGCAGTGCCACAGGCCGTCCCGGGTCATGGCGCTGACCATCAGATCCATCCGGTGGGGGGCGGACATCTTATCCGCGTACTCGCCCAGAGATAGAGGGGCTACCTCCACCTCCGGCTCCTGGCCCCGGGCGATGGCCACCAGGGAGCGGAGAATGACCCCCATGTCCTGACGCAGCACCTCCGCCTTCACAAAGGGGTAGACCTTCTTTTTGACCCCCCGGACGGTCTGCTCCAGCATGGACTCCCAGTCGTCGGCGCTGATCTCCAGCCCGGCGTAGGGCTCCATGCAGTACATGAATTCGGACAGCAGCACCGCCCAGGAGAAGTTCAGCGGCACCAGCTGGGCACCGTTGAGCAGCAGCAGATACGGATCCTCCGGGGACTGGGAGTGGGGCGGGATCATGTGGATGCGCACCACACCGGGGCCGGTGGGGTCCAGAGTGATATGACGCACGCAGGATAGATGCTTGCGGCGATAGCTGTTTTCACGAAGCGACAAATGGCTCATGGAAAACCTCCTCTCGATTGCTTGCCTCCAGTATAGCAATCCCGGGGCAAAATGGCAAGAAAAAAAGGAGCCGTCCCCTTTGGCAGGGACGGCCCAAGCGGGTGGGATATTGGAAAGCTTCCGTCTATTATAATAATCCGCCGCCGGGACTTTGTAAAGAGGAGGTTTTGGCGAAAGGAGGGGGCTTTTGCCGAAAAGGATCGAAGGGGAAGAAAAGATTACGGATTTATGAACTTTTCACAAAAACAAACTTTTGACTTTTCAAATTCGCGGCAATATGCTATAATGCATCCAAGGATGAGGGGAAAGTCCTCCCTGACCCTTTTTGGGTACAGACACAAGCGAAAGGAGCCAAAAACTATGAAGTTCACATTTACCTGCAAGAAAGTGCCCCTGAACGATTCCGTGAAAGAATACGCCGAGAAGAAGATCAGCAAGCTGGATCGATATTTCCCGGAGGAAGCCGAGGCATTTGTGATCTTCGCCGTGGAGAAGAAGAACCGCTGTGTGGTGGAGCTGACCATTCGCAGCCAGAACGGCACCCTGTTCCGGGCCCAGGAGGAGGATCGGGACGGCGATATGCGCGGCGCCATTGACGAGGCCGTGAATTTCATCGACCGCCGCATCCGCAAGAACAAGACCCGCCTTGCCAAAAACCTGCGGGCGGAGGCTCTGGTGCCGGAGGTGCCGGCTGAGTTCGACGTGGTGGAGGAACCGACGTATGACCTGGTGCGCACCAAGCGCTTCACCGTGAAGCCCATGGGTGTGGAGGAGGCGATCCTGCAGATGAATCTACTGGATCACAGCTTCTATGTGTTCCGCAATGTGGAGACGGAGACCGTCAGCGTGGTGTATCGCCGCAACAACGGCGGCTACGGCCTCATTGAGACGGAGTGACAATCAAAATATTCCAAGACCGGGGCATATGCCCCGGTCTTTTGCGCCCCAAAACGCACCGCATTTTCTACAATGTGTCATTGCGAACCGGTGACCGATGTCACCGGTGTGGCAATCCGCATCCCCTGCCCCCCAAAAGGCTTTTCACTTTTCACTATTAGCTCAAATTGTCCCTCCCCATTTCATCTTGCAATCCCATCCTAAATGCCGCATAATAGACCACGGAAAGGATGTGAGCGCTATGCTGCTTAAAAGGATATATTGCCGAGTTTTTCAGGCCTGCTTTGCCCTGGGGGCCCGGGTGCTGCCATGGCGAAGGCCGACGTGCATCGCCGGGGCCGGGAGCCTGCAAAGGCTGCCGGAGCTGCTGAAGAGCGCCGGGTGCCACAAGCCTATGATCGTGGCCAGCCGCCGTCAGTGCGCGGCACCGGATTTTATGGCCATGGCGGAAAAGCTCCCTGCCTGGAGTGGGTTTCATTCCGTGACGGCCAACCCGAGAATCGAGACGGTGGAGCAGATCGCAGCCCGGTTCCGGGCGGAGGGATGCGACAGTATGGTGGCCATCGGCGGCGGCAGCCCTATGGATGCAGCCAAGGCGGCGGCAGCAAGGCTTGCCCGGCCAAGCCGATCTGTGGCCCAGCTGAAGGGCCTGCTGAAGGTTCATAAAAAGATCGTCCCCTTTGCGGCGGTGCCCACCACCGCCGGGACCGGGTCGGAGACCACCATCGCCGCCGTGGTGACGGACGAAAATCACCACAAATACGCCGTGAATGATCTCTGCCTCATTCCCCGATGGGCCATTCTGGATCCGGCGCTGACGGTGTCCCTACCGGCTCAGGTGACGGCGGAGACGGGGCTGGATGCCCTGACCCACGCCGTGGAGGCCTATACCAACGTGCTGTATAACACCCGACAGACCCGGGAGCTGGCCCGGCAGGCAGTGGCGGCTATTTTTGAGTATTTGCCCAGGGCCTGCGCCGATGGGACTGACCTCCGGGCCCGGCAGGAGATGTTGACCGCTTCTTACCGGGCGGGCTTCGCCTTTACCCGGGCCAGCGTGGGCAACGTACACGCCCTGGCCCACACCCTGGGCGGCCTGTACAACGTGCCCCATGGCCGGGCCAACGCCGTGCTGCTGCCGGTGATGCTGGAGGAGTATGGCCCTGCCGTCTATAAGCGTTTAGCAGAGCTGGCGGATGTGGTGGGGCTGTGTCCCAACGGCGACCGGGCGGAGAAGGCCCGGGCCTTCATCGGTGCCATTTATGATATGAACCGCACCTTGGGCATCCCCACGGGCTTTGACTGCATCCGCCCGGAGGATCTGCCGCAGATGGCCGCCTGGGCCGAGGTGGAGGCCAACCCGGTGTACCCGGTGCCGGTGGTTTTCGGAGAAGAGGATTTTATCCGGGTGGCACGGCGGGTGATGCAGGTGCATTGACAGGGACGGGGCGCTTTGGTACAATCGGATATACCCCGTATGGTATGGAGGGGTGGCTATGAGACAATGTATGGACGCGGAAAATCTGCACCGGCGGCTGAAGAAGATCATCGGTCAGGTGCAAGCTATTGACCGCGTGATCGACCAGGATGTGCCCTGCGAGGATGTGCTCTCGCAGATCAACGCCGCCAAATCCGCCCTGAACGGCTGCGGCAAGGTGGTGCTGGAGGGGCACATCAAGCGCTGCGTCAAGGACGGCATTGAGCACGGCAACGCCGACAAGACCATCGAGAGCTTCACGAAGGCCGTGGAGCGGTTCGCGAATATGCAGTAATACGGCAAAGGGCCGCCCCTCTTGGGGCGGCCCTTTTTTCTTATGCGTTATACGGGTTTTGTCGCCGGACAGGACGGCACCGATCCAGCATTACGAAAAGTACTGTGTAAAGCACCGCTGCCAGGGCCAATTTCCCGCCGATTTTTTATGCTCGTTGGTACTCTACATACTGGAATATAAGGCCGTTTTCCTCCTGCATTTCCCCGGTGGAGACCGCCCGCCAGAGGGGGTCTTCGTCCAGGTTCGGGAAAAAGGCGTCCGCCGGGACGTCAGCGAAAACCTTGGTCACATAGGCCCGGGTGCAATAGGGCAGAAGCTGCTCATACACCTCCTGACCGCCGATGACGAAAGCCTCGTCTCCGGCCAGGGCCAGCAGCTCCGCCAGGGAGTGGACGGTCTCCGCCCGCTCCGGGGTGAAGCTTTCCTGCCGAGTCAGTACCAGGCTGCGGCGGTTCGGCAGGCCCCGGCCCCCGGGGAGGGACTGGAGAGTCTTGCGGCCCATGACCACCGTGTGGCCGGTGGTGAGGGCCTTGAAGCGCTGCAGATCAGCGGAGATATGGAACAGAAGCTGCCCGTCCTTTCCAATGCCCCAGCTCCGGTTTACGGCTACAATGGCTTGCATAGATGCGCCCCCTTAAATGGCCACGGGGATCTTGTCCTCAAAGGGCTGAGGGTCGTAGCCCTCCAGGGAAAAGCTGTCCCGGGTGAACTGGTAGAAGTCGGTAACGGTGGGGTCCATGACGAATTTCGGCGCCGGGCGGGGATCCTTTTCCAGCATTTTTTCGATGATGGGTACATGGCGGTCGTAGATGTGCGCGTCGGCGATGACATGTACCAGCTCTCCGGCCTCCAGCCCCGACACCTGGGCCATCATGTGCACCAGCACCGCGTACTGCACCACATTCCAGTTGTTGGCGGCCAGCATGTCCTGGCTGCGCTGGTTCAAAATGGCGTTGAGCGTCCGGCCCGACACATTGAAGGTCATGGAGTAGGCACAGGGGTACAGGGCCATTTCGTGCAGATCCTGGAAATTATAAATGTTTGTGAGAATCCGGCGGCTGGCGGGGTTGTGCTTTAAGTCGTAGAGCACCCGATCCACCTGGTCCATGTCCCCCTCGGGGTAGTGGTGCTTCACCGAGAGCTGGTAGCCGTAGGCCTTGCCGATGGAGCCGGTCTCGTCGGCCCAGCTGTCCCAGATGTGGCCCCGGAGGTCATGAATATTGTTGGACTTCCGCTGCCAGATCCACAGCAGCTCATCGATGCAGGTCTTGAAATAGGTGCGGCGGAGGGTTAGAATGGGGAACTCTTCTTTTAAGTTGTAGCGGTTCACGATGCCGAATTTTTTTACCGTGTGGGCGGGGACGCCGTCCTCCCAATGGGGGCGCACCGCTAAATCGGTGTCCCAGACACCGTTTTCTAAAATGTCACGGCAATTTGCCTTGAATATCTCGTCCGCGCGGCTCATAGGCGGGGCCTCCTTTTTATCTCTGTTTTTCAAGCTCTTCCAGCACCCGTTTGGCGATGGCGGGGTCGGACTCGTAATGGACATACACGCCGTTTACCCGCTGGGTATCCTCGGAGCCCTTGCCGCCCAGCACCACCACGGAGCCCGCCGGGGCCTCCCGCAGGGCGCGTTCCACGGCGACGGTGCGATCCGGCTCAATGATGATCTCGGCTTTGCCGTCAGCGGCGGCGTGGGCCAGGCGGACATCGATGTCCCGGGGATCCTCCAGATCCGGGTCGTCCGCCGAGAAGAACACACGGTCGGCGTACCGGCCGCAGGCCTCACCCACACCCTGGATCCGGGCGGGGGAGCGCTGGCCGGCCACACCGATGACCACGGTGACGAATTTATCGGGATAGTCCTTTTTCAGAGCCTTCAGCACCGCCTGGCAGCTGATGCCGTTGTGCATATAATTGATGAAGACCTTCAGGCCCGCGCCCTCCATCACGTCTGCCCGGCCCGGAACCACCAGGTGCTCCAGAGCTGCGGAGATGACGGCGGGGGCGCCGCCCATATCCCGGCCTACAGCGATGGCCGCCAGGGCGTTTTCGATGTTGAACAGACCGTCCATGCCAACCTTGTAAATATCCTTCCGCCCTGTGGCCTTTTCCGTGACGGTGAAGACGTAGCCACGGGCGAGCTTCTGCACATTCGAGGCGGCGTAGTCACATTCGCCGTCCTCCGCCATACCCACCACGATGGTGCGGCCCGCCTTTTGGGCGGCAGAGAGGACATGATCAAAATAGTCCGTGCTGCGGACGATGACGGCCACGTCGGAATTTTCCAGCAGGGCCTCCTTGCACCGGAGATAGTCCCCCATAGTGGGGTGCTCATGGGGGGAGATGTGGTCAGGCCCGATGTTCAGGAAGATGCCGTAGCGGAAATGCTGGCCGTAGGTGCGATGCACCTGGTAGGCCTGGCTGCTGATCTCGGCGGTGACGATGGGCAGCTTATGTGCCCGGGCCTCGGCGAAGAGCTGCTGCATCTCCAGAGATTCCGGGGTGGTGAGATGTGTGGGGATTACCTGGCCGCCCATGTCGTGCTCCATACCGGAGAGCAGACCGGTCTTCTGCCCGGCGATGGCCTCCATGACGGCGTGGGTCATATAGGTGGTTGTGGTTTTGCCCTTGGTGCCGGTGATGCCCACCAGGGTGAAGGCGTCCGAGGGGTGGTCGTAGAACCACTGGGCTGCCAGGCTCTGGGCCTTGCGCACGTCGCTGACCAACAGGGCGGGGAGAGAGCAGTCCGGCTGCACCTCCTGGGCCATGTAGCACACGGCGCCGGCCTGCTGCGCTTTGAGCAGGTATTCGGGCTTGAAGCCGTAGCCCTTGCAGATGAACAGGTCTCCGGGCTGGACTGACCGGGAGTCATTGCTCAGACCGAGGATCTCCAGATCCCGGCCTATTCCGGTGCGCAGCAGGTGATCCGCGCACAGAACGGATTCCAACGAACGGGTGTGCTTCATAAAGGGGCCTCCTTTGGCATCTGTGTCGTTACCGGTCAGGAAAACCGGACTTTCCAGTCGGAAAGATTGTAGAACGGGTCGGTGAGGGAGGGGGTCAGCCCCTCGATGGCACCGGAGGTGGTGAGAATGGAACTGCTGGCAAAGCAGATGGGGGCAATGGGCATCTGCTGCTGAAATACCTCGTACAGCTTGGCCGCCGCGTCTGCATGGGCATCACCCACGGCGCTGCGCTCGGCGGTGAGCAGGGCGGTGAAATTGGCATCGCTGAAGCGGCCGTAGTTATGGGCGCTGCCGGCGGAGAGCAGGTCTGTCAGATCCCAGTCGGCGGTCATTTTATATTCACCGTAGTACAGGTCGAAATTCCCGCTTTGCAGCCGGGAGACAAACTCGTTCCAGGGGACGGCGGCAACGCTTACCTGTAAGGCCGAGGTGCTCAGGGCCGCGGCGATTTTGGCGGCGGCGTCCCGCTTGCGGCTGTTTTCAGAGTTGACCAGCAGCGTCACGGAGACGGTCTTGGCATCCGGACCGAAGCCGGCGGCGGTCACGGCGGTGTTAAAATCGTCCGGAGAATAGGTCTTGGCCAGCTTCTCCGGGTAGAGGGACGAGGAGGGATGCACAGGGAACTGCGCCGCCGTGCCGTGGCCCATAAGGAAGGAGCTGACGCAGCCGGCCCGGTCAATGCCCAGGCTGACGGCCTGGCGCAGGGCGGCATTATTGAAGGGGGCACGGGTGGTATTGAAGCCCAGGTAGTGCAGAACGGTGGTGTCGGCATCGGTGAAATCACCGGAGGAAACGGCCCCGGTGGAGGCGGTGTCGGACAGGTTGCAGCGCAGGAGCTGCACCTCCCGGGCGTAGAAGGCATAGGAAACGGTATCGCTATTTTTGCAGGTGTAAAGCCCTACCTGCTGTATGGGCAGGGATTTCTGCTGCCACCATTTTTGATTTACCACCAGATGGGCGCTCTCGGTGCCGGAGGCGGCCACATAGGCATAGCGCCCGGTGCCGATAGGCACCAGCTCTCCCTCGGTGCCGGACTTCACAATGGGGATGTCCAGCAGGGAAATGAAGGACGAATTGGCCCGGCTGAGACGGATAATAAGAG
Source organism: uncultured Eubacteriales bacterium (assembly GCA_900550615.1). GTDB lineage: Bacteria > Bacillota > Clostridia > Oscillospirales > Oscillospiraceae > Vescimonas. Next base: position 9,124 of record URSX01000060.1, read on the forward strand.
TCTGGGAGCCGCTGGCGGAGATGGAAGACACCTGGCTCAGCCGTCCGCCGTAGCGGGCCGAGGCTTTGGCCCGATTCAGAGAGGCCGCGGCATCAGCGGCGGTAAAGGCCGATCCATCGGTGAAGGTGACACCGCTGCGCAGGTGAATGGTCCAGGTATAGGTGGCGGCATCATAGCTCCAGGACTGGGCCAAGGCGGCCTGAGGCTGCATCTGGAGATCCAGCTGCACCAGTCCCTCGTACAAAAGCTGACCGATGTCCTGCTGGGTACCGTCCGGACAGGTGATGGGGTCCAGGGTGATCCCCTGGAGATACGGCAGGGCAAAGGAGGAGATGGTGGTGCTTTTATCCCTGTCCTTTTGCTTGTAATAGTCGGCCAGCTCGTTATAGATCTGGTTGGAGTCTTCGTCGGCATCGGCACCGCTGCAGCCCAGCAGGGGCAGCAGCAGGCAGAGGGCCAGAACAAGGATCAGCAGACGCTTTTTTCTCATGGCTTTTCCTCCAGTGCCAGCAGGGCGATCTGCGCACCCCGGGCGTTGCCCACTTTCCGATGGGACCAGTACAGATCCTGGCGGCAGGCGGTGCAGTGGGGACAGATGTCAATATGCTCCACGCCCAGGCGGCGAAGCCAGTGGACGTTGATGCCCTTGAGGTCGATGTGCCACTTCTCACCCCGGCGGGTCATAAAGGGCTCCGCCTCTGCGCCCAGGGCCTGGCACATGGCGGCGGGCACATCGTCGTCCGTTTCAAAGCAGCACTGGCCGATGGCCGGGCCCAGGGCGCAGAGCAGATCCTTCGGCTCCGTGCCGAAGGCATCGTGCATTTTCAGGGCGGTTTTGGCCGCCAGACCCGCCGCCACGCCCCGCCAGCCCGCGTGAACGGCCCCAATGGCCCGGTGCACCGGGTCATAGAGCAGAATGGTGCCGCAGTCGGCGGAAAAGACCAGCAGAGAAAGACCGGGGCAATCGGTGATGAGAGCGTCCACATCCGTATAGTCCCGGGGGTGAAGGAGGCCCTTGCCGGCGTCGGCCGCCGTGACAAGGCGGATGTTCTCCGAGTGGGTTTGCTGGGTGAAAACGGTGCTCTCCGGCGCCACGCCTACGGCGGCGCAGAAGCGTCGGTAGTTCTCCCGGACATTTTCGTCGCTGTCTCCCCGGCTGATGCCCAGGTTCAGGCTGTCCCACGGGGCGGGGCTGACGCCGCCCAAACGGGTGGAGAAGCCGTGACGCACCGGCTGGCCGTCCAGCAGGGAGCTGGACAGCCACAGCAGGCCGTTATTGGTGTGGG
>URSX01000061.1 GCA_900550615.1 uncultured Eubacteriales bacterium
GCGGACCTGATTGGCAACGACCATCTTTCCGCCCGGAAGGAAAAGCTCAACGCCCTGCGGCTGAAAACCCTGCACTACACCAATTCCTTGGGCACGGACCTGACGGTGGAGCTGCCGGAGGATCATTTCTGGGAGGCCGGGGACGACTGCACCTCCGCAGGCCAGCCGTTTGTTGCCAATATGCCCACGGAGGAGCTGTTCACCGCGCCCCTGCGCACCGGTGCCAACGGCACGGTGGTGGCCTCGCTGCCCTTGGTGCATGACGGCAATATCATCGATGGCTTCCGCATGACGGTGGAAAACGGCAAGATCACCTCAGTTTCTGCCAAGCAGGGACAGGCGGTGCTGGAGGCGGCCATCTCCGTGGACGAGGGCGCCTCTTACTTCGGCGAGGTGGCCCTGGTGCCCTACGACAGCCCTATTTCCAATCAGAAGCTGCTGTTTTATAACACGCTCTTTGATGAGAATGCCGCCTGCCATATTGCTTTTGGCGAGGCGTACCCCTGCATCCAGGGGGGCCGGGATATGGATAAGGAGCAGCTGAAGGCCCACGGCCTTAACGATTCCGTCACCCATGTGGACTTCATGGTGGGCACCGCCGACCTCTCCATCCTGGGCAAGACCCAGGATGGCCGGGAAGTGCCTATTTTCGTGAACGGCAATTTTGCCATTTGAACTAAAAAACAGGCCCTCTTACACGCGGTAAGGGGGCCTGATTTTTTTATGTATTCTTTTTCCCGGCGGCCTTTCGCTTCTTCGGCACCGGCGTCACCTGCACCAAAATGTCCAGGACCGGGCGCACCAGCTCCCGGTTTTCTATGTCCAGAATGTAGTGGAGCTTGGCCCCCTCGTAGGGATAGGCCTCCGCCGCGCCCTCCATCAGCGCCGCCAGCTCCGGCAGCTTTTTCACCATCACGCAGTTGTCGCACACCAGCAGCACGGGCCTGTCCTCCACATACACCATGTACTCTCCGAACATTTTCCGCCAGCGCACATTCGGGATGTCCGCCAGTTGGTCGCCCACAAACCCCATGTATTCCTTGGTCGTGCTCATAAATTTTCCCCTTTTTTCAAATTTTCTTCCTGTTTATTATGATCCTCCCCCGGGGAAATAGCAACAAAAATCTCACCGTTTTCTCCGTTGCATTCTCCTGCGTGATGCAGTATAATATATGTGTCAAAATATGCCCACCGGGAGCCGGCGGCTTGCGCCGCCGACCCCCTATCTGAAAAGCGGCGGGCGAGGGCCGATGGGACGGGCAAACTGCGCAGGCGATACCCCGGCTCCTGTGCGCCTCACGCCGCTTGCACCATCCTATGCGCCCCGGCCCGGCCCGGTGCCAAACCCAATGAGAAAGGATCCTTTCGCCATGATCAAGATCGCCCCCTCCATTCTTTCCGCCGACTTTGCCAATCTCGGCCGGGAAGATCGGAAGCGCATCAACTCCGCCGATTATGTCCATGTGGACGTGATGGACGGCCTGTTCGTCCCCAATATCTCCATCGGCATCCCCGTGGTGAAGTCCATCCGCCCGGTGACGGAGCTTCCTCTGGATGTCCACCTGATGATCGACCGCCCGGAGCGGTATGTGGAGCAGTTCTGCGATGCCGGCGGCGATATCGTCACCTGCCATGTGGAGGCGGACACGGAGGCGAACATCCATCTGACCCTGAAAAAAATCCATGCCAAGGGCAAAAAAGCCGGCGTGGTGGTAAAGCCTAAGACGCCCGCCTCCGCCGTCCTGCCGTTTATAAACGAAGTGGAGCTGATCCTGGTGATGACCGTGGAGCCGGGCTTCGGTGGCCAGAAATTCATGGCCGATATGATGCCGAAGGTGCGGCAGATCCGTGAATACATCGACGCCATGAATCCTCCCTGCGAGCTGGAGGTGGACGGCGGCGTGGATCCCGACACCTGCAAGATATGCATCGCCTCCGGCGCCAATGTGCTGGTGGCCGGTTCCTCCGTGTATAAGGCGGAGGATATTCCTGCCCGCATCCGGGCACTGAGAGGATAAAATCTATGGAGTTTTTTCCCGCACCCCTTGAAAAACTGACGGAGCAGTTTGCCCGCCTGCCGGGCATCGGGCGCAAATCCGCCCAGCGTCTGGCCTTTTTTGTACTGGGCCTGCCTATGGAGGAGGCCCAGGGCTTTGCCGATGCCATTGTGGACGCCAAAAAGAGCGTCACCCTCTGCCCTGTGTGCCAGAATCTCACCGCCGGAGGGCTCTGTCCTGTGTGCGCCTCCCCCAAGCGGGACGAGGGCACCATCTGCGTGGTGGCCGACCCCCGGGATGTGCTGGCCATCGAGCGCAGCCGGGAGTATAATGGCCGCTACCATGTGCTCCACGGAGTCCTGTCCCCCATGAACCATGTGGGGCCCGACGACCTGCAGATCAAGTCCCTGGTGGAGCGGGTGGCCGCCGGGGGTGTGAAGGAGGTCATTATGGCCACCAATCCCGACACCGAGGGGGAGGCCACGGCTATGTACCTCTCCCGTCTGCTGAAGCCCTTTGGGGTAAAGGTCACCCGCCTGGCCTACGGCATTCCCGTGGGCGGACATCTGGAATTTGCCGACGATGCCACGCTGATGCGGGCCCTGGAAGGGAGGCGTGAGCTATGAAAAGGATCGTTTGCCTGCTGCTGGCGATGCTGGCGGCCCTCTTTCTCACTGCCTGCGGCAGGGGAGAGGAGCCGGAGAAGCAGGAGCTTTTTGCCATGGATACCTATATGAGCCTCATTGCCTATGGCGATGGGGCCCGGGATGCTCTGGCCGCCGCCGCCCGGGAGATCAACCGCCTGGAGCGGGAGCTCTCCCGCACCGTTTCCACCAGCGATGTGTATCAGCTCAATGCCGGTGGCTCCGCCTCCGTCAGCGATGAGACGGCGGCGCTCCTGACCGCCGCTGTGGAGTACAGCGAAAAGACCGGCGGCCTGTTCGATGTGACCATTGCACCCCTTGTAACTCTCTGGGGCATCACCACGGATAGCCCCCGCGTCCCGTCTCAGGGAGAAATTGACGCCCTGCTCCCGTTGGTGGGCAGCGATCATATCCGTCTGGACGGCGATACCGTCACCCTGGACACCGGCTGCGCCGTGGACCTGGGGGGCATTGCCAAGGGCTATGCCAGCGACCGGGTGGCGGAAATTCTCCGGCAGAACGCTGTCACCGGCGCCGCTGTGTCCCTGGGCGGTAATGTCTATGTCTGTGGGCAGAAGCCGGACGGTACCGGCTGGAGCGTGGCGGTGCAGGATCCGAAAAATACCGATTCCTATGCCCTGACCCTGGAGCTGACAGACACCTTCGCCGTGACCTCCGGCGGCTATCAGCGGTTTTTCACCGGGGAGGACGGAACGATCTATCAGCATATTTTGAATCCCCGTACCGGGCGGCCCGCCGAGACGGATCTGCTGTCGGTGACGGTCATCGCCCAAAACGGCACCATGGCCGATGCTTACTCCACGGCTCTGTATGTCATGGGGGAGCAGGGGGCCTGCGATTTCTGGCGTCAGAGTGCCGCTGCCTTTGACCTGGTGCTCGTGATGTCGGACGGACGGGTGCTCTACACCCCGGGCCTGGAAGGCCACATTTCCCAAAAGGGGGACGACTATGTCTTCAGCCAGATCCAAACCTGACCTGAAACCCAAGCCTATGGACGCTTTGGTAGTCATAATTGTAGTGGCTTTTGCTGTGATGACAGCCGCTTTTGTCTATGGGAAAAACCGGGGCGAGACCCTCACTGCCACGGTCAAGCATCGGGGGCAGGTGGCGGCGCAGGTGGCGCTGAGCACCCTGACGGAGGAGAAAAAAATTACCATAGACGGACAGTATCATCTGACCGTGACCCTGACCAAGGACGGCGTCAGCGTCACGGAGAGCGACTGCCCAGGGCAGGACTGCGTCCATACCGGGCGCATCACCCGGGCCGGGCAGAGTATCGTGTGTCTGCCGGAGCAGGTCGTCGTCACGCTGGAGGGAAAGACCTCAGCGCCGGACGTAGTTCTGGGATAGGGGGCGGCTTATGAGGAGGCTCACAACCAAAAAACTGGCCCTCTGCGCCGTTTTGACGGCGCTGGCCCTGGGGCTCAGTACCATCGAAAATATGATCCCCATTTCGCTGCTGGTGCCCCTGCCGGGTATCAAGCTGGGCCTTGCCAATATCGTCACGGTGTTCGCCCTGTACCAGCTGGGGGCCGCCCCAGCATTGGGGATTCTGGTGGCCCGGTGTCTGCTGGGTGCCATGTTTGCCGGCAACGCCTCGGCTCTGCTGTTTTCCCTTATGGGCGGCGTGCTGGCTATGCTCACCATGATCGTTCTGAGCAGAGCGAAAAATCTTTCTATCTACGGTGTGTCCATCGCCGGAGCGGCGGCCCATAACATCGGCCAGATCGGCGCAGCCATGATCGTCCTGGGCGGCACCGCGGTTTTGGGCTATCTGCCGGTTTTATTGGGCGTTTCCCTGCTGACCGGCTCGCTGACGGGCTTTGTGGCCGGCCTGCTGTTCCGGGCTATGGACAGCATACGATTTACGCATTGAGGAGAGTGTGATATGGACAGAAAAGATGAGATCATTCTGCAGCAGATGGACCTGATCCGCTCCATGACCGAGCGGAATCTCCGCAGCATGGACACGGATTTCTGGGGGACGCCCCTTATGGACGGTAAGCCTGCAAACCAGCCCCGGAAGCCGGAAAAATCCGAGAAACCGGAAAAGCCCACTCCCCAGACCCAGGCGGAAGTGCCGGAGGAGAAGGAGGAGATCCCTCCCAAGGAGAAAATTGAGGACTTGCTGGCGGAGCTGGACAGCTATGTGGGCATGGATGCCATCAAGGCCGAGGTGCGCAGCCTCATCAACATGGTGCAGGTGTATAAGCTGCGGAGGGAGCATGACCTGCCCACCACGGACATGTCCCTGCACATGGTTTTCTCCGGCAACCCCGGCACAGGCAAAACCACTGTGGCCCGTATCATGGCCCGCATCTACCACAGTCTGGATATTCTCTCCAAGGGACAGCTGGTGGAGGTGGATCGCAGCGGCCTGGTGGCGGGCTATGTGGGCCAGACGGCCCTGAAGACCCAGAAGGTCATCGAAAAGGCTATGGGCGGCGTACTGTTTATCGATGAGGCCTACGCTCTCAACGGAAAGAGCGAGAACGACTTTGGCCAGGAGGCCATCGACACCATTCTGAAGGCCATGGAGGACCACCGGGACGATCTGGTGGTCATTGTAGCGGGCTATACGGAGCTGATGGACCGGTTCATCCACTCCAATCCCGGTCTGGAGTCCCGGTTCAACCGCTTTCTGGAGTTTGAGGACTATACCACGGAGCAGATGGTAGCCATTTTCAAGATGCAGTGCAAAAAGGGCTGCTATGTGCTGGCCCAGGGAACCGAGGAGCTGGTGCGGGACTTCATCGCCGAGGAGAGCGCCGACGATTCCTTCGGCAACGCCCGGGGTGTGCGCAATCTCTTCGAGCATATCCTGGTGGCCCAGAATAACCGCCTGGCGAAACTGGAGAAGGTGACTCGGGACGACCTGATGCAGATCATACCCGATGATGTGCTCCATGCCCGGGGCAAGATAGACGAATGATCTGAAAAACGAGGCGAGAAGACCCATGAATGATATTTCCCTACTCCATGTGTGCAAATCCTATACCACCCAGTCCACGGACATTATGATCGATCACGCCCAGCGACCCACCCGCACCCGGCAGGTGCTGCGGGATGTGAACGTGACGTTTCCCCTGGGGCAGCTCACGGTGCTGGTGGGCCGCAGCGGCTGCGGCAAGAGCACTCTTTTGCGGCTGCTGGCGGGGCAGGACAGGCCCGACTCCGGGGAAATTCAGATCCCCCAGGGCTGGCACAGTGCGGTATTAAGTCCCGACCCGTATGTCATCACCTGGACCAGCGTGCTGCGCAATGTGGCCATGGCCTGCGGCGTGGGACGGACACCGGAGGAGCGGCTGAAGCTGTCGGAGGATTTCGTAAAAATAGTGGGGTTGGCGGACTATGCGGACCTGACCCCGGCGGAGCTCTCCACGGGTATGAAGCAACGGCTGGGCCTGGCGCGGGTGCTGGCCAGCCAGGCGGAGCTGCTCTTAATGGACGAGCCCTTTGCGGCCCTGGATTTTCTCACAAGGGCGGAGCTGCAGAGCCAGCTTCTGGAGGTGCAAAAGCGGATGCCGCGGACCATTGTGCTGGTGACCCATCAGCTGGACGAGGCTATTCTGCTGGCGCATAAGATCGTGGTCATGCACTCAGACAGCAGCCTGTGGGAGTTCGACCTGAGCGGGGAGGGCTACCCCCGGGATGTGGACGAGCCGTGGATGCGGGCGCTGAAGCAGCGGATCACCGAAGAATGCCGAAAATAAGAAACAGTAGGAAAAATTTGAGCCGCCCGGCAGCGCCGGCCGGCTCAGCGGGACGAAAAGGTCTTTTCGCCCCGCTGCCTAAGTTTTTGAAACTTTGAAAAAGTTTCAAAAACTAATGATTTTAATGGTGAGGGACACCCTTCTTGGGTTTCCCTCACACGCCCTTCCTTACCGTTATCGAAAGTCCTGCCAATTTATCGACAGTAAAGCCGCCCGGCAGCGCCGGGCGGCTTTACTGTTCTCTCATCTCTCACGCACAGGGCGCACGAGAAAATGATTCTTAGAGCTTTCCGGCCTCCGGGCGGCAAGCTCTGCGAGACCTTCGACTCACTCAGCCTTGTTTTTTTCAAACAGAAGGTTCCGGTCCGCTGCCGCGTCGATGCCCGGGACGGTGCCGCTGTGGTCATACTGCCACAGGGCCGTCCGGTAGTAAAACGTAGGGGAGGCCCCGGGCTCTGCCAGCCAGAGGGTGCAGCTTTTCAGGGGGGAGAGGTCATAAGTGTGATAGCCCTGCTGGAGGTTGAAATAGAGACCGGCGGTGTAGCCGGCAGCTTCGATAGCCTGACAGAAGGCAGCGGCGCAGGCGGTGACGGTTTCGCCGTCTAAAGCATTGGCCCGGCCCTCCGGGGCGGTGACGGTTTCCCAATCGTAAAAAACCGGCAGCTCCAGAGGGCGTCCGTCCAGCAATTGCAGCACATAGGCCGCCTCCTCCCGGGCCTCCTCCACGGTGGTGGCCTGGGAGAAGAAGTATACGCCCCGCCGAAGTCCGGCGGCTCCGGCTCCGGCGTAGTTCTCCTCAAAACGGGGGTCGATCCGCAGTTCGCCAATGCCATAGCTGCGGTAGCCGCAGCGGATGACGGAAAAATCAATGCCGCTCTGGGCCACCTCCTGCCAGCGGATTTTGTTTTGCCAGTCGGACACGTCCACGCCCTGGGAGACGGTGTACTGGCTGCCGGTGTAGGTGACGGTTCCGTCCTGAAGGGAAAACTCCTCCGGCCGGAATGTGCTGGTGGGAAGGCCATGGATCGGCTGGATCCAGATGGTGCCGGTGCCGTCGTTCACGGCTACGGAGTCGTCCCGGTGCAGCAGCCTCAGGGCGGCCAAAGCGCCCAGAAGAAGGAGCAGCAGGACGGGCAGCAGATAAAGACCCCTTTTTTTCTTGTTGCCTTTGACGGTCAAATGGCGACACCTCCCCGGAGTTTTCCCTATTTTATCATATCCGGGGGGAGGAAACAAGAAAAAAGGCGGATCCTGGAGGAAACCGCCCTTTAGGAAGGCCTGCGATGAGACCGGCGCTGACGGCCCACTGCATTGACTGCAGCGCCCAGTCGGAAACGCCGGAAGCGTCCGTGTAGTCGGAGAGGGAGGCGAGGCCCGAAACGTCGCAGCCCTTCAGCTGGGCATAGCGGCAGAGCATGGTGACCAGCAGCTCCAGGTTGGGGATGGAGGCCAGGGCCACGGGGCTGAGGGCCTTCAGCTGCGTGTCGATGCTGCTGATGGCCTCTTCCGTCAGGGAGGAGGAAAGAGCATCAATGGCAGCGTTGATGACGGGAACGCTGTCGGCACGGGTATAGTAGACATCCAGATTGCCGCAGGCGGTCTGGTGCTCCTTGTCGCCCATGGCGGCGGAGGAGCGGTAGAGGGTCAGGTCCAGGGTTTCATCGGACTTGGCCTCGATGGGGCCCTGCACCATGTTCGTGGGGGTACCCAGGTGGTGGAAACCGGCGGCTTCATCGCTATAGAAGCTCCAGTCGGTGTAGAGGGACATAGAGACCACATCGCCCTCCCGCAGGAGGATCTGGTCCGCGGTGGAGCCGTAGCCCTCAGAGGCGATGGGGAACTGGTAGTTTACATAGTAGAGCAGATTCGGGTCGTGGTTCCAGATGTTCTGCATGAAAAATGAGCCGCTGGAGCCGCTGACATTGAACACATCTGTGCCGATGAGATTCTTTTCTTTGAGATAGCCCTTGCCGCACTGTTCCTCGGCCAGGCCGCAGAAGTCCCGCTCCAGCTCGTAGATGAACAGGTGCAGCAGCGTGATCTGGCCATAGGGTTCGTCGGTGCTGCCGGAGCCGGACTCGCCGGGAACATAGATCTCCGAGCGGAAGTAATAGTCCTCCAGGCCGTAGAGAGCCAGGTCAAAGTACGGGACGGTAACCTTCTGATAGGCCAGGACCCGCTGGCTGCCTCCGCTTTGGCGTGGCCTCGCGCGCACAGCGCCGTTTCGTGTCGGCCTTCCGGCCTTCTTCCTGGCCTATCCTGCCTGCGAAAGCAGACTTTGCGGAATCGGCGTGTATTACGGCATCAGGATATTCAGTTGGGGCCTGTCTCCAGATCCTGGGGACGGGCCGGGGCGGTGCGTTTCAGAAATGCACCGGGTGTCCCTCGCCATTGAAATCAATCGTTTTTGAAACTATTTCAGAGTTTCAAAAACTTAGTCAGCGTGTCGAAAAGACTTTTTCGACACGCTGAGCTCCGACCCTGCAAGGGTCGGAGCTTTTGAGACTGTCGGAAAAAACCGGAGGTTTTGATGCATAGTTTTTTTGATACTGCCCTGTGAGGGGGGGCCGAGTACGTCCTGCTCAGCGGTGCAGCAGCGGTGACAGCGGCTTATAGATGAGGAAGCACAGGGCTGTATCCAGCAAGCCCTTGACCAGGGTGAAGGGGACGTTGAACACCAGCAGGCAGTTAAACAATGCGTTCTGGGTGGGCACATGGGACACGCCGCCCAGAATCTCCTCGTACATCCCCACGATGGCATCCAGAGGGAGGTGATACAGCACCACATAGGCGGGATAAACGATGAAATAGTTGGTAACTACGCTTACCAGCGCCATGGACGCAGCACCGACCACGGAGCCGACCAAAGCGCTCTTGCGGCTCTTGTTGCGCGTATAGATCACGCCGGCGACGAACACGAATACCGCGCCCAGGATAAAGTTGGACAGTTCACCTACACCGGCGCTGGAGCCGAAGGGCAGGTGCAGCAGGTTTTTCACCAGCTGAATGGCCACGCCATACACAGGGCCCAGGGAAAAGGTGCCCAGCAGGGCGGGGAGATCGGAGATGTCCAGCTTGATGAAGGAGGGCATCACGGGGATGGAAAACTCGACGAATTGCAGCACGGCGGCTACGGCCGACAGCATAGCTGCCACGGCCAGGCGATGGGTCTTTTGCTTTTGGGTCATAAAAAATACTCCTTTCAATGTGTGGAACACCCGGATAGACTTGTCCTCCAAGGTGCACGCATTAAAAAGAGCATAACAAAATATGCTGTACACGCCTTCTCTCATCCAGACTATACTGTCGGTACCGGAATCGCACCGGTTCGTGCAGCCCGAGGGCCGCTTGCAGACTATACTGCCGGTGGGGAATCACACCCCGCCTCGAAGACAAATATTCGTTTGTTCACTGCACATAGTATAAACCCGGGGTTTTGAAAATGCAAGACCTAAAAATTAAAAAATGAAACTGAATATCAAAAGAATTTCAAGAATAAAATAAAATTTCGCTTTACAAAATCGAAATAATGTTCTATTATATAGGGCGGAGGAGGTGATGACCGTGCGGGCCAGGCAGATGAGCTGCAGCTTTACAGGGCATCGGCCGGAGAAGCTGCCTTGGGGCAGCAATGAGGCGGATGCGCGCTGCAGCGCGCTGAAGGAACGATTATACGAGCTGGTGCTTGCCGCATATGAGCAGGGGTATCGGCATTTCCTGTGCGGCATGGCGCGGGGATGCGATTTCTGGTTTTGCGAGGCGGTGCTGCGGCTGCGCCAGGGCTATGAGGATGTGTCACTGGAAGCGGTCATCCCGTACCCGGGGCAGGCGGACCGCTGGCGGGAGAACGACAGG
>URSX01000062.1 GCA_900550615.1 uncultured Eubacteriales bacterium
TGCCGCAGGCAGAGCAGGTGTAATACTCGCTATTACCAGCCTCGGTGCAGGTGGCGGCCTTGGCGGCAGTCTTGGTCATGTTGTGGCCGAGAGCGTCGATCGCATGGCCCTCGCTGATCTTAGCGCCGCAGAGTCTGCAATAGGTGTCGCCGGTGTAGCCATCGGTGGTGCAGGTGGCAGGCTGAGCGTTCTTTACCTCAGCCACCGTATGCCGGCACACCTCACCGGACTGCCAGGTCAAAACGGGATAGGGCCGGTTTTCCACATGGGCAAACGCGCTGCCCAGCTGGGCGGCAAAGGCCGCGTCGGCCATCCCGGCAGCTGTCTTGGGCGTGCCCGCAGCGGCAGAAGCAGCGCCCGCGCAGCAGCCTTCCAGATAGAAGCTGCTGGTGGCCTTGTCCGCAGCGCCGGTGTTGATGCCGCCGATATTGGCCGTGCCGGAGATGGTACCCACATTGAAGCAGTTCTTCGCCACCGCCAGGGAGTTGGCCGAGGCGCTGGCATTGATACCGGCCACCAGCTTGGTGCCGGTGATGTTACCGGTGTTGTAGCAATTCGTGATGGTGCCGGATATTGCCCCGCTGCCGGCAATGCCGGCCACGGTCTTCTCGCCGGTGACATGGGCCGCGTTGAAGCAGCCGTCGATGGAGTATTTGCCGGCAGCGTAGCCCACCAGGCCGCCGATAAAGCTCTTATCGATCGCCGTCACGGTGCCGGTGACACCCAGGTTCTTGATGGAAGCGGTACTGATACTGCCAAAGAGGCCCTGGTAGTTATCGGTGGAGTTGATATACAGATCCGTGACCATATGGCCATTGCCGTCAAAGGAGCCCTTGAACGCCTTGTAGCTGCTGATGCCGATGGGCGTCCAGCTATAGCTGTTCAGGGAGATGTCCCGGGTCAGACGGGCGCTGTATTTGGCGCCGGTACCGGCATTGACCTGCTGGGCGAACCACGCCAGCTGCGCGGCGGTGGATATCTCATACACGCCGTCGCTGCCGGGCTGGACCTTCGTGACGGTCTTGCCGTCCCAGGTGGTCTCATCCGTCGGGCGCAGGACAACGGAGATGGACTTGCGGCCGTTATCGGCACTGCTCACGGTGAACAAGCCGTTTTCCCGGATGCAGCCGTCCGCCTCCACCAGGTAGGAGTAGGTGCCGAAGCCCAGGCTGTAGACGCCGTTCTGAGCGGTCTGCTCAACGCCGTCGGAATCCTTGAGAACGAACCGGTAGTCCGCAGCGCCGGTGACGGTGAAGTCCACCGTTGTGAGGGGCATTCTCGCCACAGAAATGTCAATGTCGCACAGGCGCTGGAAGGCAAAGGCGACCATGACCGCGTTGAAGTTGGTCCCCACGCCCACGTCGGTCATGTAGTACATGGCGCCAAAGGGATTGGCCGCAGAATACATGGAGCCGAACACATAGCCGTTGGTGGCGGTGACGACGGTGGTATCCTTCCCCTCCTCAAAGGAAACATCCTTGGGTATGGTAAAGGTGACGGAGGAGGAATCCATCTGCTGGTACTGATCAGTGGTGCCCGTGACCTCCTGGCCGGCCAGGGTATAGCGGGGATAGAATGTGGTGGGGTTGAAGATGCCGGAGATCTTGTTGACGGAGCGGTACAGGCCGTCAAAGGTGACACGCACGGTAGAGCCGGGCATCACGGGCTCGCCGGGATAGGAGATATTCTCCACATGCACATCGATCCCGGCCACCTTGACCAGCTGGTAGCTGTACTTGCCGGCAGAGTCCGTCATGCGGATGATGACGGTGCCGCCGTAATTGTTGGCGGAATCGTTCATGGCCTGCAGGGGGATGGAATAGGTGCCGTCCGCCGCCGTGAGGGAGGAGAAATCGGACACGGTGCTCACCATGGTCTTGCCGTCGGTCAGGCCGAAGGCGTACTCCACCTTGACGGCGTCAGAGGCGGTGAAGGTCAATGCGGGCTGGGCATCGCTGCGCAGGTAGTACCAGGTGTCATAGATATAATCCCAGCCGTCCAGACGGGCGTTGGCGGCGAAATCGCCGTTGAAGGGCACGTTGGCCACGGCGCTGCCCAGCTCATCGGCCACTACCACGAAGGCCACGCGGTCGGGATTGGTGGCGGGATAGTAACCGGCATGGGACTTATTGTTGCTGGTGTCCATGTCCATGGCATCGTAGCGGACGGCGAAGATGCTGGTGCCGCCGTTGGCGGAGATGTCCGCCCAGTTGTGGCGGGCGTTGCCGCTGTCCACCTGATTGCCGGTGATCTCGGCGGTATCATCCACGAAGGAGATGTCCGCGGGGCCGGAGAGCTTGTTCCAGACGAAGTCCGGCTCCACCATGATATTGCCGGCGTCGGAATTGATCAACTCCCACATGCGGTAGGCACGGATGCGCTCGGTGCCGCTGCCCAGGGCCTTGGCGCCGGTGGGGCTGACAAAGACCTGCAGGTCCGCCTCATCGCGCTTGATGGTCTGGGTGCCCAGCTTGGTGAAATCATGGCTGAGCTTATCGGTATTGCCGCTGGAGAAGTCGAAGCTCATGCTCGTGCTGGAGGAGAGGGAGTTCAGCCAGCCGCCCCGGGTCACATACTCCTCCTCGGTGTCGGTGAGACGCCAGGTGTAGTTGCCGTTCTGCTTGGAAACGGCGTAGACGGCGGTCTTGGTGCCGTCGTCCTTAGAGGACCAGTCCACGATGGGCTTTTGCTGACAGGTGTTGAAGTTGTTGAACTGGAAGTACAGGCCGAAATCCGCCCTCTCCGGCACGGTGACGGTCAGCTCAACGATCTGGCTAATCTGCAGCCTCTTGGTCTCGACGCTGTTTCCGGCCGTAAGGGTGCCGTTGATGGCCTGGCTGAAAATGTAGTTGTCCGTGTCGGTGGGATACACATAGGTGTTGAACAGGCAGGCATTGCCGCCGGCATAGAACAGCGTGGGATAATAGGTGTAGTTGCCGCTTACATAGGGAGTGCCCATGGTGGCATCGCACTGCATGATGGGGCAGGTCACACGGGCCGTGTAGTCCTCCGCGCCGAAGTAAGAGCCGCCGATCATCTTGTTGGAGGCATAAACCGACAGCAGACGCAGGTAGATGTTCGTGCCGCCGGCCAGGGCGCCGTCCACGTTGCTGTCGGCGGGCAGCTTGATCTGCATGCCGCCCAGGGGGATGTCATAGGCCTCGGTCTTCGTGTTCCAGCCGAAGCCCTCGTAGACATACCAGCCGCCCTTGACCGTGGCATACTGCATGTTATAGGTGCCCTTTTCATCCATGTAGCCCTGGGCCGCGTTCTCATCGGCGGCGAACTGGCTGTTGAGGAAGGGGACGGGGTTGTCATAGTCGGCAATGGCGTGGCCGTTTTCATCCGTGCCCAGGCTGGGATAGAGCTTGATGATGGGGTACTTGCCGCCGTTGGTGCTGTAGTTCTGGTCCCTGCCCAGGTAGAAGGTGGTGTTGAAGTCCAGGTTCTCCGCCAGATCCACCGTCAGCTCCAGGTTCCAATAGTTGCCCTCGTCGGCAGAGGAATTGGCCTTGACGATCTGGCCATTCTCATCACGCTCGTAGCTCTTGGCATAGAAGCGGTAGTTATAGACGCCGGGCTCGTTCTCCGTCAGGGAGATGGTGGTGGCGCCGAACATGGCACCGGCAAAGCTCAGCTCCTCGCTCCAGGTATTGCCGCCGTCGGTGGAGCGCTGATAGAAGTAGTTGGCCTGGGAGCTGCCCATGGCGCCGGAGCCGGTGACATAGAGCTTGTCGCCGTCGGGGTCAAAGAAGATCTTCCCGCTCTGCAGGTCGCTGAGCAGATAGGCGGTGCCCACCACCACCTGGTCCTTCACGTCCTGCACACCCTCGATCAGCCGGGGGGCGCGGTCGAATTTCTTGCCGCAGGTGTCGCAGATGCCGTCGTCGTTTGCATCCGTGTGAGAGATCTCCCCCCCCTCTACCACCAGGTCGCAGGTGGCCGGGGCCAGGCTGGCGGATTTACCGGCATCCATCTCCATGCCCACCAGGTGGTAGGTGCCGGGGGCCAGCTTGCTGGTGTCCAGCTCAAAGTTTCCGTCCACGGTCTCGGACACCGGGGTCGCCGTGGCGACCCGCTCCCAATTCTGGTTGAAGCAGACATAGGTAATGGCATCGCTCTCGCCCACAGTGAGGAAGGTATCCGTTCCGCCGTCACTGACGGACTGGGTGCCGTATTTCAGGCCCGTGAAGCGCAGGGCGCTGCCCTGCTTGACGGTGAGGGTCTCCGCAGGCAGCTTGCTGCCGGATGCTCCGATGCAGCAGAAGGCACCCTTTGTATAGAAGTTCCAGTCGCTGAACATGGCCACATCCATGACGTCGCCATCGGAGAGCAGCATGTAGTCCGCCGTAGCGCCCCAGCCGGGGCTCATGAGGGGATAGCGATGGTTGCGGTAGTACATGAGGTTCTCATCATGCCCCCAGAAGTTCTGCATGTAGGTGCTGGTGGCGCTGCCGGTGTACTTCAGGGGAGAGTGCCCCTCGTCATAGACGTTGGCATCGCCCAGGATGTTGCTGACGCCCATGTTGAGCGGATCGCCGAAAAGCTGATCCCGGGACGAACCGGTGCCGCACTCCGACTCAGGCAGGCCCAGATAGTACCGCTCCAGCAGGTAGATGAACAGGTGCATGGCGGTGGGCCGCTTGATCACTTCCGTGCCTACATAGGCGCCCTGGCCGTTCTGGGTGGCATAGCGGTAGAAGTCCTGCAGGCCATAACGGGCCAGGTCGAAATAGGGCACCGTCACCTGCAGGTGGGACAGGGGCGTCTGGTCCATGTCCGTGCCCAAAAGGGGGATGCCGTCGTTGGAAACGGTCACATATACCGTGACCTTATCCGCCGGGGTCTCGTCGTAATCATACTGCTTATTGTCGGTGATCTCACCGGCAGTGACGGTGATGTGCAGTGTGATGTCGGCGGTGGTGCCATCGCCGCCGCACCGGGCCGTGATGGTGGGGGTGTACTCGCCCTCTGTGGGACAGGTAAAGTAATACACGCCGTCCTTAATGGCCGTGGTGGATTTGTTGGCACTGTCGTTGGTGACGGAATAGGTGAGGCTGTGCCCCTGGCCGTCCGCAAACGCATTCTTCAGCTCCAGCTGATACTGCGCGCCCTGGGCCACCTTCACGGCCTCCTGCTGGGTCGCCTTGATGTGTCCGCTCTGGGCAAATGCCGCAGGAATGAGCGAGAAGAGCATCACGACTACCAGAAGCAGTGACAGGATCCTGTGAGTTAGTTTCTGTTTCATACTGACCTCCTTACACAATTCTGTATGCAAACGCCCCGGGGGCGAAGAAAAGGGATTGTGCCGTTTTCCGACCGGAAAACGGCCACCTGACGCGGCAAAAAATACCGGCCTCCCACAGCGGGAGCCGGTGCATTCCGGGCAGGAAAATGCCGTACCGCATAACGCCGGCACACACTCCCGCCCGCCATCACAACGAAGAAACGCCGCTGCAGACGAGTTCTCAGCCGTGCAATTCTACTGCCCTCGCGCCCCAAGGCGTTCCGCCTTCCGTACATGACCTACCTTCTCAGGAGCGTGCCCCCAATGGCGGTGTTACCCAGCGGCTTATGCCGTTTCGGTCATTTCCTTGCGCTCACAGTGCCGTCCGCGGTGGGTTTCCGACCCAGATTCCTTTTATGCTGCAGCCTGACCGAAAAAACGTCCTTTACGGCATGCAGCTACCCGGCGTCACAGAACTCAATACCTGTTGAATTTTACAGTTACAGATAGTGTATCTGAGATTCAAGCGAATGTCAATAACGCAGCCGCCCGGTTTTTCACATCCGTCCGTGGCATTACAACTCTATAAGCATTCTACGGCGTGCGCTCTTCGCCCGAATATAGCGGCAGCCCCTCACGAGAATCGACCTCATGGGGGGCTGTTTCGTATAGATTGGTAGGTGCCCACCTATAGCAGCAATATCATATTGTAACTGCTGTCAGCATAAACGGAAAGCTTCAATATAGCAAGCGGTTTTGGATAAAAATTTGTTGTAATCCTGTAAAAGCGGCATATTCTGCCCCGAAAAAAGCCCGGACACCGCAGATCGGATTCACCGGCCTGCCGTGTCCGGGACTGCGCCCGCCTGCACTCTCCCCTGCTCCGTGATGACGGCGGGGATGCGGATATCGTGGGGCTGCCGGGGGATATCCGGGCGGAGAAGCGCCCGGCGGCACAAAAGCAGCGCCCGGCCCGTATACCGGGCCAGAAAGCGGTCATAATACCCGCCGCCCCGGCCCAGCCGCCAGCCCTCCGGGGAGGCACCCGCGCAGGGAACAATGGACAGGTCGATATCCGCCCGGGCCACCTCCGGGGCATCGGCCGGCGGCTCGGGGATGCCATAGGCGCCGGGCCTTAGGATAGACAGATCCCGCACCTGGCGGCACTCTATGATACCTTTCCCGGTGCACAGGGGGACGCACAGCCGCTTTCCGTCCGCCAGGATCTGCCGCAGCAGAGGCATGGTGTCGATCTCCCGGCCCCGGCCCACAAATGCGAACACCGTCCGGGCAAGGCGGTACTCCTCCGCAGACAGCACATGGCGGATGATCGCCGCGTCCGACGCCTGCTTTTCCGCCGCCGTCAGCCCCCGTTCTACCGCCGTTAGAGTCCGGCGCAGGGCAGTTTTTTCCAGCTGTGTCGTGTCCATAAAATGCTCCCCTATCAAGCTGAGAGCGAGAAACCTTTGGTTTCCCGCTCTCAGCGTGTCGAAAAAGTCTTATCGCCCCGCTGCCTAAGTTTTTGAAACTTTGAAAAAGTTTCAAAAACTACTGATTTCAATGGCAAGGGACACCCTTTTTGGGTTTCCCTCACACACCCTTCCTTACCGTTATCGCAATCTTACCGCTTTCTCGACAGTCTCAGCGGCAGCTGGAAAGCTGCCGCTTTTTCCTTGTTTGCACCGCTGAGGTATGGTATACTGAGAGAGAAAATCAGAGAAGGGGGAAAATGCTATGCAGTTCATACTGATCCCGTTTGCCCTATGCTTCCTGCTGTACATCCGGCAAGAGAATCGATACAGATTCCGGGCGGCCACCGCCCTGAAGATTACCCTGACCCTGACGCTGACGGTGTGCCTGACGGTGGCGCTTGCCCGAAAATTTTCCCCGGTACTGCTGACGGCGGCAGTGGGGATGCTGCTGTGCGCCGGGGGCGACTTTTACCTGCAGTACATCCGCAGGGATCCACGAAAATTTACAAAGGGCATTGTACTGTTCAGCCTGGGGCAGATATGCAACATTGCGGCCCTGCTCCGGCTGGCACCGCTGCACTGGAGCGCCGGAGCAGCAATGGCCGGGTTCATGGCGCTGGCCGTTGCCCTCAAGTGCATCGGGCGGTGGAATACCGCCGCCAACGACCCTTGGCTGACCATCTACACGGTGCTGGTGGCCGCGACGGCGGCCAAAAGTTTGTCCACCGCCGCAGTGCTTGCCGGGACGGACTGCGGCCTGCTGCTGGGGGCAGGGGGCGTACTGTTCTTCCTGTCGGACATGGTACTGGGGATCTGGAACTATCAGAAGACGCATATTTTACTGGCAGATCTGAACTGGCTGCTATATTTTACCGGGCAGTTTATGCTGTGCGCGGGATACATCGCGGCGGGGTAGAAAACACCCCGCGCCATGATAGACGCGGGGTGCGGTGGATATAGAAGATAGAGACGGGTCAGTCCTCACTGTCGGAAAGGTCCGCCGGTTCGGCCCAGTCTGCCATGGTGGCGACGCAGCGGTTGATGTTCTTGCCGAGGCCATAGAACTTCGCCTCGTAATCTGTCATCACGCCCACGGGACCGCCTGCGTGGAGATCCCGGGTGACATCGGACAGAATGAAGCCGAACTGGGGGATCTCCTCCACAGACCAGTCAAAGAGCTTGTCGTTATCGGTCTTGAAATGGATCTGGCCGCCGGGCTTTAACACCTGACGGTATTTTTTAAGGAAATTCCCATGGGTCAGGCGACGCTTTTTCTGGTTGCTCTTGGGCCAGGGGTCGCAGAAATTGATATAGATGCGATCCACCTCGCCGGGGGCGAACAGCTCCGGCAGGGAAGCGGCGTCGGCATCGATGAAGAAGACATTGGTGAGATTTTCCGCCGTGACCCGCTCCATGGCTACCACCATAGCATCCGGTACCTTCTCCACGGCGATGAGAAGGGTATCCGGCTGGGCAAGGGCCGTTCCGGCGGTGAAACGGCCCTTGCCGCAGCCAAGCTCCACCTCCAGCCTCTGCGCCTGGGGATACAGCTCCCGCCAATGGCCCCGCATGGCCTCCGGCTGGCGGATCCAGCAGCTCTCGCAGGCGTCCATGCGAGGGTGCAGATTCTTCTTTTTTCGCATACGCATTTAGGTATCCTCCCGGCTCTTGCCCCGGCAGCGCGGAGCGATTTCTGCGATATCATACCACAAAATACTGCGCCCTGTAAACGGATAATATCTTTTTCACCGGAAAAAACCGGCGGAAACGGCAGGCGTTGGAGGAATGACTTGAAAAGTGTGCAAAGATTGCCGCTTTGTTTTGTGCGATATGTCAAATTCAAAAAAGATGGTCGGGAAACACTTGATAAAAATTAAACGAGATACTATAATGATGCTGTATGAAAGGGCTTCCATAACGCACAAAAGCATACAGGATTGCCCTGACAAAGCGATCTGCGACAGGCGGCCGGGCTGCGGCCGGGCCGCAGAGTAGAAGGAGGAGCTATCGTGACCAATGTTCTGTTAGAGAAAAAAGGCAACATTGCTGTGGCTACCATCAACCGCCCCAAGGCCCTCAACGCCTTGAACTCTCAGGTCCTGGAGGATCTGAACGAACTGGTGGAGCTGGTGAAGGCCGATGAGGAGATTCGCGCACTGGTGCTCACGGGCTGCGGTGAAAAGGCTTTTGTGGCCGGCGCCGACATCGGCGAGATGAGCACGCTCACTAAGGCCGGCGGCGAAGCCTTCGGCAAGAAGGGCAATGACGTGTTCCGCAAGCTGGAGACCCTGCCCATTCCCACTATCGCCGCTGTGAACGGCTTTGCACTGGGCGGCGGCTGTGAGCTTTCCATGAGCTGCGACATCCGTATCTGTGCCGACACTGCTGTGTTCGGCCAACCGGAAGCGGGTCTGGGCATCACCCCGGGCTTCGGCGGCACCCAGCGGCTGGCCCGTTTGGTAGGCCCCGGCATGGCAAAGCAGCTGATCTACACTGCTAAGAATATCAAGGCTGACGAGGCTATGCGCATCGGTCTGGTGAACGCCGTCTATCCCCTGGAGGAGCTGATGCCCGCCGCGGAGAAGCTGGCCACCACCATTGCAAAGAACGCACCCATCGCCGTGCGGGCCTGCAAGAAGGCCATTAACGATGGCCTGCAGGTGGATATGGACGCCGCCGTGGTCATCGAGGAGAAGCTGTTCGGCAGCTGCTTTGAGAGTGCTGATCAGAAGGAGGGCATGGGCGCTTTCCTGGAAAAGCGCAAGCACGAGCCCTACCAGAATAAGTAAGTTAATTAACAGGCTCCGGCCTGATGATTAAACCGTTTCCAACATTATTATAATAGGAGGAAAACAATTATGAAAATCGCAGTATTTGGCGCAGGCACTATGGGCAGCGGTATTGCCCAGGTTTTCGCAGCGAAGGGCCACACCGCTCTGATGTATGCTTCCAGCGTCCAGAGCGCACAGCGCCATAAGGATAAGCTGGCTGCTTCCCTGGCCAAGAAGGTCGCTAAGGGCAAGATGGATCAGGCTGTGGCCGATGACATTATGTCCCGTGTGCTGGTGGAGGAGTTTGAGGCTGCCGCCGATGCCGATCTGGTCATCGAGTGCGTCGCCGAGAATATGGCCGTGAAGAAGGAGCTGCTGGGCAAGCTGGACGCTATCTGCAAGGAGAGCGCTATCTTCGCTACCAACACCTCTTCTCTGTCCATCACCGAGATGGCGCAGGGCCTGAAGCACCCCCTGGTGGGCATGCACTTCTTCAATCCCGTGCCCGCTATGAAGCTGGTGGAAGTTATTGCCGGCGGCAATACCCCCGCTGAGCTGGTGGAGTGGACCAAGAACCTGTCTCTGGAGATCGGCAAGACCCCCGTGGTGGTCAACGAGGCTCCTGGTTTCGTGGTCAACAAGATCCTCATCCCCTATTGCAATGAGGGCGTTTGCGTTCTGCAGGAAGGCGTTGCCTCCGCAGAAGATATCGATATTGCTATGCAGCTGGGCTGCAACCACCCCATGGGCCCCCTGC
>URSX01000063.1 GCA_900550615.1 uncultured Eubacteriales bacterium
TCGGCGGAAAAATGGTGGACGATGTGCGGGATGACGAGCTGCTGTTTGCACCGGAGCGCAGCGGCGGACAGGACTGCCAGAGTCTGATTCGGCTGTGCTTCTCGGGCGAGTATACGGAGACACAGCTGATGAAGTATGTCCGGGGCGGCGGCGGCCTGGTGGCCCATCTGGGAACCAGCGATGCCCGGGAAGTGGAAAAGAGAATCGAAGAAGGCGATGAGAAGGCCAAGCTGGTGTATGACGCCATGCTGTATGGCGCGGCCAAGAGCATCGGCGCGCTGGCAGCGGCGGCAGACGGACAGATTGACCGGATCATCCTCACCGGCGGCATTGCCCACTCCCGGTATGTCACCGATTATCTGAAGAAGAAGGTGTCCTTCATCGCGCCGGTGTGCTCACCGCCCTCCAGTGCCAGCTTGGCGCTGCCCAGGAGCATCTGCGCCGCCATGCGCTGGGCCTTGGACCGGGGCAGCCCACACAGCACGCCGCCGTCCGCCAGCCCCTCCAGAAACAGGCAGGCGAAGGCGCCGCCGCACCCGGCAACGGCGCTGCCTGCATCCAGCAGGCCTTCGCTGATCTCCTCGGTCAGTCCGGAGGCGGACAGAGCCTGCAGCACCGCTTGCTTCTGCTCCTCTGTCACCCCATCGGAGCAGGTGTAGAGGGTCATACCCTCTCCCACGGCGCAGGCGGTGTTAGGCATGATGCGCAGGACGGGATACGCGTCCCCGGCCATTTTCCGGATAGCCTCCACCGTCAGTCCCGCGGCCATGGAGACCAGCAGAAACGGCTCCTTCCTCCCGGCCAGCACCGGCTGGAGCGGGCGCAGCATGTCCTCCATCATCTGGGGCTTCACACCCAGGAAGACCACATCGCATTTTGCGGCAATGGTTTCGTTGTCGGAGCACTGGGCCCCCAGCTTTTCGGCCAGGGCCATGGCCTTGGCCCGGGTGCGGTTTGATAAGAGAATATGTTCCGGTTCCACGACTTTGGCGCAGCATTGGGCCAGCACACCGCCCATGCTGCCCGTGCCGATAAATCCATACAGCATACACTTGCCCTCCTTTTTTCCTCATTATACAATGGGAAATCGGGAATTGCAACAGACTGCCCCCTCTGGTATAATGAAAAAAAGAGCCGCAGCCGCAGCTGCGGGAACGGAGGAATGGAATGCTGAAGACATTTGCCCAGGCGGCAGCGGACTATTGCGCTGCCGCGGAGAAACGAGTGAGACAGAGTGTCCCCCGGCTGCTGCTTCTGGGGACGCTGGCGGGGATGTTTATCGCCTTTGCCGGGGTGGCGGCCTCCATCGGCGGAGCCCTGGCGGGAAAAATCGCCTCCGCCGCCATCTTCCCCATGGGCCTGACCATGGTGCTTTTGGCCGGGAGCGAACTGTTCACCGGCAAATGCCTGTTTCTCATGTCGCTGCTGCGGCGGGAGATCACGGCAGGACGGATGCTGCGCGGCTGGGTTGTGGTCTATTTGGGCAATCTGTTTGGTAGTGTGTTGGTAGCCTGGTTGGTAGTGCAAAGCGGCCTGCTGGATGGCATATCTGCTGCTGTTCTCAGTGTCGCTGAGGCCAAGGCGGCGCTGCCCTTTGCCGTGGCGTTTCTGCGGGGCGTGCTGTGCAACTTCCTGGTGTGCCTGGCCGTCTGGATGGCCTTTTGCGCCGCTTCCGCCGGGGGCAAAGTGATCTCCCTGTACGGTCCGATCTTCATCTTTGTCCTCTGCGGCTTTGAGCACAGCATTGCCAATATGTATTACATCCCGGCGGGCATTTTTCTCTGCAAAAACGGTGAACTGGGCTGGCTGAGCCTGGTGCAGAATTTGCTGCCGGTGACCCTGGGAAATCTGGTGGGCGGCTGTGCCCTGGGCTGTATTCTGTATCTGCTTTATGGCCGGAAAAGCGCATGAAATAAGGAAAAAACGAGGGAGCGCCCGGCGGGCGCTCCCTCGTTTTTTATAGGAATCGGCACAGAAGCAGGGGGAAGAAGATGGCGGGCACCATGTTCATCAGCCGGATCTTGGCGATGTCCAGCATGTTCAGGCCGATGGCCGCCAGGAGCAGGGAACCGACGGCGTTGATCTCCGCGATGACCTCCGCTCCCAGCAGCGGGGAGAGAAGGGAGGCCAGCACGGCGATGAGCCCCTCCCACAGAAAGACCGGCACCGCCGCACAGACCACGCCGATGCCCAGGGTGGAGGCAAAGACCAGAGCGGAGATGCAGTCGATGACCGACTTGGAAAACAGGACTGTGTGGTCCCCGGTCAGGCCGCTGTTGAGTCCACCCATGATGGACATGGCGCCCACCACAAAGACCATGGTAGCGTTGACAAAACCGTCGGTAAAACGGCCCTTTCCGCCGGTTTTCCGCTGCAGCCAGTCCCCCAGACGGATCACGGCGCGATCCAGATCCAGCAGCTCGCCGATGATAGTGCCCAGCACCATGGAAAGAATGGGCACCAGAGGCTTCTGGGACTGGCAGATCCCCGGAATGGCGATGCCGATGACCACCAGAGCCAGGGCGCTCATAAGGGCCTTTTGCAGCCGGTCCGGCAGCAGCTTGCCGATGAACAGGCCCGCCAGGCCGCCTGCGGCCACGGCGGCGCCGTTGACGGCCGCACCTAAGAGTATCATTGGCATTCCTCCTCTTTGCAAAGCTCCTGCACCACATAGCCACCCAGCATCAACCCTGCGCAGGAGGGCACCCAGGCAACGCTGGCGGGTACGCTGCGCCGACCGGGATCGGGAGTGTCCAGCTGCCGGGTGGAGGCGGGTTCCTCGGGGCTGAACACCACCGGCAGGCGGCGGATGCCCCGATTCTTCAGCTCCTTGCGCATGACCCGGGCCAGAGGACAGCCATAGGTCTTGGAGATGTCCGAAATGCACAGACGGGAGGGATCCAGCTTGTTGCCGGTGCCCAGGGCGCTGACGATGGGGATGTGCCGGGTCCGGGCCTGTTCGATCAGATCCAGCTTACAGGAGACCAGGTCGATGGCATCGATGATGAAGTCATAGGACGCGGCAAAAAACTCCTCCCGGTGGGCGGCGTCGTAGGTCTTGCAGAGGGGGTGCACCCGGATGGAGGGGTTGATATCCAGGCAGCGCCGGGCGATGACCTCCGCCTTCAGCTGGCCCACGGTGGAGTGGAGGGCGCAGAGCTGGCGGTTGATATTGGAGGGACTGACGGTATCCCGATCCACCAGGGTCAGCTCCCCCACACCGGAGCGGGCCAGAGTCTCTGCGGCGTAGCTGCCTACACCGCCCAGACCGAACACGGCCACATGGCTGCGGGAAAGACGGTCCATGGCATCGTCACCCAGGATCATGCGGGTGCGCAGAAAAATATCTTGCATGGTGATTCTCCTCTAAAAGCAGGGCCGGCGAGTTACTCTCGCCGGCCCTGCTGGCTGTAATTTTGGGACGGCTCAGGCAACATACTTCATGCCGGAGCCCTCGGTGACGGTGTAGTCCTGCTGGAGGGATTTGGTCCACTCATTGAAAGCGTTGTTCTTCATCGTGTTGGTGACGCGAACCTGCCAATAGGGGAGATCCTGCCCGATGAAGTACATGATGTGGTAGCCGTAGCTGGTTTCCACGATGTCGGTATCACCGGCCTTGCGGGCGGAATCGAAGCACCAGTCGTTGAAGGCGGTGACCATCTGGCCCTTGTAGACCTGCTTATACAGACCACCCTCCGGGGAATCGGCGGAATACTTGTCGGCCAGGGCGGCGAAGGAATCCTCAGTGGCGGCGCCGTCCTTCCACTCCTGATAGATCTTCTCGGCCTCGGCCTTCTTCTCGCTCTTCAGCTTTTCCAGGTCGGCTTTATAGGTGTCGGACTTGGAGTCCAGAGAGGAGGAATCCACCCGGATGAGAATGTGGCGGACGTTGACGGTGTTATACTCCTGGCGGCCGATGCTGTGGAACAGGGCCACATAATAGTTGGTGCCGTCGTTGAGCACGGCGCTGTCATTGGCGGTGCGGGACGCATCAAAGGCCCAGGTGGAAAGGGTGTCGCCGCTTTTGGAGCCGTCGGTCACGGAGGAGTAGGAGGCGATGTCATAATCCTTGGCGATGGTCTCCAGATCCTCGCCGCTCTGCAGCCGGGCCAGAGCGGCCTCGGCGCCGCTCTTGGCGGCGGCAATGGCGGCATCCATCTGCTCCTGGGTGGCATCTACGGTGTTGCCGTTTTCATCCTTGGTGGCGGAGGTGGTGCCGGAGAAGCGGATATAATCGTAAGCGGCCACATCAAAGGTGGACTTGTTATCCTGATAGTACTTCGCGATTTCCTCGTCGGTGTAGCTGAGCTTATTCAGATAGTCGTTCTGGAAGGCGGTGACCAGGGTGGAATCCTTGGCCATGTCCTCGAAAAGGCCGGTGGTCACCAGGGTACCGTACATGGCCTTGACATAATTCTTATAGCTGTAGCCTGCGGTCTTGGCAGAGGACTTGACGGTGCTGATGAGCTTGTCATAGTCAGACTGCATCGCATCCGTCCAGGTGAAGTTCTCCTTTTTGGCGGCGGCCAGCAGGGACTGGTTGGACTTGATATTGGACTGGGCCTTATCCATCAGGTATTTATCCCAGGTGATGCTGTCCTTCCCGGTGACGCCCAAAAGGGCCTTGGCCGTGTCGGACAGGGTCTGGCTGCTGAGAGACTTTTTGGTGTCCAGGCCCATATAAGAGAAATAGTTGGAGCTGCGGACCTCGTTATAGGCGGCGTGGTAGAAATACTGCACCTGGGCGGCGGTATAGGTTTCGTCTCCCACGGTGAGGGCGGTCTTCCCACGCTGAATCACGTTGGAGTTCCATAAAAGGACCAGGACGGCCACGATCACGAAAACCACGGCGATGGAGCCGTAGAGAATGCTGGATTTGCGCTGCTTGGCCTTTTCCTCCGCGGCACGGACAGCCTTGGGATCGGCGGCGCCGCTGGCGTTGAAGGCCTGGCGATTTTTCTTTTCTCTGGATGCACTCATGAATGGTTCATTCCTCTCATTTGGTATCGTAATGCAGGTTACATTCCCGCTTATTATACTTGTTTTGCGGCGTTTATGCAAGAGAAAAAAGCATCTCTGCCGAAAAAACGGGCAAAGATGCTATTTAAGACCAAAAAATGATCCCGTCCGCCGGGCAGCAGCCAAGTTATAACCTGCACCGGATCAGCAGGTGGGTTGTCTCCAACATGCTTCGTTGCTTCCAACTTCCAGCCGCAGAAGGCAGCCGGGAGGCCTGCGGTTCACACATTGATCCGACATCCCCTATAACAAAATGTGAGGATAAACAGACTGCTGCCCGCCGGACGGGATCGGCACCGGGATGCCCCGGTGGGACTATTATAGCAGATAAACGGGGGAAAGAAAAGAGTTTTTCGGGGCGGGATCAGGAATTTTCCTCATCATCCTCCAAAAGCTGCTGGGTGAAGAGGTCAAAGACCTCGTTCAGCTCCTCGTCGGTATCGGGCGTGGCCAGAAACTCCTCCCCGTTTTCCATGACGGACTTGAGGATCACCAGGCCGAAGTCCTGGGCACTCTCTGCCTCCTCCTCGGTGTCCGCCGTGGGAAAAAAGGCCATGTAGGTGATGCCGTTATGCTCCAGAGCATCCACATACTCAAGTTCGATATCGTTTCCGTCCTCGTCGGTGATGGTGATGAAATTGGGGCCGAACTCGTCGCTCATAGGGTGTACCTCCTTACTGGTTTTCAAGGACACTATATAATATTCCGGGCAGGATTGCAAGGAGAGAATACGGCAAAAAATGGGAAAACGGAAACTTTTTATCAAAGAAAAGTGAAGAAATCATATAAAATAATGATAAAGAATGCATGAATATAAAAGAAAAGTTCTCTTTTTCAGGTTGACAGGTATGGTAAAATAGATTTCACAATGGGATTTTAGTGGGTCCGGATAGGGCCCGGTATGAAATACAGAAATCCAAAGGAAAGGAAGGTGCCCCGTTATGAGCGAAGGCAAGCACAAGGAACAAGGCCTTAAAAACGAGCTGAAGCAGAGCGCCGAGAGTATAAAAACCAAGCTGCACAGGGCGGAGGAGGACAGACAGCGCAAGGCTGCCGGCCGCAGCCCCCGGGAGGTGCAGGCCAGGCGGCGCAAGGCGGGCCTGATCGTCGGCACGGTTTTTGCCGTGATCCTGCTGACCATGGTGTTTTTCGCCATTATCTTCTCCATCTATATCAACAGGACCATGAAAAACAAGGTGGAGGTAAACCTATCCGCCTACGACATGTCCCTGGCTACGGAGATGTACGCCAAGGACAGCTCCACAGGCGAATGGAGCATGTATGGGACCCTGTATGACGGGGAGAACCGCATCCTCCTTACCGCCGACCAGATCCCCGATAACCTGCGCAAGGCCGCCGTGGCCATTGAGGACAAGCGCTTTTATAAGCACAGCGGTGTGGACTGGCGGGGCACCATCCGGGCGGTGTTCAGCACCGTCACGGGCGGCGGCGTGCAGGGTGGCTCTACCATCACCCAGCAGCTGATCAAGAACATCACCGGCAACAACGAGACCACCGTCAAGCGCAAGGTGACGGAGATATACCGGGCGCTGCAGCTGGAGAAAAAGTACGACAAGGATGAGATACTCAACACTTATCTCAACACCGTGTATTTCGGCGAGTCCTGCTACGGCGCGCAGACGGCATCCCGCCTGTATTTCGGCAAGGACACCAAGGATCTGACCCTGGCCGAGTGCGCCAGTCTCATCGCTATCACCAACAACCCGTCCATGTATGACCCGCTGATCAGCGACTGGACCCTGGCAAACAACCGGGAGCGGCAGCTGCTGGTGCTGGAGCAGATGTACAAGCAGGGAATGATCCAGGAAAAGGAGACCTACGAGGCCGCCTGCAACGAAAAGGTGACCTTTACCAACGGATATACCTGCCTGGGCGAGCTGGTGGAGGGTTATGAGGCACCGGCGCAGCAGGAGGAGACCGAGGAGCCGGTGGTCAAGGCCAACAACTCCTATTTTACCGACCAGGTTATTCAGGACGTGGCCAAGAAATTCGTGGAGATTTACGACCTGAAGGACAGCAAGCCCGACAGCGAGGGCAACGTCATCAGCGCCTATGAGCGTGCCGTGGGTATGGTGTACAGCGGCGGGTACAAGATTTATACCACCCAGAACACCAAGTACCAGAAGATCGCGGAGAATGTCTTTGAAAAGACGGACTACCAGAACCAGACGGACTCCTATGACCAGCCGCTGCAGGCGGCTATGACCATTGTGGATCCCTACACGGGAGATGTGGTGGCCATGGTGGGCGGCACCGGCACGAAAACGGCGGATCGGGCCTGGAACTGGGCCACGGAGACGCGGCCCTGCGGTTCGTCTGTCAAGCCCATCAGCACCTATGCACCGGCACTAGACAACGGGACCATCACGGCGGCCTCGATCATCGACGACTACCCCATTGAGCTCAACGACAGTGCCTGGCCCAAGAACTCCAACGGACGCTACGGCGGCCTGACCGATGTGCGGGATGCCATCGTCCGATCGCTGAATACCTGTGCGGTGCGGGTGAATATGCAGTACGGGACTTACAATTCCTATCAGTTTATGCGGGACAAGCTGGGCTTTACCACGCTGACGGATACGGATTCCCAGCAGGTGGGCAACATGGCCCTGGGCGGCTTCTCCAACGGCGTGACCACGGAGGAGATGGCGGCTGCGTTCGGCGCATTTGTCAACGACGGCGTTTACACCAAGCCCAGAACCTATGTGAAGGTGGAGGACTCCGAGGGTAAGGTCATTATTGACAACGGGAGCATTTCCAACACAGCCATGAAGAATACCACCGCCTATCTGATGCGGAGTATGCTGCAGGATGTTATCACCAGCGGCACCGGCACGGAGGCGCGGTTTTCCGGCATGAGCATCGGCGGCAAGACCGGTACGACGGATGACGCCAGAGACCGCTACTTTGTGGGATTCTCCCCCTATTACTGCGCGGCGGTCTGGTGCGGCTACAAGTCCAACGAGGTAGTCTATGCCGGCGGCAACCCCTGCGCTGCCCTGTGGAGGGACGTTATGAGCCAGATCCATGAGGGACTGGAGGATGTGGGGTTCCACAGCTGCGACGGGCTGAAGGATGTGACCGTCTGCGCGGACAGCGGCCTGCTGGCCACGGAGGCCTGCTCGGCAGATTTCCGGGGCAGCCGGGTGCGCACGGTGAAGGTGGCGGCGGATACGGCCCCCACCCAGAGCTGCAATGTGCACAAGATGGTGTCCTACTGCAAGGATGGCAAGCATCTGGCGACCTCCAGCTGCCCGAGCTCCTCGGTGATGCAGGTAGCGGCGCTGGATTATCCCAGAGAATCGGTGTTCAATATCAAGGCACCGGACGATATGTACCTGCTGTCGGTGCTCTCCAGCGGCGAATGCCCGGTGCATGGAGGGACGGTGCCCACCCCGGATGATCCGAATGTTGTGCCGGATAACCCGGCAGACGACCCGGTGGTACCCGATACACCGGATGCTCCGGTGGAACCGGATACGCCCGATGAAAACGACGAGCCCGATATAGTGGAAGATGAGGAGGACAACGAGGACAGAGTCATGTTCTTCCAAGGACAATAAGGATTTTATGCAAAAAGGAGATGCGTACGCATCTCCTTTTTGTCAGCGTGTCGAAAAAGTCTTTTCGCCCCGCTGACTAAGTTTTTGAAACTTTGAAAAAGTTTCAAAAACTACTGATTTCAATGGCGAGGGACACCCTTCTTGGGTTTCCCTCACACACCTTTCCTTACCGTTATCGCAAATATACCACCTTCGCGTGGTTCACCGATACCGCTACCACGGGCATCAACAAGATCCAGTCCGGCAAGCTTGACGTGAAGCTGTTGCAGCTACTGCCGGCAGCATCGCCACCTACACCAAGACCGGCAGCATCGCCGCCAATGGCGCTGAACAGTATGTGGCCCTGGTGGTGTACATGCCCGAGACCGTGGGCAACGAAGCCAACTACAAGGAGAACCATGTTCCCTCCATCGACCTGGGCGTGACGCTGGTCGCCACCCAGGATGCCGTGGAGAGCGACAGCTTTGACAGCAGCTATGATGAAGGGGCTGTGTATCCCATCACCGCTGCGGGCGCTGTGGACGCGGTGGATGGAACCGTGAAAACGGATGTGACGATTTTCTCCGACGAGCAGGTGGAGATCGATGAGAATGTAAAGGCTTCCGCTGCAAAGGCCACCATCCCCGCCGGTGCTCAGCTGACGAACGACTCCTTTATTGAGGGCGGTTATTATAATACTGGAACTGTTACGGTGAAGGATTGCACCTTCAACGCCATTACCACGTCGAACATTGAAGTGATCGATCTCAGCATGGAAAAGAATGCTGCGTTGACCTTCGAGGGCAGCAATGTTTTTGACGGCAGGGTCGCCACGGACGCGGATAAGCCCGAGGGCGCAGCGGACATGAAGCTTTATTCCACACAGTCCATCAAGGCTTACAGGGCTAAGACCGTAAACGGCAAGGAAAATGTCACGCTCCAGGGTATGGTGAAATAAAGGATTTTCCCGTTTCCACTGCATAAGACATATAAAAGAAACGGCCCCGCTCACCGGTGCTTTGTACCGGTGAGCGGGGCATCTTATTCATTTGCAGGATTCAGGGGG
>URSX01000064.1 GCA_900550615.1 uncultured Eubacteriales bacterium
GCCAACTCATCGTACAGCGTGGTAAAGAGCATCCGTGCCAGGTGACCCAAAATCCATCTGTCCGTATTGGTCAGGTGGAACAGCGTATAAAAAAGATATCCGCCCACAGGGGCGGATATCTTTTTCGCCTGATTTGCGATTGTGTCCGGACTGCCGGAGAGGCGTTTTACAGGATCAGCAAAAGGCCCAGGGCAATGAGCAGCTCCTCGTCGGCGTTTTCCCGGAACAGCATGAACAGAAGCAGGAGCACCAGCAGGTCTCCGGCGTCCAGATCCCCCAGATGCAGCTTCTCCAAAATCCGGTTCAGCAGATCCCGTTCCGGGCGCTGGGGAGAAGGCGGCTTTTGCCGCGTTTCTGCCGCCTCCGGTGCCGGGGAATGTAGCCCATTTGGTAGTCCGTTTTGTAGCCCGTTTGGTAGTTTGGACGGTATCGGTTCCTGCGGATTACGCGGCCTGCTTGGCATAGCCTCCCGGGGCCTGCTTTCACCGCTGGAGGGAGGCGACTCTCCCTGGGGCATCCGGGTGTAAACTCCGTTGTCGTTGCGGGTGTAGCGGTTATACATGGCCCGATCCCTCCCACTCAGTGAAGAATCGTTTTCCGACGGTGATGAGCCGGGCCAGCCGGGCCGCCCGCTCCACCTTGGCCTGCTTTTCCTCCTTCAGATATGGCTTCAAGGCGTTCAGAAGCTGCATGGAATGGCTCTGGTCGGAGGAAAACGCCTGCAGCAGCGGCAGAAAACGGGCGATGGTCTGGGGGTCGATGCCGCCCAGTAAAGACCCGGGAGGTCCCGGAGGGGCTTGCTTTTCCGGCTCCGGCGGCGGCTGGGCTGCGGCCTGAGGGCCGGAGCCCATGGCCCCGGAGAGCTGCTGGGCCAGCTGTACCACTTGGGCCATGCCGGCAGGGTCTGACAGGAGGGAGTTGAGCTTGTCTTCCAGTTCCGACATGGCCACACCTCCCGCTTAATTCCGCAGTTGGCTGCCCAGCCGGTCTACCAGCGCCGCCCCTTCCGGGGACTGCATGACCTTTTTCAGCATCCCCACCATCTGGGCGGTGCTGCCGCTGTCGGCGGCAGCGGTGGCCTGGTGCAGAGCGTTTCCGCCGTCTGACCCGATGAGCAGCTGCATCAGCTTCTGTCCATCCGGAGACTGCATGATGCGCTGCACCATCCCCGGATCATTTTTCACCTGCTGCAATACCTGCTGTATGTCCACAAGGCATCATCCTTTCCGCTTCATTCATGGCAGTATATGACGGGAAGCGGAAAATAGTACCTCGGACGGGGCGCGGTCAGAACAGCTGGGCCAGAATGTCCACGCACTTGTCGATGCCCAGAACACCGCTGTTGAGGGTGATGTGATAGTTCTGCGCGTGGCCCCACTTCATATCGGTATAGAAGCGGTGGTAGGCGGCGCGGCGCTTGTCCTTATCCCGCAGGCGCTGCTCCGGGGACTGCTCCCGCTCACCGTATACCTCTACAATGCGGTGGGCCCGGAAGTCCATGTCGGCGTGGATGAAAACCTTGAGGCAGTCAGCCTTGTCCTGCAGAATGTAGTCGGCGCAGCGGCCCACGATGACGCAGGGGCCTTTTTCGGCAAGGGAGGTGATGATCTTATACTGGTGGGCCCAGAGGATATCCTCATTGGTGGGGCCGAACATCCGGTTGGAGAGGGCAGAGGAGAGGAACCCGCCGGGGGCATACTCCCCGGCTTCCTTCACATAGTCCGAGGCAAAGCCGGTTTCCTTTTCGATTTCCTGAATCAGCTCGGAATCATAGCAGGGGATACCCAGCTTTTCCGCCACCTTCCGGCCAATGGTGCGGCCGCCGCTGCCAAACTCACGACTGATGGTAATGACTCTGTTTTTCATAATTCTTGCGCTCCTTCCGCATTCAACTCACGATAGGTTTTAACAATAATATATGCTGAGGCAATAAAAGTCAAGACGTCGGAGACCGGCATGGAGTAAAGAACACCGCTCAGGCCGAAAAACAGAGGCAGTACCAGCGCAAAGCCTACGCCGAACACCACCTCCCGCAGCAGGGACAGCAGCGTGGAGGCCAGGGCCTTGCCCATGGCCTGCAGGAAAATAAAGCAGGCCTTATTGACGCAGGCCAGCACCATCATGCACAGGTAGATGCGGAAGGCGCGGACGGCAAAATCCGTGTAGTAAACGCTCTCGTTGGCCGCGCCGAAGATGGCGATGAGCTGACGGGGAAAGCCCTCGGCAAAGAGCAGGGCCACAGCCCCCACCAGGGACTCGGCGATCAGCAGGCGGGTGAAAAGGACACGCACCCGGGTGCGCTTTTCAGCGCCCATGTTATAGCCCGCGATGGGGATGCAGCCGGCGGCCATGCCCACGATGATGGAAATGACGATCTGGAAAAATTTCATCACGATGCCCACCACGGCCACGGGGATCTGGGCGTACTGCTCCTGGGAGAAAACGGGATCCAGGGCGCCGTATTTGCGCAGCATGTTGTTGATGGCTGCCATGGCCGCCACCAGGCTGATCTGGGAGAGAAAGCTGGTGACGCCCAGAGACAGCATCCGCCCGCAGATGGGGAGGGCCAGGGAGAAGTCACGGCCCCGGGGCTTGATGATCTTCATGTGCGGCAGGTACCACACGGCCAGGAGAGCCGTGACTACCTGGCCAATGACTGTGGCCGCCGCCGCGCCCATCATGCCCCAACGAAATGTGAAGATGAAAATGGGATCTAAGATGATATTGATGACGGCACCGGTCAGGGTGGTGACCATGGCGAAGCGGGGGCTGCCGTCAGCCCGGATAATGGGGTTCATAGCCTGGCCGAACATATAAAAGGGGAGACCCAGGGTGATGTAGAAAAAATACTCCTGACTGTGGTGGAAGGTCTCGGCGTTGACGGTGCCGCCGAAGAGGGCGATAATGCCATCAGCAAAAAGGAGGTATACCACCGTGAGCAGCAGACTGCCCGCCACTGACAGAACCACGGCGTTTCCCACGCTGTGCCGGGCGGCGTCCCGCTCCCCGCGGCCCAGAGACATGCTTACAAAGGCACAGCAGCCGTCGCCGATCATCACGGCCACGGCCAGGGCCACCACCGTCAGGGGGAAGACCACGGTGTTGGCGGCGTTGCCGTAGGAGCCCAGGTAGTCGGCGTTGGCGATGAAGATCTGGTCAACGATGTTATAAAGCGCTCCCACCAGCAGGGAGATGACGCAGGGGACGGCGTAGCGCCCCATGAGCTTGCCCACGGGCTCCGTGGCCAGAAATTGATTGTTTTCGTTCATAATCATTCACCTTTCTTTACCATCGATTGACAAGGGCAGACATGGTTTTGACGGGCAGAAATGCGCCCATACCGCGTCAAGCACCTTGGAAATACAGCAAGTATTCCCTGCGGGTCTTTTCTTGTCTGGACACATTTCTGCGCGGCAAAACTGCTTCCCACCTGCCAGCGATGGATTTCCGAGCGATTTTTGGCTTTTGATCCGCAGGCGGGCTGGCGCCCGCCAAGGTGAGAAGGGCAAAAAGCGCCGCAAAGGCGCGCTGGCAGGCGTGTTTGCCCTTGTTAATCGATGGTACCATCAGTTGACAACCGATGGCCCAAAAATAAATGCGCAAGGCCAGAGAATATCTGGACTTACGCATTGCTGCAGCGCGATGGTTCTGTATATAAAAAATGGGCGTTCCTGCAACCGGATTTACGCAGAAACGCCACTCGTTGTGTGCCTATTATAGCGGAGAAAAAAGAAAATTTCAAATGTTTTTGAGAAATTTATCGGCGGAGGTCAATCGGATGCCCGGCCCATATCGCACAGAGGGCGGAGGGTGCAGCTTTCACAATGGGGGGTGCGGGCGGTACACACAGCCCGGCCATGGAGCACCATCCGGTGGCAGAAATCGCTGGACTTTTCCGGGGGCAGGCAGGCGCGGAGCTGCTTTTCCACCCGCAGGGGATCCTTGCTGCCGTCGGTGAGCCCCAGGCGGCCGGTGATGCGGATGCAGTGGGTATCGCAGACGTAGCCCTCCTGGCCGTAGATGTCGCCCAGGATCAGGTTGGCGGTCTTGCGGCCTACACCGGGCAGGCGCAGGAGATCATCCATATTATCCGGGACTCTGCCGCCAAAGTCGGAAAGAAGCATTTGAGCGCAGGCCACCAGATCGTGGGCCTTGGCCCGCCAGAAGCCGCAGGAATGGACATACTCGCCCACCTCCTCCTCGCTGGCCCCGGCAAAGGACTCCAGCGTGGGGAAACGGGCGAAAAGGGCCGGGGTCACCTGGTTCACCCGGGCATCGGTACACTGAGCGGACAGGCGCACGGCAAAGAGCAGCTCATAGTCCTTTTTATATTCCAGGGAGCACAGTGCATCCGGATACAGGCGCTCCAGCTCCGCGATGATGGCGGCTACTTCGGCAGAATTCTTCAAAATACATCACCTCTTGAGGGGTATTATAAACGCTGCGAAAGAAAATTGCAATTCCCGGAAAACT
Organism: uncultured Eubacteriales bacterium; assembly: GCA_900550615.1. Taxonomy (GTDB): domain Bacteria; phylum Bacillota; class Clostridia; order Oscillospirales; family Oscillospiraceae; genus Vescimonas. The sequence continues at coordinate 4,474 of URSX01000064.1, forward strand.
ATGATACAATAATAAAATCTTATGAGGAGGGGAGGAGCTGTATGGAGACGAAGCCGCTGGCTGATGCCATCCGCCCGCGGACGCTGGACGAGGTGGCGGGACAAAAGCATCTTTTGGGCCAGGGAGCCATGCTTCGGCGGATCATCGAGAGCGGAACGGCCACGAATCTGATCTTCTACGGCCCCTCCGGCACGGGCAAGACCACGGTGGCGGGTATCATCGCCAAGCAGACCAACAAGACCCTGTATCATCTCAACGCCACCACGGCCTCTTTGCAGGACGTGAAGGATATTATGGCGGACGTGGGCACCATGCTGGCGCCTAACGGCGCGCTGCTGTATCTGGACGAGATACAGTATTTCAACAAGAAGCAGCAGCAGAGCCTGCTGGAGTATATGGAGAACGGCAAGATCACGCTCGTCGCCTCCACTACGGAGAACCCGTATTTTTATGTGTACAACGCCCTGCTCTCCCGAAGCACAGTGTTTGAGTTCAAGGCCCTGACGGCGGAGGAGACAGTGCCGGCGGTTCTGCGGGCCCTGGGGATCGTGCAGGAGCAGAGCGCCCTGCCGCTGTCCTGGGAAGAGGGGGTGGCGGAGGCCATCGCCAAGGGCTGCGGCGGCGACGTGCGTAAGGCCGTCAACGCTGTGGAGCTTTTATACCGGGCGGCTCGGCCGGAAGACGGGGCGCTGCGGCTGAAAAAAGAGGACGCGGCACAGCTGGCCCAGCACAGCGCCATGCGCTATGACCGGGAGGGGGACAACCACTACGACCTGCTCTCGGCCCTGCAGAAGTCCATCCGGGGCTCCGACCCGGACGCGGCGGTGTACTATCTGGGCAGGCTCCTGGTGGCGGGTGACCTGCTGTCCCCGTGCAGGCGGCTGCTGGTCATCGCGGCGGAGGACATCGGCCTTGCCTATCCTCAGGCCATGGCCATCACCAAAGCCTGCGTGGACGCGGCGGTGCAGCTGGGCCTGCCGGAGGCGCGGCTTCCCCTGGCGGAGGCGGCGGTGCTGCTGGCCACGGCACCTAAGTCCAATTCTGCCCACAACGCCATCATTGCCGCCATGCAGGACATCGAAGGCGGACAGGTGGGGGATATTCCCCGACACCTGAAAAACGTACACGCTGACAGCGCCGGCAGCGAAAAGCCGGAGGCGTATAAGTATCCGCATATATATCCCAAGCACTACGTAAAGCAAAGATACCTGCCGGAGAGTATGGGGAACACCACCTACTATGAGTACGCCGACAACAAGACCGAGCAGGCGGCCAAGCATTACTGGGACCTGATCAAAGGCGGGGGAGAGTGAATATGGATCTGAAAGTGAACGACAGGGTGGAGCTGAAGAAGACCCACCCCTGCGGCAGCAAGGAGTGGCAGGTGCTGCGCATCGGCATGGACATCAAGCTCCGCTGCCTGGGCTGCGGCCATGAGATCATGGCCCCCCGGCGGAAGGTGGAGAAGAGTATCCGCAGAATTATTACGGAGGAGGAAAACGCATGAGACCCAAGTGGACAAGATATGTAGCTATGGGCATTGCACTGCTGCTGGCGGTGGTGATGCTGCTGACGCTGGTCATTCCCTATATCAACCTGTGAACCCCCGCTGCGGCGGCAGCGAGACCGCGATATAAGAGAAAGGAGACGCATTTGCATATGAACGACACTGTGAAGGACATTCTCCGGCGGGTGGATCACACCCTTTTGAGCCAGAGCGCTATCTGGGAGGAGATCCGTGCCATCTGCGATGACGGCATGAAGTACGGCTGCGCCAGCGTATGCATCCCGGCCAGCTATGTCCGGCAGGCGGCGGACTATGTGGCGGGGAAGATCGCCATCTGCACCGTCATCGGCTTCCCCAACGGGTACAGCACCACCGCTGCCAAGTGCTTTGAGGCCGAGGACGCGGTGAAAAACGGCGCATCCGAGATTGACATGGTCATCAACATCGGCTGGGTGAAGGACGGCCTGTATGACAAGGTGCTGGAGGAGATCAAGGCCGTGAAGGCCGCCTGCGGCGGAAAGCTGCTGAAGGTCATCATCGAGACTTGCTTGCTCACCGATGCCGAAAAGATCCAGATGTGCCGGGTGGTGTCCGACTCCGGCGCGGAGTATATCAAGACCTCCACCGGCTTCGGCGGAGGCGGCGCGACGAGAGAGGATGTGGCGCTGTTTAAGGCGAACGTTGCGCCCCATGTGAAGATCAAGGCCGCCGGCGGCATCGCCAATCTGCAGGACGCGGAGGATTTCGTGGCCCTGGGCGCCGACCGCCTGGGCACCAGCCGCATTGTCAAGGCCGTAAAGGCCATGGAAAATTAAGGAGGAAATTACTATGCCTACCCCCCATAATAACGCGAGCAAAGGCGATTTCGCCAAGACCGTTCTCATGCCCGGCGATCCCCTGCGGGCCAAGTTTATTGCCGAGACCTTCCTGACGGAGCCGAAGCTGGTCAATAACGTCCGGGGCGTCCAGGGTTATACCGGCACCTACAAGGGCGTGCCTGTGTCCGTCATGGCCAGCGGCATGGGTATGCCGTCCATCGGGATCTATTCCTATGAGCTGTTCACCCAGTACGACGTGGAGAACATCATCCGCGTGGGCTCCGCCGGAGCTATGCGGGCGGATCTGGAGCTGGGCAGCGTGGTGGCCGGCCAGGGTGCGTGCACCAATTCCAACTTCGCCGATCAATATGAGCTGGGCGGCAGTTACGCCCCCATCTGCGACTTTGACCTACTGATGGCTGCGGTGGAGTCGGCCAAAGAGCTGGGCGTGAAGATGCCCGTGGGCAATCTCTACTCCTCCGACACCTTCTATGACGCGGCGCAGCGGAACATGCGCTATGCTAAGATGGGCGTCATGGCGGTGGAGATGGAGGCGGCGGCCCTGTACTGCACCGCCGCTTACACCGGTAAGCGCGCCCTGGCCATCTGCTCCATCTCTGACAATCTGGTCAACGGCACGGAGCTCTCCGCCGACGAGCGCCAGACTACCTTCACCAACATGATGAAGATTGCTCTGGAGATCGCTGTGAAAATGGATAAGAAGTAAATATGCTGCCGGCCAGCGCGTCCCTTTGTGCATCCTGCACACACAAAGGGACGCGCTTTTGCCCGCGTGTTGTAAATTAGGACTTGCTTTTTCGGAGATGAACTGGTAAAATAAACGCATACATGGCGGCGATCAGCCATGTAAATCTATCCGCCCTTATGGGCGGAGAAAATGAAGAAAGGTAGATTTGACATGAAAAAGTTTCTTGCTCTGCTCCTGGCCCTTGTCATGGCTCTGTCTCTGTTTGCCTGCGGCAAAAAGGACGGCGATAACAAGGACAACAAGGACAATGCGGACAACAGCGCGTACAAAGTCGCTATGATCACCGACTACGGTGACATCACCGACCAGTCCTTCAACCAGACCACCTATGAGGCCTGCAAGGCCTTCGCTGAGAAGAACGGCATCGACTTCAAGTATTATAAGCCCAACGGCGATAACACCGCTGACCGTGTGGCTATGATCGAGAGCGCCGTGGACGAGGGCTACAATGTCATCGTGATGCCCGGTTATGCTTTCGGCGGCGCCATCGTTGAGGCCGCTCCCCAGCACAAGGATGTTAAGTTCATCGCTCTGGACGTCGCCAAGGACGACCTGCTGGAGGCTGGTGTGAACAAGGCCGGTGAGAAGTATGACTACACCCCCGACAACTGGCAGCTGGATAAGTACGTTGACATGAGCAACGTCTACTGCGCCATCTACTCCGAGGAACTGTGCGGCTACATGGCCGGTTACGCTGCTGTGAGACTGGGCTACAAGAACCTGGGCTTCCTGGGCGGCATGGCTGTCCCCGCTGTTATGCGTTATGGCTACGGTTTCGTGCAGGGCGTGAACGCTGCTGCTGACGAGCTGAAGCTCACCGATGTGAAGGTGAACTATGTCTATGGCGGCCAGTTCTCCGGCGATGCCGACATCACCGCTGTGATGGATACCTGGTACCAGGGCGGCACTGAGGTCGTGTTCGCCTGCGGCGGCGGTATCTACACCTCCGCTGTGGACGCTGCCAAAAAGGTCGAGGGCGCCAAGGTCATCGGCGTTGACGTGGATCAGGCCGGCGTGATCGCCAAGTACGCTGCCGGCGAGGGTGCCGATCAGGCTACCATCGACAGCTTCAAGGCTCTGACCGTTACCTCCGCTATGAAGGGCCTGTATCCTGCTACCTTCGACACCCTGACCGATGTCATTGTGAACGGCAACTGGGATAAGTACAAGGGCCAGATCGTGACGCTGGGCCTGGTGTCCGCAGACGATCCTACCCTGAACTATGTTCAGATCCCCATGGAGAGCACCCAGTGGAAGGACGGCGCTTTCACCCAGAACGATTATAAGGCGCTGGTGAAGGCTATGTTCGACGGCACCATCAAGGTCAGCAATGACACCACAAAGGATGCCAAGGACTTCGCCACTGTCATCGCTCTGGACGATCAGGGCAGAATCAAGGGCTAAGCGAAAAGACTACTTACCTGCAAACCTTACATCAGGAAAGACCGCCTCGGCGGTCTTTCCTTTTTTGCGGGGCGGGGCGTTAAAACGGGCGGACTGGGTGCCCGCCCCAATACGATCACATGATTTGCGGTGTGAATCCGAGCGGGGCAGAACCCCGTCTCTACAGATAGCAGGGAAACTGGTTTGGACGGGACGATGTAGTAGGATCGGCCCCTACGGGAGGAGTGGCAGGAGGTGCCGTGCAGGCGCGGGTGGAGCAATGTAAAGGGCCGAATGGAGCGGCCTCCGGCGGCGGAAAGAGAAAAGTCCCGCAGAAAGATAGCAAATTTCAATAAATTGTCTTTGCTTTATGGGAAAAAGTATAGTATAGTAATAGTATCTATTGTGGTTTCCGTCCCCGCAGACTGCGAAAAGCGGCGGGCCATAAAAACGGAAGGGAGGGCGAAAACTTGGACAGACCGTATGCAATTGAAATGCTTCATATCACTAAACGGTTTCCCGGTATCATCGCCAATGACGACATCACGCTTCGGCTGAAGAAGGGTGAGATCCACGCTTTGCTGGGCGAAAACGGCGCAGGCAAGTCCACGCTGATGAGCGTCCTGTTCGGCCTGTAC
>URSX01000065.1 GCA_900550615.1 uncultured Eubacteriales bacterium
TGCCCGTCAGTCGGTTGGCACGACGGTGGGCAAGAGAGCCCCTCCCCTACGCACCACCAATAATGCGTCCGTAGGGGCGGACGCCCCTGTCCGCCCGCCGACCATCGCACCCCTTGCAAGCCCTGTCATTGCGAGGGCGCACCGCGCCCGTGGCAATCCGCATCTCCCGTCCCCAAGGCCTCCCTTGCCTAAAGGGAGGGGGGACCAGCCGCGCTCTGGTGGAGGGATACATGCAGGGTATGGGGTATTCGTTTGCAGGAAGCTGGTGCGGGGATTCCCGTAAAAAGAGACCGCCTTCTCGGGCGGTCTCTCCGTGGATATACCTTATTATTTTGATTATATTGCGTCACAGGTCCAGCTTCAGGTCGTCTTCTCCGATCCAGCCCCACTTGCGCAGGGGCAGGGCGATGAGCCAGCTGAGCAGGGCAGGCAGGACGAAGCACACCAGCACCAGCCCGATCCAGTCTGTGGCGGTGATGGCGGCCTTGGTCCCGGCCTCTATGTCTGCCAGCCAGCCGGTATACACGCCGATCTGGCCCACCAGGCCGCAGGTGCCCATGCCGCTGGATACGGCGGCGCCGTTCATCTCCATTTTAAACAGGCAGGTGGCAACGGGACCGGTGATGGCCGAGGCCAGGGTGGGGGGGATCCAGATCCGAGGATTGCGGACAATGTTGCCCATTTGCAGCATGCTGGTGCCCAGCCCCTGGGCCGCCAGGCCGCCCCAGCGGTTTTCTCGGAAGCTCATCACCGCAAAGCCCACCATCTGGGCGCAGCAGCCTGCCACGGCGGCACCGCCGGCCAGACCCGTCAGCCCCAGAGCGGCGCAGATGGCTGCCGAGGAGATGGGCAGGGTCAGGGCGATGCCGATGACCACCGAGACGATGATGCCCATGAAGAAGGGCTGCAGCTCCGTGGCCCACATGATGAACTTGCCTACTGCGCTGGCGGCGGTGCCGATAGGGGCGGCGATGAGGGCCGCAGCACCGATGCCGCAGAGAATAGTGACAATAGGTGTCACCAGAATGTCAATTTTCGTCTCCTTGCTGACGGCCTTGCCGATCTCCGAGGCGATGATGGCCACAAACAGCACGGCCAGGGGCCCTCCGGCCCCGCCCATGGCGTTGGTGGCAAAGCCCACGGGGATCAGGGAGAAGAGTACCATGGGCGGCGCGTTCAGGGCCCGGCCGATGGCCACCGCCATGCCCGGGCCTACCATGGCCGAGCACAGGCCGCCGATGGTGTAGTTCACCGCGCCGTCCCCCTTGCCCAGGGTGACGATGACGTCGGTTAAAAATCCGATATGCAGCTGGGTGCCCAGCGTATTGAGAATGGTACCCACCAGCAGCGTGCAGAACAGGCCCTGGGCCATGGCGCTCATGGCGTCAATAAAATAGCGTTTGGGGGAAAACACAATGTCCTTCCGCCGCAGGAAGGCAGAGATTTTTTCCATAGTACACCTCAGTCAACAATAGAGTAGTCATATGTCATGACATATGACTACTCTATTATATCGGCTTTTTTGGATTTGTCAACCCTCCAGCAGCATTCCCTTTTGGCGCAGGGTCTCCTGCACCCGCTGAAAGGCTTCCTCGCTGGGCACGGACAGCCTGTGGCCGTGGATGCCCTCCGTCAGCAGGCTCAGGGGTTGGGCGGCATTTTCCAGCATTTTCCGCACAAACTCATCCACATCGTGGCGGCAGGAAAGCTGCAGCGGAGCGGTAATCTCCCCGTAGACCGGGTGCTCCACCGTCACGTCCAGCACGGTGCAGCCGCCGTCCACCACGGCGTAAAGCTCCTCCTGGGTCTGGCCTGCGGTGTGCTGGCACACAATGTGCCGCACGGAGCCGCTGTCATCGGGGATGATGTAGCCCCGGGCGGTGGACACGATCCTGGCTCCACCGGCCCGCAGCAGGGCCACGTCGCCCACAATGATCTGCCGGCTCACGCCCAGCATCCCTGCCAGCGTTGTTGCGCTGATGGGCTTTTGCCTCTCCTGCAGCTGGGCCCATATGGCTTCCCGTCGTTCTTTTGCTGTCATAGAAGCGCCTCCTGTTTCCTCAAAATATAATCCCGTAGGGGTAGTTTCCGCTTTTTCAGCCGATGGTCTGCTGCAGTCGGCGGAACCGGCACCGGTCGATGATTTCCAGTCCCGGCGGCAGCAGGCACAGGATCGCCCATGCGGCATAGAACAGCCCCGACAGCGGCGTGATGGGCATCATCACCACCTGGGGTGCAAATCGGATCATAGTCTGATCCAGCAGCATGGCCATCACCAGCACGCTCATCAGCGCACACATTCCCACCACGAACCCTCTGTCCCGGTTATCGAAGCGGTACAGGGAGAAGGCGGTGCGTCCCCGGAGGGAGCAGCCCCGGCAGCGCATGGAATCGGAGGTGGTCACGATCCCCTCCGTGAGCCAGGTGAGCAGGATGCTGCCCCGGCGGAGAGCATTGCCCATCCGGCGCAGGAGGTGCCCCTGCCCCTTGCCCCGGCCGATGCCCCGCTGGGCCAGGTCGATGCGCTTGCGCTGCTTGTTCAGCCGCGGCACCGTCCGCAGCAAAATGGACAGATACAGGGAGGCCCGGGGCGATACCCGGCCCAGGAGGTATACGATCTTGTCGGTGGTAAACACGGCGTGGACGCAGCCCAGCCACAGCACCTCCGCCACACACACCATGGCCCAGGTCCCGCCGCAGAGGAAGGCCTCCAGGGTGATCTGGTTGCCGATGAAGTTCACGCCCAGCACCGTGACACCGAAATGGTGGTACGCTCCGTACCACAGGGCGAACAGGACCGCTGCCGGCAGCAGCCCCAGCCCGGGGATCAGAGCCCGCAGCCCCCGCAGATGCAGCAGGCAGAGCAGGGCGCACACATAGCTCAAGACCAGAAACACCGGCTGGCGAAAGAGCACGGTCCCCGCCAGCACCGCCGTGAAATACAGGCAGTTGATGCCCGGATGATAGCGAGCAAATTCCATAGCGTCAGGGCTCCATCATACCGTATTTGATCTGGATGCGCCGGAGCCGGTCCAGAAGGGGTTTGCCGAACAGCAGCATGGTCAGGGCTACCGCCGTCCCGTGGATGCAGTTCACCGGTACGCCGGCGGCGTACACGGCCAGCACGGCGGCTGTATCGTAGGTGGTGGTCATGGTGAAGAAGGTGGAGGTATCCAGCAGCGGCCCCACTATGACCAGGATCGCCAAAAAGCCGAACACCGCCAGCACGATGACGTCCTTCCAGCCCTTGGGCGTTTTTTTCAGAACGCCCCACATGGCAAGCAGACCCGCCAGCAGCCCGGCAATGCCATAGGCAAACATCTGCCACGGGGTCCAGGGCCCCTGGCCGAAGATGAAGTTGCTGGCGAAGCCGCTGATGGCCCCGCACAGAAAGCCCGACTCCGGCCCGAAGGCGATACCGGTCAGCATGACGATGGCCAGCATGGGCTTGAAATGGGGCACGGCGGCAAAGGCCGCCCGGCTGCCCACCGCCAGGGCACACAGCACCGCCAGAATGACCAACTCCCGGGCCTGGGGCTTCCTGCTCTCAAAGTGCAGGAAGAAGGCCGCCATGGTCAGCAAGATGACCGTAAGGCCCGACAGGTAGTACTTCCGGTCGAACCGGGAGAAAAACCAAACGGCCAGCGGCACCAGCACCACCAGAATGGCCAGACTCAGCCAGAATCGAGGGCTTGTTTTCTTCTTGTTCATGTCAGCTGATTCTCCTTCATAAGCGCCACAACGTCCTCCGCCGTCACCGCCTGTGGGAACAGGTGCCGGCTCATGCGGTTGGCCGCCGTGGTATAGAAGCTGTTCCGGGAAAAGAAACACCGGGGGATATTAGTGGTGAGCAGCTGCCCGTCAAAGAACATGGACACGCTGTCCGCGTGCTCCGCGCAGAACTCCACATCGTGGCTCACCATCACAATGGTCACGCCCTGCTCGCGCATCAGGCGGTGCAGAAGCTCCGCCAGCTGGCGCTTGAAGAAGCTGTCCAGCCCCTTGGTGGGCTCGTCCAGCAGTAGGAGCTTCGGCTCCGTCAGGAGCACCTTGGCCAGAGCGGCGCGCTGCTGCTCGCCGCCGGAGAGGTCATAGGGGTGGTGCTCCAGCAGGTGAGAAATGTCGCAGAGCTGGGCCATATCGTCTATGCGCCGGGTCTTGTCCGGGCAGGTGTGGGGCAGCATCTCCTCCAGATCCTCCCGGACGGTTTTCTTCACGAACAGGCACTGGGGATCCTGGGGCAGCATGGCCAGATGCCCGTGGAACAGATCCTTGCACTTGGCGGCGTTCTGCCCGTCTATGAACACCTTGCCCCGGTAGGGCCGACAGATGCCGCATATGGCCTTCAGAGTGGTGGATTTTCCCGTTCCGTTGCCGCCCACGATGGCAAACAGACTCCCTCTGGGCACGTCGAAGCTTACGCCCTTGAGGATATCCGGGCTGTCCTTTTCGTAGCGGAACCAGATCTCCCGCACCGACAGGGCCGGGTCGCTTACCTCCTCCGGAAACTCCGGCTGGGAGGGCAGGGTGTCCCGCAGCGTGTGCCCCGCTGCCTTTTCCGTCAGCCAGCTGCGGCCCTCCCGCACCGTTAGGGGGGAGGCGGCGCCGATCTCCCCGGCGCCGTAGAAAATGCGCACCGGGGCGGGCATGGCGGAAAACATGTCGCTTTTCTGGGCGTGCAGGAGCTGGCCCACCTTTTTCGGCTCATCGTCGGCCAGGATGCGGCTGTTTTCCATGACCACGCAGCGGTCGGCGGCGTGGAAGATATCCTCCAGCCGGTGCTCGGTGATGAGCACCGTGGTGCCCAGCTCCCGGTTGATCTTTTTCACGGTGTTGAGAAAGTCCGAGGCGGCGATGGGGTCTAACTGGCTGGTGGGCTCGTCCAGGATCAGCACCTTCGGCTGCATGGCCATGATGGACGCCAGATTCAGCAGCTGCTTCTGCCCGCCGGACAGCTCCGCCACATCCCGGTGAAACCAACCCTGTATGCCGAAATAGCTGGCCATTTCCGCCACCCGCAGGCGCATGGTCTTCTGGTCGCAGCCCAGGCTCTCCAGACCGAAGGCCAGCTCGTGCCAGACCTTGTCGGTGACGATCTGACTGTCCGGATTCTGCATAACGAAGCCGATTTCCGACGACTGCCTGCGCAGATCCGCCTCCCCCAGGGGCCTTCCCTCATAGAGAATGGAGCCCGTGCGGTTTCCGTGGGGGGTGAGCACGGTCTTCAGGTGCCGCAGGAGGGTGGTCTTGCCGCTGCCGGACTTGCCGCACAGGGCGATATACTCTCCCTGCTCCACCTGCAGGGAAATCTCCCGCAGGGAGGGGTGCTCCGGGTCCGTAGGATAGGAAAACGTCAGATTTTCGATCGCAAACTGTGCCATAGTATAGCCTCCCGAATGGAATAAAGGGTGGGGATCAGCAGGAATAAGCCGCAGGCCGCCAGCCCCAGGATGGATGCCGCGCCAGAAACGGGCGCGATGGAGAGCCGGGGGATGAAGGATGCCCGGGCGCTGCCGGCGGCTCCGGCCCAGATCATCGCCGCCAACAGCAGCAGGAACACCGCCGTCAGCAGTCCGTCCCGGCCGGTAAAGCGGTAAATTTGAAAGGTGGTGCGCTTGCCCGGGCTTCCGTAGCCCCGGCAGCGCATGGAGTCGGCGGTGATGACGCTGCCCTCCAGGGCCCAGCCGGACAGAGCCGTCAGAACCGCCATGCCGCCCCGGATCCGTTCGGTCTTTGTGCCGCTGCCGCCGCGGCCAATGCATTTGCGGGCCCCGGCGATCTGCCGGCTCTTGCGCCAGTATCCGGGAACCAGCCGCAGCACCATTACCAATACCAGAGAGATGGAGGGGATGACGGTGCCGAAAAGGCTGGTGAACTTGTCGGAGGTCATCACGATGCCCCCGCAGAGGAACCACAGGCTCACCGCTGCGAAGAGCATGCCCGTGCACCCGCCGTAAAACAGGGCTTCCCAGGTATAGGGCCTGCCGAAGAGGAGGAAGAGGGTGGTCTCGCCCAGGGTGTTGAACAGGGGATTTACCGCCGCCACCAGCACCATAGCCCCCAGCAGGTAGGCAAAGGTCTTGCCGCAGCGCCCCCGGCGCAGCACGGCATAGTATCCCGCACCGCACAGCAGGGACAATAGCAGATAGGCCGGGTGAAACAGCACCACCGTCAGCACGATGGCCCCGGTGAAAAACAGAAGGTTTACCGCCGGATGGCAGCGGGAAAACACGTCATATACCGGCATATTGCCCTCCTTTCTCCGTGGGTGCTTTTCTATTTCATGGCCGGTGCACCCACGTCAGCGCCCAGTCCCTTGCAGGTATAGCACCATACAATGACATCGCCCTGCTGCAGCTTGTAGCTGCTGCAGCCGTAGTTGGGGAACCAGCCGTTCACCTGGAACATCCAGCCGGATTCGCTTCCGCAGCTGAATTCATACAGGTTGTTGAGACCCTCCACATAGTAGCTCTCGTATAGGGGCGTCCAGTTGTATTCCAGCTGGATGCCTCTCTCCCCGCAGACCCGCTTGAGCACGTCAAATACCGTTTCACCCGGCTTGAACGCCGCCTGGGTGGTGGGCAGGATTACGCCGCTGTCGGGAACGTACACGTCCAGACCTGGCGCCAGATCGCCCATGTTGCTGAGGATGGAATCGCAGCGGATCTCTATGGTGCAGGTGTTCTCCCCGGTGGGCTCCTGAGCCGTCTGGTTCCGCTGATTCAGGATGCTTCCGGCCTCTTCTGCCGTGCAGAACATGCTCTCGCCGCAGCTCTGTATACACTCCAGGGCAAAGGTACTCAGGGCCTGCAGGTCAGCGTCTGTCACCGCGGATTTCCCGTCCGTATAATGACCGGCCTTCCCGGCGGCCAAGGTGCCTGCGCCATCCGTGACCTGGCCCCCCAGCACGTACAGCTCCTCCGATCCGCTGCGCACGGTGCATACCAGCACCGCATCGCGCAGCTGCGAGGCCTGTCCGCCCCACAGGAGCGTCGCGGCGCTGTCCGCTCCCTGGCAGAAGACCTCCCCCTCCGTCAGCCGGAGCCGGGGGGCGCTTTTGTCTGCGGATTCCACCTGAAGCTTACTCCCCTGAGAGAGGGTCAGGGTGCTCCCGCCCGCCTGCACGGCGGTGGAGCCGCTGGTTACGGTGAGCACATCCCCTGTCCGCAGGGCGGTTTCGCCCGTCAGCTCCGAGGCGATGCCGTCCCTGGTCAGGGTGGCCAGACCCTTGTGCACCTGGGCGCTGACGGCGGCGTCCGCCCCGTCGAACCAGCCCAGATGCCGCCCGGCGAAGAACACCGCCCCGGCGGCAATGAGGCCGATGACCACCAGCATGATTATATTATATAGTGTCTTTTTCTTCATTTTCGCCTTTCTGGGACAAAAAAATGCCCCCAATGGGGGCAAAATGGACATCTGTCCGGTCCTTTTCCGCATCCCCCAAGAGCCACAGGCCGTGTCCGATCTGGGGAAAGTATTCCGGCTCCGGACGCCTGATGCCGGGGCCTTCTCGGAGCTGCGCTCCAATGGACCCGGCGGCCAATGTCCGTCTACGGCGGCTTGGTACCGCTGGCATTCTATCCATTCCATTCCACAAATCGCATACAGTATACCATATGCGGTTCTCCCGCGCAACTGTCAATCCATGGGCTTTTCGCCGGAATCCATGGGCTTTTCGCCGGAACGGTTCTTTTTTTCATGGCGCCGGCAGACGCAGCGGTAGATCAGCAGTCCCACCAGGGACAGCAGCAGCGTTCCGCCGAAGACCAGCCCGGCAAACAGGTAGCTTTTGCCGCCTAAGAAGCTGCCGCCCACGGTGGATGTCAGCACCGACGGCAGCCGCCCCACGGAGCACAGCAGCAGCCATGTGCCCCAGGAGATATCCGTCAGCCCCGCGAAGTAGCACAGCAGATCCTTGGGGGTGCCCGGCACGGTGAAGATCAGCCAGAACAGGAAGTTTCGCTTGGGGGAGTGCTTGAGAAAGTGCAGCTTTTCCAGCTTTTCCGGGGAAAAGAATATCTCGGCCATAGGCTGGCCCAGCTTGCGCACCAGCCAGAACACGATCGCGCTGCCCAGAAACAGCCCCAGCATGCACAGCACGCTGCCCCACAGACCGCCGAAGGCATACCCGCCGCATATTTCCAGCGGCTCGCCGGGAATGATGGCCACCACCACCTGCAAAAGGCACATGCCCACATAGGCGCCTTTGCCCCACAGGCCCAGCCCGTCCACCCATTGGCGGAACAGCTCCGGCTGCTTGGCAAACCGGATCATGGGTTTACCCACGAACCAGCACACCGCTGCCGACAGCAGGATAAACACCGCCAGCGCGCACAGCGCGGCGATTTTTTTCTGTCTGGCGGTGAGAGTTTTTTTCTTTTGCATGGGGTTCTCCTTTTTGATTTTAAATCATACGGTCCGATGTATTCATTATAACATGAGACCGCCGGAAAGCATCAACATTTCGTAAACAAAACGGTAAAAAACCGGCACTGCCTGCCGTCCCATTTGACAAAGAGGCAAAAAAATGATTATAATGGTGCAAATCTGAAAAAACGCATACCGCCAGCGGTATCAAAAGGAGAATCATATGGACATTTTTACAAAGTGCGGGGAGTCTTCGCTGGCTACGGAGCTGCTGGAAAAGGGCGTCTATCCCTATTTCCGCGCCCTCCAGTCCCGTCAGGATGTGGAGGTGGTCATGGAGGGGGAGCGCCGCATCATGCTGGGCTCCAACAACTACCTGGGCCTGACCACGGATCCCGAGGTCATCGAGGCTGGCGTGCACGCCATGGAAAAGTACGGCACCGGCTGCAGCGGCTCCCGGTTTTTAAACGGCACCCTCCAGATGCACCTGGAGCTGGAGGAGGAGCTGGCCAAGTTTCTTCATAAGGAGGCGGTGATCACCTTCGGCACGGGCTTTCAGTCCAACGTGGGCATCATCAGCGCCCTGGTGGGACGGCACGACTATGTGATCTGCGACCGGGAGAACCATGCCTCCATCTATGCCGGCTGCCAGATGAGCTACGGCAAGATGCTGCGCTACCGTCACAGCGACATGGAAGATTTGGAAAAGCAGCTTAGCCGCGTGCCGGAGCAGAACGGGGCCCTCATCGTCACCGACGGCGTGTTCTCCATGGGCGGCGACATTGCGAGGCTCCCGGAGATCTGCGCCCTGGCCCAAAAGTACGGGGCGAGAGTCATGGTGGACGATGCTCACGGTCTGGGCGTTCTGGGCGAGGGCGGCCGCGGCACGGCCAGCTATTTTGGACTGGAGGATCAGGTGGACGTGTACATGGGGACCTTCTCCAAGTCTCTGGCCTCCCTGGGCGGCTACATGGCAGCCAGCAAGGTGGTGGCGGAGTATGTGCGCCACGCCTCCCGGCCCTTCATCTTTTCCGCGTCCATTCCCCCGGCCAACTGTGCCACGGCTCTGGCGGCCCTTAGAAAGCTGGAGCAGCATCCGGAGTTGCCGGAGCGGCTGCGGGATCTGAGTCTGTATGCCCGGGAGGGCTTCACC
>URSX01000066.1 GCA_900550615.1 uncultured Eubacteriales bacterium
GGAAAGTCCACGCTGATGAGCGTCCTGTTCGGCCTGTACCAGGCGGAGGAGGGCATTATCAAAAAGGACGGCGAGGAGGTATCCATCAAGGATCCCAATGATGCCAATGCCTTGGGGATCGGCATGGTGCACCAGCATTTTAAGCTGGTGGAATGCTTCTCTGTGCTGGATAATATCATCATGGGCGTGGAGCCCACGAAGATGGGCTTTTTGCAGAAGAAAGAGGCCCGGATCAAGGTCATGGAGCTGAGCGAAAAATATGGCCTGAAGATCGACCCCGATGCACTGGTGGAGGACATCACCGTGGGTATGCAGCAGCGCACCGAGATCCTCAAGATGCTGTACCGCGAAAATGAGATTCTCATTTTTGACGAGCCCACCGCCGTGCTGACCCCCCAGGAGATCGACGAGCTCATGGAGATCATGCGGAGTCTCGCGGCAGAGGGAAAGTCCATTCTGTTCATCTCCCATAAGCTCAATGAAATCATGGCTGTGGCAGACCGCTGCACTGTCCTGCGCAAGGGAAAATACATCGGCACGGTGGAGACCAAGGACACCAGTGTGGAGCAGCTGAGCGCCATGATGGTGGGACACGATGTGAATTTCCATGTGGTGAAAAAGCCCAGCCAACCCGGCGAGGTGGTGCTGGACGTGGAGCACATGACTGTGGCCAGCAAGATGCATAAGAAAAACGCTGTCCGGGATGTGAGTCTGCAGGTGCGCAGGGGAGAGATCGTCTGCATCGCCGGCATTGACGGCAACGGACAGACGGAACTGGTCTATGGCCTGACGGGACTGGAGCCGCTGGTGAGCGGAAAAATGACGCTCAACGGCACGGACATTACGAAAATGCCCATCCGCAAGCGCAATATTCTGGGCATGTCCCATATTCCGGAGGACCGGCACAAGCATGGCCTGGTGCTGGATTACACGCTGGAGGACAACCTGGTGCTGGAGCGGTATTTTGAGCCGGAATTCACCAGCAAGACCGGCTTCCTCCGGCGGGACAACATCCGCAAATACGCCGAAAGGCTCATCGGTGAATACGACATCCGCAGCGGCCAGGGCCCTGTGACCATCGCCCGGAGCATGTCCGGCGGCAACCAGCAGAAGGCCATCGTGGCCCGGGAGATCGACAAGGATCCGGATCTGCTGGTGGCGGTACAGCCCACCCGCGGCCTGGATGTGGGCGCTATCGAAAACGTCCACAAGGAGCTGGTGGCGCAGCGGGACGCCGGAAAGGCAGTGCTGCTGGTGTCCCTGGAGCTGGACGAGGTGATGGACGTTCCCGACCGGATCCTGGTCATGTATGAAGGCGAGATCGTGGGCGAACTGGATCCCAAGACCACCACCCAGGAGGAGCTGGGCCTGTATATGGCCGGCGCCAAGAGAGACGAGGTGAGGGAATGAAAAAGAATCTGCTGAAAAACAACGGCATGCAGACGCTGCTGGCCTCCCTGATCTGCGTGATTCTGGGCCTGCTCATCGGTTTCATCGTGCTGCTGTTCATCAATCCCAACGGCGCGGGGGAGGCCATCCTGGCCGTGATCAAGAACTTCCTCAATTACAGCAAGGCCGCTACCCAGGCCAAGTACCTGGGCAACACCCTGGTGAAGACAGCACCGCTGCTGATGTGCGCGCTGGCCATCCTGTTTGCCTATAAGGTGGGCCTGTTCAATATCGGCGCAGCGGGCCAGTACTGCGCCGGCGCGGCGCTGAGCCTGTATGCCGCTCTGGCCTGGGGCTGGGGCTGGCTGCCCTGCATGCTGCTGGCAATGCTGGGCGGCATGGTGCTGGGCGCGATTTCCGGCCTGCTGAAGTCCTACTGCAACGTCAACGAGGTCATCTCCGGCATTATGCTCAACTGGATCGTGCTGTATCTGACCAACATGCTGCTGACCAACGTGAAGGAAGAGACCAGCCCGTATACCTTTGTGCTGACCCATAAGAATCCCTCGGCTATCCTGCCCACCCTGGGCCTGGGCAACCTGTTCAACGGCAACCAGTATGTGGGACTGGCGCTGCCGCTGTCCGTGCTGGCGGCGGTGGGGGTATGGATCGTGCTGGAAAAGACCCGCTTCGGCTATGAGCTGCGGGCCACCGGCAGCAATAAGAACGCCGCCAAATACTGCGGTATGGCGGAGAAGAGAAACATCATCCTCACCCTGGTCATCTCCGGCGCTCTGGCCGGCCTGGGCGCGGCCATGCTGTACCTCACCGGGTACGAGCAGTGGCAGTGCTCCACCTCCTCTGTGCCCGGCATGGGCTTCAACGGTATCGCGGCGGCATTTCTGGGCGGCTTGAATCCCTTCGGAACAATCCTGGCATCCTTCTTCATCCAGCATATCACCGCCGGCGGCGCCTATGTGGATAAGACCATGTACTGCGCGCAGATCTCCGACCTGATCTCCTCCATCATCATCTATCTGTGCGGCTTCGTGCTGTTCATGAAGTACGCGATGAATGCAGGGATCAGCAAACGCGAGGAGCGGGCGGCGCTGAAGGAAAGAGAACAGAGTGAAACACCCAGCGGGGATGCAAATACGGAGAAGGGAGGCGATCAGTAATGGTACTGCTGCTGCAATATACCCTGACGTTCGCCTCGGTTCTGATCCTGGTGGCGCTGGGTGGCTGCTTCTCGGAGCATTCCGGCGTTATCAACCTGGGCCTGGAGGGCGTGATGATCATGGGCGCTCTGGGTGGCGCACTGGCGATGCGCTATATGCCCAGCAACGCCTCTCACTTCGTGATGCTGCTGGCGGTCTTGCTGGCAGCGGCGCTGATTGGAATGGTCTACTCCAGCCTGCTGGCTGTGGCCTGCATCAATTTCAAGGCGGATCAGACCATTGTGGGTACGGCACTGAATATGCTGGGCATCGCGGGGGCGACGGTCATCGTGAAGGCCATCAACACCGCCGCAAACCCCGATGACGTCTCCTCTACCATTCAGTTCGCCGGCGCGAAGAGAGCGTTCCTGGTGAACATTGGCTCGTTTGAATTCAGCTGGTTTATGCTGGTGACACTGATTTTGCTGGTGGCATCTTATATCCTGCTGTATAAGACCCGCTTCGGCCTGCGCCTGATGGCCTGCGGCGAGCATCCCCAGGCAGCTAACTCCGTGGGCATCAGTGTCTACAAGATGCGCTGGGCGGGCGTACTGATCTCCGGCTTGCTGGGCGGCCTGGGCGGCATCGTGTTCATCACGGCGGGTGTGTCCGAGTGGCGGTTTGAATACGGCGTGGCCGGATTTGGCTTCCTGTCTCTGGCGGTCATGATCTTCGGCCAGTGGAAGCCCACCCGCATCGCCTGGGCGGCACTGCTGTTCGGTATGTTCCGGGCACTGTCCAATGTGTATACGGGCTTCGACTTCCTGAAGTCGCTGAATATCCCCAGCCCGGTGTACAATATGATGCCGTATATCATTTCCCTGGTGGTGCTGGCCTTCACATCCAAGAAGTCCCGCGCGCCTAAGGCGGAGGGCATCCCCTACGATAAGGGACAGAGATAATAGAGAGAACACTAAAAGGGACGTTTGCTATGGCAGACGTCCCTTTTGTGCGCGGCGCAGCTGTTCGGACGGGTACAGCTGCGCAAAAAGGACTGCCGACGTAAAATGCCGGCAGCCCTTTTTACAAATCAAGTTTCGCTGCTCATCGTGCGGATTACTGGATGAGACCGCTTTCCTTCAGCAGCAGCTCCAGATCCGTGCCTCTGACCTTCCTGATGGCGATTTTAAGGACTTCCTTTTCCGCAAAGGAGAGGGGCGCTTCGCTGATGGGCTTCTTATCGATGGCGTAGTAGCAGGCGCGCAGGATCTCGCGCACGTCGTACTTGCTGCCCCAGACCTCCGGTACGCCCCGGTCAATATCCAGCAGGGTGTAGACGGACTCCATGCCGGTGCGCATGGAATACTCGGTGGTGAAGATGGTGTCACGGGGCGTCTCGGCAAACTGGCCGATGAAGGCGAAGTTCACGGCACCGTCAGGCACGACCTTGGGCCGGTCAGACTCCTTGCGGGGCTGGAAGAAGGCGTTGATATAAGGCATGAAGCAGGTGGTGGTATTGCAGGCATCGTGGGCCAGGGCGTCAATCTTCTCCGTAGGCACGCCGATGTGATACAGCCACTCCTGGCAGACCTCCTCGCCGGTGCACTCCCGCATGGGCTTCTTCACGAAGTTACCCTCTTTATTGGTGTTCAGGGAATACAGCCACACAAGCACCATGTTCTTATCCTGGGACTTGAACTGGGGCTGGCGATTGATGGTCCAGGAGAGGTACCAGTTGTCGGTGCTGTCCTTCACGGTGACGATGCCGCCGGTGGTCACCTTGCCGGAGCGGGGATCCCGCTGGCAGATGTCCATGATGTGCCGGATGATCTCCTCATTGGAGGTGGCCACGGTGGCGCTCATCCAGTTGGTGGCATCCACATCGCTGCAGAAGGCATCGGGATTGCCAAACTCGCCGTGCTTGGCCTGAACGGCGATGGCTTTCCACATATCCCAGGATTCGCCGAAGCCGTTCTTCACGCCGGACAGGTCCGGGGCGTGGGTCTGGTCGCCGTAGCAGGAGGTATCGGTGCAGCAGCCGTTGGTGATGAACACCAGATCGTCCTCAATGAGGTCGATGGTCTGCTCCTGGCCGTCCTTGACATAGACGATCTGCTTGGCGACCTTTCTGTCCCCTTGCGTGTCGATGATGACGTTCTTCACATCCATGCCGTACTCAATGCGCACGCCGTGGGACTCCAGATACTTTACCAGAGGCAGGATCATGCTCTCAAACTGGTTGTACTTGGTGAAACGCAGAGCACTGAAGTCGGGCAGACCGTCGATGTGGTGGACGTAGCGGCAGAGGTAGCGCTTCATTTCCAGAGCGCTGGACCAGCGCTGGAAGGCGAACATGGTCTGCCAGTACAGCCAGAAGTTGGTGCGCCAGAAGGAGTCAGGCAGCACATCGGAGATCTTCTTGTCCTCCAGATCCTTTTCCGGGGTCAGGAACAGCTTGGAAAGGGCCGCTGCGGATTCCTTGTCCAGCTTGAACTGCTTATCCGTGTGGGCATCCTGGCCGCGGTTCACGGTGGCGCGGCAGAGGGAATAGTTGGGGTCGTGCTTATTGAGCCAGTAGTACTCATCCAGCACGGATACGCCCGGTGTCTCGATGGACGGCACATCCCGGAAGGTATCCCACATGACCTCGAAGTGGTTGTCCATTTCGCGACCGCCACGCATGAAGAAGCCCTTGGTCACGTCCTTACGGCCATCGCAGCTGCCGCCGGCCAGATCCAGCTTCTCCAGCAGGTGGATGTGCTCGCCCTTCATCTGCCCATCGCGGACCAGATAGAAGGCGGCGGTCAGGCCCGCCAGACCGGTGCCGATGATATAGGCTGATTTTTTATCCACATCCTTGGGCTTTTCGGGATGGGCAAAGGATTCATAAGTTCCGGCAGAGTAATACATAATCAAAACCTCCTGTTTTTTTCTTTCTGAGCTCAGTATACCCATTCCCAGGCGGTTTACAATATGCAGAAAACTCCCCGTGATAAAAGTTTTATCACGGGGAGCACATGTGTAAAAATTTTTATCAGATCCGGGAAAATGATAAAATCAGAGGCTGAACCGGGAGAGGGCTGCTGACATGGAGCCCTTTACCAGCTTGGCCAGCCGCCCCACGATGGGCTGGGGATCTGAGCGCATGTCGTCCTTGATCCAGTCCAGCATCAGGCCGATAAAAATATAGCTATAGATCTGGGCGATGAACTGCTTGTCCTCGTCCCGGACGGTGAGGCCCTTGGCTTCCTCCTCCAGCACGTCCAGCAGGAGCTGATCCACCAGGGGCTGCAGGTATTTTTCTACCTGCTCCCGGTGCACGCAGCGGTAGACATTCAGGATAAACGGCTTGTTCGCCTGCACGGCCTCAAAAATTTGCAGCAGACCCTGCTGCCAGGTGTCATAGGTCTTTTTCTCATCCAGAGCCCGCTTGGCATCCTCCAGACAGGACCACTCCACCAGATCGTAGATGTCCTTGAAATGATAGTAGAAGGTCATGCGGTTGATGCCGCAGTCTTCCGCGATATCAGCCACCGTGATTTTGGTCAGCGGCTTTTTCAGCAGCAAATTTTTCAGCGACTGCTCCAAGGCCCGTTTTGTTACCTGTGACATGGTGCGCCATCCCTCCCCGGCGTGATTTGCCCTGCGCGCCGCGCTCTGTCCATATAAGGCGCAGCTACCCGGCACGGGGCACTTTCTGACCGCTATTTTATCATAATCTCAGGCTGCAATTGTAAACGGAAAGGAAATTTTTCCGCAACCGGCTGGGGCGGTCTTGTGCCGGAGCCGTTTTCTGAGTGAGGAAAAGGGGCCCGCCTCAGCGGACCCCTTTGCTCGCCTGTTTGGATGCACGGATCAGATATACCGCTGGGTGGTCACGTCGAACACGCCGCGGGTGGTGATGCGCAGGGTGGGGATCACCGGCAGAGCCATGAAGCTCAGGGTCATGAACGGATCGATATCCCGGGAGACACCCAGACGGAAGGCCTCGTCCTTGGCGCTTTCCAGAGCGCTGTTGACCATGACCAGGGGGTCGTCGCTCATGATGCCTGCGATGGCCAACCGTACCTCGCCAAGCACCTTGCCGTCCTGCATGACGGTGATGCCGCCGTGGTTTTCGGCGATGCGGTTGGCGGCGGCGGCCATTTCCTCCTCATTGGTGCCCACCACGATGATGTTGTGGGAGTCGTGGGAGATGCTGGTGGCCACGGCGCCGGCCTTCAGGCCGTAGCCCTTGATGTAGCCCAGGCCGATGTGATGAGTGTTCTTGTGCCGCTCAATGACGGCCACCTTCAGAATGTCATACTCCACGTCGATGTGGTCTATGTAGCCAGCGTCCTCGGAGATAATCTCCCCGGGCACAAGGCCGATGATGGCGTGGGGACGGCCGTCCCGGAAATCGTCCGCCGTCAGCTTGCCCAGGTGGAAGGTGTTGTGGGCGCGCTTGACCAGATAGGGGTCGATCTCGGGACTGGGGAAGTCACGGAGCTGCCCGTCATACATCAGCTCGCCCCGCTTGAACACCATTTCAATGTTGAAGTCATTGAAATTATCGATGACCACAAAGTCGCCCAGATAGCCCGGGGCGATGGCACCGCGGTTGTTGAGCAGGAAGTACCGGGCGGCGGTGTGGCAGGCGGCCTTCACGGCAATGATGGGATCCACGCCCAGAGAGATGGCTTTTTTCACGATGTAGTCGATGTGGCCCTTTTCCAGCAGGTCGTTGGGGTGCTTGTCGTCGGTGCAGAACATGCAGCGGTCCACATATTTTTCGCACAGCAGGGGAACCAGGGCCTCCAGGTTCCGGGCGGCGGTGCCCTCCCGGATCATGATGAACTGGCCCCGCTCCAGCTTGGCAAGGGCGTCGTCCAGGTCGGAGCACTCGTGGTCGGAATACACACCGGCGGCAATGTAGGCGTTGAGATCGTTGCCGGACAGGCCCGGCGCATGGCCGTCGATCTTCTTATGATGGGCCTGGGAGGCCACGATTTTCTCCACCACCTGGGGGTCGCCGTTGACGGTGCCCACAAAGTTCATCATCTCCGCCAGGCCCTGGACCCGGGGATGGTCGTAGAAGGAGTCAATGGCGCGGTAATCCAGCACGGCGCCGGACTCGTCCAGGGGCGTGGCAGGCACGCAGGAGGGCAGCATGAACCGCACATCCACCGGCAGATCTTCCGTAGCCTGGAGCATGTACTCGATGCCGTCGGTGCCCATGACGTTGGCGATCTCGTGGGGATCGGTGATGACGGTGGTGGTGCCGTGGGGGAGGACAGCCTTGGCAAACTCCGTGGGGCTGACCAGAGAGCTCTCCAGGTGAATGTGCGCGTCCAGAAAGCCCGGCAGAACGATCTTACCGGATACGTCCATCTCCACCTTCCCGTGGTATTCGCCCATGCCCACGATGAGCCCCTCGGCCACGGCGATATCGCACTGGCGCAGCTCGTTGGAGAAGACGTTGACATAGGTGGCGTTCTTCAACACCAGATCGGCGGGTACGCGGCCGGCGGCCACATCGATCACATGGAGCTTCTTGTTGAGCTTCCGGTTGATCTTGCCGGCATAGCTTTCCTTAGCAGACATAAAAATGATCCCCTTTCATACAGACCGGTGGGAGTGTGCTCCCTTGAGCTGATATCTGTTTTATTAATTTCTCATATTACCACAGCTTATCACAATTGTCCATAACAAAATGAAAAAAGTTGACTGCCAAAAAGCAGTCAACTCAGCAGATGCGAGATTATTTGGTGGTTCCGTCGGCGTTGAACACCGGCAGGGGGGCCAGGAACTTGATATCCTTCCGCTGGGCGGCAGCGCCCTCGGCCAGAACGGCGATGCGGTCCACAACTGTGCCGCCGGCCAGAGCCACCAGGTTTTCCATGGCAAGCAGGGAGCCGCCGGTGGAGATCACATCGTCCATCAGGACGATCCGCTTGCCCCGGATCAGTTCGGCATCGTCGCTGCCCAGGTACAGCCGCTGGGTGCCGGCGGTGGTGATGGACTTATCCTCCACATGGATGGGGTCGGGCATATAGACCTTCGGGCCTTTGCGGGCGATGAAGTACTTCTTTGCACCGGACTGGCGGGCCATCTCGTGAATCAGGGGGATGCTCTTGGCCTCGGCGGTGAAGAGGTAGTCATAGCTGCCCGCATCCAGCAGCTCCAGCAGGGCTTTGGCGCAGGCCACGGTCAGCTCGGCGTCACCAAAGCAGATGAAGGCCCCGATGTGCAGATCGTCCGTTACTTTGCAGATGGGCAGCTCCCGGTGCAGACCGGCGACTGTCAGCGAATATGTATGCATAGTCATTCTCCTTTTGCCTCCGAAGCGCCGGACATAAGAAAAGCCATCCCCCAAGGGGACCGGCTTTCAGCAGGCATACAGCTGCGAGAGGCGATTGTTTTAGGACGCTGTGGGAGAGCAGTTCTGCCTCCTTACCTATTATATGAAGAAAAGCGAAAAAAGTCAATATGCAATCGCCCCGGATGTGCTATCTATACCCTGGAAACAGCCCGGGGAAGGGGAACTTGCATTTTGCACAAAAAATCTACCGGTTTTTTTACAGGGAATGGGGCTATTTTCCTTCCGGAAACTCTTGCACCATTGTGCGAATGGTGTTATCATCATTATGAACGGGACATGAGAGCCCGTCATATAAACATTCCGAATCGGAACATATTTTTGAGGAGGCAATTTTTATGAATGCTTATCTGGCAAGCGTGCTCGAAAGCGTAAAGACCAAGCACGGCAACGAGCCTGAGTTCGTGCAGACTGTTGAGGAAGTTCTGTCCTCTCTGGAGCCTGTCATCGAGAAGCACCCCGAGTATGAGAAGGTCGATCTGCTGGGCCGTATGGTCGAGCCTGAGCGTATGTTCACCTTCCGTGTTGTGTGGTGCGATGATAACGGTCAGTGGCACACCAACCGCGGCTGGCGCTGCCAGTTCAACGGCGCTATCGGCCCCTACAAGGGCG
>URSX01000067.1 GCA_900550615.1 uncultured Eubacteriales bacterium
TGGGCCGCAGCCTGATGAAAAACGCCTATAACCTGGGGCTGTCCGAGACGCTGACCCAGGCGGTGGAGGAGCTGGGCTTCCAGTCGTCGGATCTTTTCGAGCGGGAGCCGGATGCTGGCCTGGGCAACGGCGGCCTGGGCCGCCTGGCCGCCTGCTATCTGGACAGCATGACCACTCTGGAGCTCCCTGCCACAGGCTATTCCATCTGCTATGAGCTGGGCATTTTCAAGCAGAAGATCGTGGAGGGCCAGCAGGTGGAGCTGCCCGACGACTGGCAGGATGTAGGCGGTGCGTGGCTGCTGCCCCGTCCCCAGGAGGCGGAGGAGGTGCACTTCGGCGGCACCGTGCGCACCAAGTGGGACGGGGGCCAGCTGATGGTGATCCACGAGGATTATACCCGGGTCCTGGCCGTGCCCTGCGACATGGAGATCGCCGGCTATCAGACCGGGCATGTCAATACCCTCCGTCTCTGGCAGGCCCGCAGCCCCAAGCCCGTGGATATGCAGCTGTTCAGCCAGGGTCACTACCTCCAGGCCAGTGAGGAGCGCACCATGGCCGATGCCATCAGCAAGATCCTCTATCCCGAGGACAATCACTACGAGGGCAAATCCCTGCGGCTGAAGCAGCAGTATTTCTTCGTCTCCGCCACCATCCAGTCCATCACCCGCAAGCATCTGGAGGTCTACGGTACCCTTCGGAATTTCCACGAGAAGAACGTCATCCAGATCAACGACACCCACCCGGCTCTGGTGATCCCGGAGCTGATGCGCATTTTCATGGACGATGCGGGTATGGGCTGGGACGAGGCCTGGGAGATCACCAAAAACAGCGTGGCTTATACCAACCATACGGTTCTGGCTGAGGCCCTGGAGTGTTGGCCCCAGACTCTGTTTGAGACGCTGCTGCCCCGCATCTGGCAGATCATCGTGGAGATCGCCCACCGCTGGCAGAGGCAG
Organism: uncultured Eubacteriales bacterium; assembly: GCA_900550615.1. Taxonomy (GTDB): domain Bacteria; phylum Bacillota; class Clostridia; order Oscillospirales; family Oscillospiraceae; genus Vescimonas. The sequence continues at coordinate 957 of URSX01000067.1, forward strand.
GTGGAGGAGTTTTACCACGACCCCGCCAGGACCGAGAGGCTGGCCATCGTCTGGGATGGCGGCGTGCGCATGGCCAATCTCTGCATCGCCGGGGGCATGAGCGTCAACGGTGTTTCCGCTCTGCACACGGAGATTTTGCGCCGGGACGTGTTCCGGGATGCCTGCATCATGTGCCCGGAGCAGTTCCGCAACGTCACCAACGGCGTGGATCACCGCCGCTGGCTCAGTCAGGTGAATCCCGGCCTCCACGGGCTGATCTGCGATTTGACCGGGGCGGATTATCTCCTGCACCCGGATCGGCTGAAAAACCTGGATGCCTGCGCAGACGATGCCTCCGTGCTCCGTCGCCTGGAGGAGATCAAGGGGCAGAACAAGGCCCGCTTTGCCCGCTGGGCCAAGCGGCAGCAGGGTGTGGTGCTCAATACCGATGCCGTGTTCAATACCCAGGTCAAGCGCCTGCACGAGTATAAGCGGCAGCTGCTGAACGTGATGCACATTCTCTATCTCTACCAGCGCCTGCAGGATGCTCCCAATATGGACTTCCGGCCCCAGACCTTCCTCTTTGGGGCCAAGGCTGCCCCGGGGTATGCGGTAGCCAAGCGGATCATCCATCTGATCAACTCTTTGGCCGACCAGATCAACCATGATCCCCTTTGCCGGGATAAGCTCCAGGTGGTGTTTCTGGAGAATTACCGGGTCTCCATGGCGGAGGTGCTCATGCCCGCCAGCGAGGTGTCCCAGCAGATTTCCACCGCCGGCAAGGAGGCCAGCGGCACCGGCAATATGAAGTTCATGATGAACGGTGCCGTCACACTGGGCACTCTGGACGGAGCCAATGTGGAGATGTATGAGGTGCTGGGGGAGGAGAATATGTTCCTCTTCGGCCTGAAGGCGGAAGAGGCGGCAGAGCTTTCCCGGCATTATGACCCCAAGCTGCTGTATGACCGGGATCCTGTGCTGCGCCGCGTGCTGGATGCCATCCGTGACGGCTTCCGTGACGGGGTCAGCTATGAGGATATTTACCGCCGCCTGCTCTTTGGCGGTGATTGCCCGGCGGATCAGTACCTGCTCCTGGCGGATTTTGTGTCCTACTGCGATGCGGCCCGCCGCATGATGGAGGCGTATGATGACCGCACCCGCTGGAACCGGATGAGCCTGCACAACATCGCCCGCAGCGGTGTCTTCGCCGCTGACCGCGCCGTCCGGGACTACGCCCGGGACATCTGGCATGTCCCCTGTCGGGAATAAAAAATAAGGCTTCTCCAAAGGGTCGGTGCCTATAGGCGCCGCCCTTTTTTGCGCACCGCACCCCATGCAAAAATCATGTCATTGCGAGGGCGCTCCGCGCCCGTGGCAATCCGCATTCCCCGTCCCCAAAACCTATTCACCCATCACTCCTACCTCTTCCCTTGCATTTGCCCCCGCATTTCCCCTCTTTTCACCGGTTGACTTTTGTGGTAAAATGGAAATTGAAATTTTATGAGCAAAAAGAGGAACACAATATGGATATTACACAGGGCGTGCCCTTTGACAGCTTCGGCCTGTCCGAGGCCACCATGCGCGCTATAAAAAACAAAGGATATACCATTTCCACTCCAGTGCAGGCCGGCTGCATTCCCCCCATGCTGGCGGGAAAGGACGTCATCGCCAAGGCGCCCACCGGCACCGGCAAGACCATGGCCTTCGGCCTGCCCATCATCGAGCGGATCGACCGGGAGAGTGAGGCGGTGCAGGCGCTGATCCTGGCTCCCACCCGGGAGCTGGCCATGCAGATCACCCAGGAGCTGCGGGACGTGTCGGTGTACCATGAGGGGCTGCGGGTGGTGTGCCTGTACGGCGGCGAACCCATCGGCAAGCAGATCAACGCCCTCAAGCGCAAGCCCCAGATCGTGGTGGCAACCCCCGGCCGCCTGTCTGACCATATGAAGCGCCGCACCGTCACGGTGAAGGAGGTGCAGACCGTGGTGCTGGACGAGGCGGACCGCATGCTGGACATGGGCTTCATCCACGATGTCACCCGCATTTTGGACAAGATCCCCAATCGTAAAAATCTCGGCATGTTCTCTGCCACCATTTCCCGGGAAGTGATGGACATCTCCTGGGTCTATCAGCGTGACCCCGAGGAGATCACCGTCCAGGCTACCAAGGAGAATAAGCCCGACATTCTCCAGTACCGTATTGAGGTTCCTTCCGACCGGAAGGTGGACACCATCGCCCATATCATCACCGGGGAGAAGCTGGAGCGGGTCATGTGCTTCTGCAATACCAAGGGCTCCACGGAGCGCCTGACCAAGTTTTTACAGATGCGCGGGCTGGACGCTCAGTGCATCCACGGCGACATTCCCCAGCGCAAGCGGGAGGCGGTGATGGCCCTGTTCCGGGAGGGCAAGCTCCATGTGTTCGTTGCCACGGATGTGGCCGCCCGGGGCATCGATGTGGACGATGTGGACGCGGTGTTCAACTACGATGTCCCCGATGAGAACGAGTATTATATCCACCGCATCGGCCGCACGGGCCGTGCCAGGCGCCACGGCGTGGCCTACACGCTGCTGTCGGACTTCCCCAGCCGTATGCGTCTGGATGATATTGCCCGCAGCACCCGCAGCCAGATCATTCCCGCCGTGGTGGATGAGAACGGCTGCGTGACCCCGGAGAAGAAGTGAGCCGATTCTGCCCAGAAGGAGGACGCTTATGACAAAACTGAAACGATACACGGCGCTGCTGCTGGCCCTGGTGCTGACAGCGGGCTTGCTGGCTGGCTGCGGCAGGGAGAAGGATGTGTCCTTCCGGGTGGCAATGAGCCGCGTGCCCGCTACCCTGGATCCGGCCCTGGCTGCCACCGATGAGGAGAAGATCGTGGTCAGCCACCTGTTTGAAAACCTTATGAAGCTCCAGGCGGACGGCTCCGGCGGCTGCACGGCGGTGAACGGCATGGCCCGCAGCTACCAGTGCGATACCACTGTCGAGGGCCAGGAGACCTATACCTTCCGTCTCCGCACCGGGGCCACCTGGTCCGACGGCACCCGGGTCACGGCCGGGGACTTTGTCTACGCCTGGAAGCGGCTGGTGGACCCTGCCACCGGCTCGAAAAATGCTGCCCTGCTGGACATGGTGGCCGGCTACAGCGCCGCCCGCTCCGGCAAAGTGGATGCCCTGCAGGTCTCCGCTCCGAATGACGATACCTTTGTGGTGGTGCTCTCCGGCCGCTGCCCATATTTTATCGACAGCGTCTGTACGGCTGCCGCCACCATGCCGGTGCAGAGCGCTGCCGCCGCCCAGGAGAACTGGTCCATGGCCTGGGATACCTCGCTGGTCACCAACGGCCCCTATGCCGTCGCCTCCTGGGAGGGGGATACCATGCGCCTGGAGCAGAACCGTGACTATCATGACCTGCGCCGCCTGGGGCCGGAGGCCATCACCTTCCGCTTTACCTCGGATGAGCAGACGGCCAACTCTCTCTTTGACCGGGGAGACGTGGACCTTGTGCTGGGGCTGACGGATGAGGCCGTGGCCAAAAAGAGTGACGGCTGGATGCCGGATTACTACCCGGAGACCAGCGTGGTGCTGCTGAACCAGCTGTCCGCCCTCACCAGCGACGAGCGGGTTCGCCGGGCCATGGGCCTGGTCATCGACCGCAGCGCCATCGCCGAGCTGCTGGGCCCCCGGACGCATCTGGCGGCGGAGGGTCTGGTGACCCGGGGCATCCGCAGCACCATGGGCGGCCAGTTCCGGGATGTGGGCGCTGTGGTGGACAACGACAGTGAAAACTATGAAAAGAACTGCCAGACCGCTCAGGAGCTGCTGCAGGAGGCGGGCTACACCGCCGAAAAGATCGCGGCTCTGGGTACGGTGATCATGCTCTATGAGTCTGACGGCACCGCGGATTCCCTGGCCCAGCTGCTGCAAAAGACCTGGCGGGACAAGCTGGGCCTCAGCGTCACGCTGAAGGGCGTTTCCGCCTCTGAGATCAGCCAGGCGCTGCAGCGGGGCGAATATACCCTGGCTGCGCTGCGCGTCACCAGTGACCGCAACGATGCCACAGGCTTTCTCAACCGCTGGCGCACGGGCAACGAGGGTAATTTTGCCAATTTCTCCTCCAGTGCCTATGACATGCTGCTGCGTGTGGCAGGCGTTTCCGCCAGCAAGGAGGCCCGGGATGCCTATCTGGAGGATGCCGAGCGCCTGCTGCTGGAGCAGGGGAACGTGATCCCCCTGTACCACAGTACCAGGAGCTGGAGCCTGTCTGAGCAGTATACCGGCGTGTTTGGCGATGGCCTGGGCCGCTACTTCTTCGGCGGTGTCCGTCTGGCCGGAAAATAAGATAATCCCCGATCCGGCTTACACGGATCGGGGATCATTATATGAATTTTTATGTATTTTTATGTATGCGCTTCCTTTTCGCCAAAGCCGAAGCACCAGGCGCATGGCTCATATCCGGCCTTCTCTGCCTGCTGGCGGGGCAGGGCGGTGGTGTTGTCCTTGCCGACAACGAACTTGCAGCTTTCCCTGTGGAAGCACCGTCCGGATTCCGTCAGATATACGGTCTCATTTTCGCCTGCCACACCGGACGGCCTGAACAGAAGCACTCCTGCCAGCGCCAGAATCAGTAGACCTGCGGCAGCCCACAGGGCCATGCGCCGTGGCCTGCAGGCTTTGTTGTACCGCATGAGCCGGGCGGCGAATTCGTTGGCCTCCTGCTCCTGCATCACGCCAGTTCCGGGGCCTGTGATCACTGTCTGATCCAGATGCCGACACAGAATGTGCCCCAGCTCGTGGCTCAGCAGGATCATCTGCTCCTCCTGAGACAGGTTCTCCAGCATGAACACGATCCGCAGATTGGGATCCTGGTAGGTGAAGGCAGATTGCCCGGCGGCATAGTCAAACAGCCGCAGGGAGCTGAGCAGCGTGGTCACTTCCTTGCAGTTGGAGAGCCTGCTGTATGTAACGAGAGAAAAGCCCTGCGCCTGCAGGGCTTTCACAAGATCCGAAACAGTAAACGGACGGTGATGGAATTGTTTCAAAAAGGCGCGCGCCTCACGCTGCGCGGTCTTCATAGAGAAAATCCCTTCTTACTCCTTGTTTTTCAGGCTGCGCAGAGCGTCTGCAGCCTCTGCCGCGCTTTCTGCGGGCAGATTCACGCTGGTGAAGCTGCCGCCAAATGCCGCGGTCTGTCCGGAAAAGCTCTCGGCGGCTTCCTTGCAGCGCTGAGCCTCCACCTTCAGCACGGTGGCGACAGTATGGCGGCCATAGCTGTCCAGCTGTGCATACTGGGTCAGCAGCTCCTGGGTGTCGTCAGTCAGGTAGAAGGCAGAGTCGTCCGACAGAGCCTTGATCCCCAAAACCTTGCAGATCTGCACCACCGTGTCGAAGGAAGAACCGCCGATACCGTTGTGCAGAGCGCTGTTGATGGTGGAAAGGGGAATGTTTACAGCAAAGGCAAACTGCCGCACGCTTTTGTATTGCCGTGCGATTTCGGTGCGCACGATCTTTGTCAAATTATCCATAGTTGACCCTCGTTTCCTATATGAGTAATTTACTTCTTAAATAATAGCATAAAAATGGAAAAAAGCAATAGGAATTATTTTCCAAAATTGCGGTGTATTTTTATGAATTCTGACGGACATTTGTCTGGCATCTGCGCCTTTCCGGGGTCGGAACATTCTTGATGTGAAGTCGGGGTTTATTTTACCGGAGGAATATGGTATACTTCCAGTAACTGTGTAGCTTTATCCGGCGGAGGAATCGCCGGGGAGGAGGGGATCGCTATCAAGCGAAATGCTGCCGGAAAACATAGAAAGCCCTTTGGATTCATCAAGGATCTGGTGGACCGGTACTATGCCCATGATGTGGCCCGGGACAGCGCCGCCCTGACATATTATCTCCTGTTTGCCATTTTCCCCCTGCTGGTGTTTTTCAGCACCCTGGTGGGCCTGATGCATCTGGATATAGAGGGCCTGCTGGATTCCATGAGCCGCATCCTGCCGGAGCAGGTGTTGGGGATCGTGGGCAGCTATTTGGAGTATGTGTCCACCAGTCCCAGCCGCCAGCTGCTGGTGTTCAGCCTGATCTTTTCCATCTGGTTTCCCATGCGCTCCACCAGCTGCCTGATGCACTCCGTACGCAAGGCCTACGGTATGCCCCAGCCGCCCGGTCTCGTGGGGGGCACACTGCGCAACCTGGCCTTTACCCTCTGGCTCATCGTCACCATTGCCGCCAGCATCGTGCTGACCACCGTGGGCCGTCGGGCGCTGAAGTTCGTGTCGGGCCTTGTCCGCATTCCGGCGGGCTTCATCGACCTATGGGGCACGCTGCGTTTCGTGGCCTTGGGTGTTATCATGCTGCTGGTGCTGGTACCGCTGAATATGCTGGCCCGGGGAAACCGCTGCCCGCTGCGGGAGGTGGTGCCGGGGGTGCTTTTGAGCATGGTGGCCTGGCTGGCTCTTTCGGCGGCTTTCTCTTATTATGTGGAGAATGTGGCCCATTATTCGGAGCTCTATGGCTCCATTGCCACCATCGTGGTGGTGCTGCTGTGGCTGTATATGACCGGCCAGGTGCTCATCATGGGCGCGGAGTATAACGGCGCCCGCCTCGCCGACAGAAAACCGGCGGAAATTGACCCTATGCAGGGGGAGGACGATATAAAATGAAGATCATCATTGTGGGAAACGGAAAGGTGGGCTACGCCATTGCCAGCCAGCTGGCAGGCGAGCGCCACGATATTGTCATGGTGGATGACAGCGCTGCGGCGCTGAACAAGGCGGAAAACGCTCTGGATGTCATGTGCATCGAGGGCAACGGCGCTTCCATCCGTGTTTTGAAGGAGGCCGGTGCCCAGGCGGCGGATCTGGTCATTGCAGTCACCAATCTGGACGATACGAATCTGCTCTGCTGCTTCATCGCCAAGAAGCTGGGCGCGGGCCATACCATTGCCCGGGTGCGCAGCCCGGAGTACCGCCGGGACGCGGACATGCTGAAAAAAGAGATCGGTCTGGATATGGTCATCAATCCCGACCTGGCGGCGGCCCAGGAGATTGCCCGTATTGTCTCCACGCCCTCGGCCTTTTCCGTGGAGCCCTTTGCCGGAGGCCGCATCGATATGATCGGCTTCGATGTCACCACCCAGACCAGCGTAGCGGGCCGCACCCTCAGCGAGTACAGCAGTCATACCTCGGCCAAGGTGCTTTTCTGCGTGGCGGTGCATGACGGGGAAATGGTGATCCCCAACGGCGCATTTGTACCCCAGATCGGGGACAAGCTATATATGATCGGCGCCAAGGGCCAGCTGCAGAGCATGCTCCATAGCCTGGGCCACTCCTCCCAGCACAAGGTGCGCGCCGTGTCCATTCTGGGCGGCAGCCGCACGGCCATGTACCTGGTCTGGGAGCTGAAAAAGCGCGGCATCAAGTCCCAGATCGTGGAGATGAACCACCAGAAGTGCCTGACCCTTTCCTCCGACCTGCCTGACACCCTGGTCATCGAGGGGGACGGCACGGACAACGACCTTCTGCGGGAGGAAGGGGTATTCGCGGCGGATGCCTTCGTTTCCCTGACAGACCGGGACGAGGAGAACCTGCTCATGGCCCTCAGCGCTCAGCGTGCGGGGGTGGGAAAGGTTCTGGCCAAGATGACCCGTCCCAACTATATGGACCTGGTCCGGGACACCCGCATCAGCAGCATCATCAGCCCCAAGGACATCGTGGCCAATCAGATCACCCGCTATGTCCGTGCTCTGGCCAATTCCGAGGGCAGCTTCGTGGAGAGCCTGTATAAGATGATGGGTGGCCAGGTAGAGGCGCTGGAGTTCACCGCCGGCCCCGAGTGCCGTGAGCTGCTGGATAAGCCCATGAAGGACCTGCCCCTGAAGCAGGGGGTGCTGGTGGGAGCCATCGCCCGGGACCGGGAGATCGTCATCCCCGACGGCAATACCTGCATCCGCGAGGGGGATCATGTGGTGGTGGTCACCAAGACCACAGGCACCGACGACCTGATGGATATACTAAAATAAGGAAGTGTTTCTATGGAACCGACGAACGAAAAGCTTCACGAGTACGCAAAGCTCCTGATTCAGGTGGGCCTGCATGTGCAGAAGGGCCAGACCCTGCTCATCTCCAGCCCGGTGGAGTGCGCCTTTTTTGCCCGCATGTGCGCCACGGCAGCCTATGACGCAGGCTGCCGGGAGGTGGTGATGAACTGGCACGACGACTATCTGACCCGTGAGAAATTTCTCCGCGCCGATGATGCCGTGTTTGACGAGGTGCCCCTGTGGCGTCAGCATTTTTTCAATGACTACGCCAGGGCGGGCGCGGCCTATCTGGTCATTGATGCCGAGGATCCAGAGCATCTCAAGGGTGTGGACCCGGATCGCCGGGTGCGTGCTCTGCGCGCCAGCGGTGAGGCTCTGAAGGAGTATTACCGTCTGCAGATGAGCAGCGGCTTCCCCTGGTGTATCGCCTCCATCCCCATCCCCTCCTGGGCCGGGCGCGTATTCCCCGGTGTGCCGGAGGAGCAGGCCATGGAG
>URSX01000068.1 GCA_900550615.1 uncultured Eubacteriales bacterium
GTTCGATCCCGCTTATCTCCACCAACAACAGACCGTAAGGCCAACGCCTTACGGTCTTGTTCTATCTACGGTTCAGATGCACCTCCCCGCTTCCCACAACAATTAAATCAAGTACACAATTGGCATCCATTTTCAATACGAAGATGGGCGCTTTTTTGTTTTGAGAGGAGCGAGAGGCAAGTGAATCAGAGCAGATCTTGAGTGTAAGCAAGGTAAAAGCGAAATGTAGGACCATAAAAACAGTCCGAGAGTAATACTCAGTAATACTCTCGGACTGAGGCCAAGGATGAAATCCAGAGCCTTCTTGCTTAGCGACCAATACGGCGAGGACTGACATGCGGAATGCGTGCCAGTCCTCTTTTTATATCATGATAACGAGTTCTTGTCAGCCCGCAGGATCCGCCTGTAGAACCACAGGGCTGCCATCATGGAGATGCAGTCCACTATAGGCTGCACCATGGTACAGCCGTACATGGGGATGCACGTATCCAGCAAAAATAGCAGCGGGATATCCAGTACACCCTTTCGCAGGACGGAGCAGACCAAGGACTCCTTTACCCGCCCCATGGCCTGGAACTGAGTGATCATGGGATAGCACACCGCCATCATGGGCATGGCCAGCACCATGATCCGCAGGAATGCCGCGCCGTAGGAGATGGTGGCGGGCGAGTCGATGAACAATCCCACCAGTGCAGGGGCCAGCAGCTCATACAGGAGTACGCACAGCAGCGAAAACGCTGCCGATACGCTGCAGCCCAGCTTGAACACCTGATGCCGCCGGGTCTGGTTGCCGGAGGCGTAGTTGTAGGCCAGCAGGGGCAATATGCCGCCCGACACGCCGATGGAGAAATACAGCGGCAGCATATCCAGCTTCTTGACGATGCCCAGGGCTGCCACGGCGTCGGTATCATAGGCGGACATGAACTTCATCAGTGCGCCCACCGCCACCACCGTCAGCAGGTATTGGACGCAGGAGGGGAAGCCGATCTTCAGGATACCGCCTATATATCTGGAGGTATGGCGCAGGCTGCGGGGGCGCAGCGAGATCATGGAGCCGCTGCGCCGGCGGAAGATGCAGGCCAGGAGAAACAGTGTGCCGATGCCGTTGGAGACGGCTGTGGCCAGCCCTGCGCCCTGGGCCCCCAGCCCTAAAAACTGCGGCAGGACGAAGAAGGGATCCAGCACGATGTTGATGACGCCGCCCAGAGAGACACCTGCCGACGCCAGAGCGGCGCTGCCCTCCGCGCGCATGAGATTGGCCAGCAGAATATTGGCGATGGCGCAGGGGCCGCCCCAGATGACCACCCATCTGGCGTAGCGCAGCGCCGGGGCATAGGTCTCCGCCGTGGCACCGCACAGACGCAGCAGCGGAGAGGCAAACAGGGCGAACCCGCCGGAAAACAGCACCGCCGCAAGCAGGCACCACCAGAAGGAGATGGCTGCGATGCGCTGGGCGCTGGTCTTGTCGTGCCGGCCCATGGCCCGGGCCATACAGCTGGCACCGCCTACGGCGAACAGGTTGGCGATGGCTGTCATCAGCACGGTGACGGTGTAGGCCACCGACACCGCCGCCGTCTGGGGCGGGGCGTTCAGCAGCCCCACAAAGTAAGTATCCGCCAGATTGTAGAGCAGCAGCAGCACCATCTGGCTGGCGATGGAGGGCAGGATCTGCCGCTGCACTGCCTGCGGCACGGGCATTTGCTCAAAGAGATAGGTTTTGTCGGGTGATGGATCCATAGTGCGCCTTCCTTGAAGTATTGATGCTTTTATTATACGCCTGGAAAGCGGATCATGGCAAGTGTCTCATACTGCGGCAAACGCCGGATCTGCCGGGGCAGGGCGGCACGGGCCGTGTCCCGGTTGAAGGCGATGGTCAGTCCGTATAGAGCCTCAGCGGAATGGCGTGTTCCGCTGAGGCTCTATGATGTGTGGTCACAGGGGATCCCGGGCGCTGATGGGGAGGCGCAGCTCTGCCGTGAAAACGCCGCCGGATTCCCGGGTGTCAAAGTGGCCCCCGTGATACCGGAGGATGCCCCGTATGGTATTGAGGCCGATGTTGGTGCTCTCCCGTTTGGCCTGCAAGGGTGAGATACCGTTGCATACCGTTAAAAGGATGCCGTCACCTTCCCGGCGGAAGGCGATGCGTATGGGCTGGGTCGGGTCCGCATACTTCAGCAGGTTGGAAAAGAGGTTGTCAAAGGCCCGGTGCAGCAGGTCGCAGTTGACTGACACCGCTGCATGCAGGGGCTGAAAATCCGTCTCAACGGAGAAGCCCCGGCTCTCCAGGGAAAAGGAGTACTCGTCCCATGCCTGCTCCAGCAGGGTGTCGGCATCCTGCTCGTCCATGTCGGGGTGCTCCCATTCCGCCGAGTACACCAGAAAGTATTCAAACATATCGTCCGCCATGGACTTGATGCGCAGCGTCTGCTCCAGGCTTTTTTCCACGAATTGCCGGCGCTGGGCCTCGCCCGTATATTTCTCCCGCTGCAGCAGCTCCAGATAGGCCAGCAGGGAGGTCAGCGGCGTGCGCAGGTCGTGGGACATGGCCGTGACCAGCTGGGAGTTGGCGGAGCGCGTCCGCTCCTCCGTGCGCTGGTGGGTGAGTATGGAGCGGCGCATCTGATCGATGCCGAAGGCCAGCTGGCCCAGCTCGTCCTCCCCCTGCACCGTCACCGGATACTCCAGCGCTCCGCCGGAGAGAATATCCAGCTCCCCCTTCAGGCGCTTGATATAGACCACCTTCCGGTGCAGCAGCAGCATGAAGCAGACGGAAAAGGCAAGGATGGACCCGCCGGCTGCCAGCACCACGCCGATGAAGTAAAATGTGTCGCCCGCATAGTAGAACATGTACGCCTGCAGGGCGGTGCCGTCGGCCAGGTACAGGGTATAGGCCGCGTCGTCCGACAGATTCTCCGGGTCAAAGACAAAGCGGATCCCACTGGGCATGGGGGAGGTATAGACCGCCTCGTCCCCGTCAAAGACCATCAGATAGACCCGCTTGCTGCGGGCGAACCATTGCTGCAGCCGGTCGATCTGGGAGCCTGGAATTTGCTCTTCGTCCACATATTCCTGCAAATCATCAAACAGGTTGTCTGCCATCCGGCGTGCGAAAGCCTGACCGTATACCGTATGGTCCAGCAGGGTATTGCACAAAGCAAAAATCAGTGCGAACGCCGCTGCCGCTGCGGCCAGAGACACCAGCACGCCGCACAGGAGCTGGGCACTGAGATGGCTCCGGATCTTTTTACCCAATCCGATACCCCTTTCCCCATATGGTGCGGATGATGCGGCTGTTCTGGGGGTCGTCCCCCAGCTTGCGCCGCAGATTGCGGATGTGCACCATGACGGTGTTGTTGGCGGTGTAGAAATACGGCTCGTTCCACACGCCCTCATACAGGCTCTGCACCGGGAACACCCGCCCCGGATGGGAGGCCAGCAGGTACAGGATCCGGTATTCTGTGGCCGTCAGGGCTACCTCCTGCCCGTTCTGGCGCACCAGGCACTGATCCGGGTCGATCTCAATATCTCCGCAGCACCGCACCACGCTGGCGGCGGCCTTGGTGCCATAGATGCAGTAGCGCCGCAGCATGGCCTTGACCCGGGAGATCAGCTCCGCATAGGAGAAGGGCTTGACCAGATAATCGTCGCCCCCTACGGAGAAGCCCATGGACTTGTCGGAATCCTGGGCCTTGGCCGTGAGAAACAGCACCGGTACCGCCGACTGCTTGCGTATCTCGGCGCAGGCGGCGTAGCCGCCGGTGCCGGGCATCATTACATCCAGAATCACCAGGTCTATGTCGTCTGACAGCTGGGCAATGGCTTCGCCGCCGTCGGCAGCCTCCAGCACCCTGTACCCTTCTCCGGTCAGAAGCAGGCGCAGTACCTCCCGGATGGCGGGGTCGTCATCCGCCACCAGGATCGTTCTCGGCTCCATGACACCGCCTCCTTTCTTAGCATACTTTTTCTATTATACAGGATTTTTCTCCGGATGAACAGGGAAATTGAAACAATTCTTAAGAAAAATTAAGAAGTTGTATAGGGACATCTTTATAATCGGCCGGTATACTGTATCCTGTAAGAATGTGTCGACAGGTTGCTGCCTGTGCAGGCGGCACGCGAGAGGAGCTATATGGAATGTTAGGCGTTTACAATTATACGGTGGTATTGACTTATATCGGTATGCTGACAGGACTCACGGGCATCGGCTTTGCCATGAGCGGGCGGATCCCCTGGGCCCTTTTGTGCCTGCTTTTGGCGGGCTTGTGCGATATGTTTGACGGGAAGGTTGCCTCCCTGAAGAAAAACAGAACGGCCCAGGAAAAGCGCTTCGGCGTGCAGATCGACTCCCTCAGCGACCTGATCTGCTTTGGTGTGCTCCCGGCGGCTACGGTGTATGCCACGGCCCGGGGCAGCATACTGGTAGGAGTGATTGCGGGGCTGTACGTCCTGTGCGCCCTGATCCGCCTGGCCTGGTTCAATGTGGACGAGGAGGAGCGCCAGAAGGGAACCGACAGTCAGCGAGAGATATACTTAGGCTTGCCCGTTACCACGGCGGCGCTGTTTTTGCCCACGATCCTGGGGGTGGCCCGACTGCTGCACCGCCCACTGCCGGTTCTGGGAACCAGCCTGCTGATCGTTATGGCTGTGGCGTTCCTGACGCCGTTCAAGCTGGTAAAACCCCGGCTGGCGGGAAAGCTGCTGATGATCCTCATCGGCTGCGGTGAGCTGGTCATCGTCCTGCTGGGGGTGAAGCCGTGAGCAGAAATACCTCCGGGGCGGTGCGGTTTCTCTATGACACGGCGCCGGGCCGCCTGCTGCTCAAGGCGATCATGGCCGCCCATGCGGACCGCCTGGCGGTGGCCTTTCTCCGCTCCCGCCTGTCCCGGCCCATGGTAGGGCCCTATGCCCGGCACTGCGGCATAGACTTGACAAGAGAGCAGCGCAGGCAGTTTCGTACCTATCGGGATTTTTTTGCCCGCACCCGGGAGCCTGTGCCCGTTGACAGGGAGCCGAGCCATCTCATCAGCCCCTGTGACGGCTGGCTCAGCGCCTATCCCGTCCGGGAGGACAGCAGCTTTTTCATTAAGAATTCCCATTATAGGCTCCGGGATCTGCTGCAGGATGAGGAGCTGGCGGAGCGCTTTTGCGGCGGAGACTGCCTGGTGTTCCGCCTTTGCCCCACGGATTACCACCATTACTGCTATATTGATGACGGCTACCAGGGGGAGAACCATTACCTGCCCGGGGCGCTCCACAGCGTGCAGCCCATAGCCTGCGAGAAATACCCGGTGTTTGTGCTCAATCGCCGCTGCTGGACGCTGCTGACCACGGAGAATTTTGGCCCCGTAGTACAGACGGAGATCGGCGCGCTGGTGGTGGGCGGCATCGTCAATCCCCGGGAGAACCAGCGGGTCTGCCGGGGCGGGGAGAAGGGGCATTTCGAGCTGGCAGGTTCCACCATCACCCTGCTTTTTCAGCGGGGGCGTATCCGCCTGCTTCCTGAGATAGAGGAGGCGCTGCGGCGCGGCGAGGTGCAGGTGCGGCAGGGACAGTGGATCGCCACCGCCGGCCCCCGGAACTAAGTACAACTGAAAAAGGCTCTGCCCGTCATCCGGGCAGAGCCTTTTTGTGCGGCCGGACTTCCGATGGTCATCGGGCTGGGGCGGCTTTATTTTTTACGCAGCACAATGGCAATAAAATTCAGATACTTTCCACCACCGGCCTCCATAGCTTTGCGGTCACCCACGGCGTACTCGTTGTCCTGGCGAAGCCAGTCCGCCCAGACCTCCTCATTACGCTCCATTTCCGCAATAGAGAGAATCTCCGCCCCCTTGCATTTGCCGATCAACCCGGACCAATACGCGGTGTCATGCATATACTCCAGCTGCTGCGGCGTCCAGGACAGCAATAGCTCTTCCGGAAGGCAGTCGTGGCAGTCCTTGCGCATTCCGGGAATGGCGATATAAATGTAACCGCCGCTTTTCACATAGGGGAGCAGCTCCTCCTCCAGTTTCACAGGATTGGGCCCCATGATTTTTTTCAGCAGATCGGGGGTATAGAACAGCTCGTAATATTCATGGGCATCGTTATACATGTCGTACTGGGCCGTGGCGTCGGGATAAAGCAGCTTGGCGAGCCACATCATCCCCAGATACCGCCGCGCCGAAGCACGCGCCGGAGGGGGCACCCAGAATGTCCGGGGCCGCCATGGGATTGCGGAATACGCTCTGATAGGAGGTGCCGGCGGTGGCCAGGCAGCCGCCCACCATGCAGGCCAGCAGGATCCGGGGCAGGCGGATGCTGAGTACCGCCGCCCTTGCGCACAGATTTTTTCCTGTTTTACACGATTTGGGCCGGGGACGCAACATGCGTGTGCGATATTGCCGGATTGATGGGCCACCATATAGAATTTTACCGGACAAGGGGGGAGCGCCGGGCGGGCGCGGAAAGGGTCGGTTCCGGCGGAAGGATGTAAAATCCTGTTAAATCCTTGTAAAAAAAACCTTGACAGACGGGCGGCACTGTGATACTTTATAAATAAGTTAAAAATTTGGGCAAAACTGCCGTGAGGCAGTGACGCAAAGCCAAGGGGACTTAGTTTTTTAAGTTAGCCCGGTTGCAATTTTTGGAGATTGCAACCGGGTTTTATATTTCTTCAGGCGTATGGGGAGGTGCCGGGTATGGAACAACTGGATATCTGCGTCACCCGCACCATAGACAGCGGCGTGGTTCCCATTGAGCTGCGCTTCACCCCGATTTACGACTGCCTATTCTCCAACGTCGCGGGTTTCCGCGGTCAGGTCAGTGTCAACAGCGTGCTGTATGGCGTCCTGACCCCACAGGACTACCTGCCTGCGCTGGAGGAGGACAGAGAGCTGGCTACAGCCTTCACGACCCGGAGCCTCCGGGCGGTGCTCTCTACCCTCTCCCGCCTGCGCCCGGAGACCCGCGACCTCTCTTATATCACCATCCGCTGCCCTATGACTCTGGTCAAAAAAGGGGCGCTGCCGGCAGAGCCGGCCCGCATCCTGCGGGGCGCTGAGCCCCGCCACGCCGCCATGATCTGCCTGACATTCGGGCAGGAACTGCTGCATTTGCCGAAAAAGACCCTGGGGGATGTGCTGCTGTACATCCGCTCCCTGGGGTGCAAGGTGGCCGTGGAGGGCTACGGACGGGAGGACTTTCCCATGACAGCGCTGCCCTACGGCGTACCGGATCTGCTGATTATGGCGGAGCCTGCGGCACCGGGGGAGGACGACGCCCGGCTGGCGGCCTATGTGAGCTTTGCCAAGAGCCTGGGCGCACAGGTGCTGGCAGAGGGCGTGGGCACCGAGGGGCGGCTGCGGCAGCTCAACAGCGCCCAGTGCGACGTATACACACCGGCCCGGGGCCTGCGGGTGAACGGACAGGGCATGTATGCGCAGAAGGAGCTGGCCCAGCTCCTGACGGAAAGGGGGTTGGCGAACGTTGCCGGATCAAATTAAACAACCGGGCTCCGTGCTGACCCGCTCGGCGGAGGAGGTCAAGCGCTATCGACTGTATAAAAAAATCATTCCGCCGATTTTGGGTCTTGTGACCCTGGTGCTGATCATCGTATACATCATCGCCATCCTGTTTACCAAGTACGGCAGCTTCACGGTGAAGATCAACAACCTCACCGACCGGAAATATTATCTGACCCTGTGCGAGACGGATAAGTTTTTAAACCCCGTCTCCTACCTTAACTCCAAGGCCATCAAGGACGTTACCAACATCGACGGACGCAGCCTGCCCGGCAACCTGAACGACGTGGACGGCGAGCACAACGGCGAGAACTATGTGGCCTACACCTTCTATGCCAAGAACGTGGGCCAGAGCACCATCACCTACGACTACGACCTGGTCATCTCCCGCAAGACCGTGGGGGTGGATTCGGCCATCCGGGTGCGGGTGTACTATACCCCGTTTTATTATGACAGCATTACCAAAGAGTACGACATAAACGGTAATTATACCGATTATGCCAAGCCCCGCACCGGGGGCAACGGCCTGCCGGAGGTAGATCCGGACAACCGCACCATGACGAACTTTGCCGCCAGCGGCTCGGTGATGGAGGGCACGGTCTCCGGCTTCAAGCCCGGGGATATCTCCAAGATCACCGTGGTGATCTGGATCGAGGGCAATGACCCGGACTGCACCGACGATATCCTCGGCGGTGAGTTCAAGGTGGACATGGTCATGAACGTGGTGGCCGCAGACTGAGTTATGCCCAGCGGGGCCGACCCGGCCCCTGCCGGCCTATGCGTTTCCATTCCCGCGCACAAGCCCGGGGACGGAGGCCCCGCTGCCGCATATATACTAAGCGCAGTCTGATTTTACCCAAGCTCCCTCTCCTGAGGCGGGGCGTTTACCCCTTCGCCCTGCCCCCATGAAGCCGACCCGGAGCGGCGCCCCGACAGGGACGCCGCCCCGGAAATGGCTATAAAAATGTTCCTGCCCGTCCGGAGCGCTTCCTCCGGCGGTTTGGATAAAAAAAGAAAAATCTAAAGAAAAGCGAGGAGAAACAAATGAAGAAGTTCAGAAAACTGATTCCCGCACTGTGCATGCTGCTGGTCTCGGCATTGTTTGTGGGAACCTCCACCTACGCATGGTTTTCGATGAACACCACAGTAACCGCCGCGAATATGCAGATTACTGCCAAGTCGGATACCACCTATCTGCTCATCAGCGATGATAAGACCAACGCTGATGGGATTCAGGCGCAAAGCCAGACAAAACTTACCTGGACAGATAATAAAGATCTGTATCCCGCAGCGCTCAAGGTACCGACTACTAATCCTTTCACAGATGCCGATGACAACTGGTGGTATGCGCAGGCTGAGGCAAAGACTGCTGCGACCAAGAAGGAAGGCACTGTAGTCAAGTTCGGTGAAACCAAGTCCGACAAGAATGGTACTGCAGCTGCTGATACAGAAACCTTCGGTCAGCGTGTGCTGAAGAAGACGGTGTATCTTACCCTTTCTGACGGTTCTACGGCATCTACTGCGCTGAACGTCAAGTTTGATACGTTCACTGATAGCATTGGCGCTAAAAATGCAACGAAAATCGTTGTTGCTACTGAGAATAACGCTCTGTATTTTGATGCAACGAACGCCACAGTTGCACAGAAATTGGCTGACGCAGGCACGTTGACAGATACCGATGTTCTCACCGTAAAGATTTTTGTTTACTTCGATGGTGAGAATGCAGATGTCTTTACCGATAATATTCAAAATCTTAATAGTGCAACGGCGGGAATTAATTTCTCGCTTGCCTGATGGATTAAAGCACTAAGTTAGTTTTCTCCCGCGG
>URSX01000069.1 GCA_900550615.1 uncultured Eubacteriales bacterium
GGAAGTAGAAATCTACTACCGCTTCATCGGCAAAATCGACTGACCTTTCTTTTTTACCCAACAATATCTTTAATTAAGGGAAACGGGTGCATCTGCGCCGGATGTAGAGGGGCTGCGGGCCCTGTGCCGGGCACTGGACGTGTCCGCTGACCGATTGGTGGAGGGTGCGGAGCAGGAGTCAAAACTCATCCGGGATCGGAAAGACCTGTTCAATGGTTTTTTTTACAGTTTTTTGTTGGTGATGTTCGCCGCCGGGGTGGCCATGCGCATTGTGAACCATATTAATATTGAGATATACAGTATTTGGATCACCCAGGTGGCAAATCTCATGATGCTTTTGCCTGTCGTTACGTTTTTCGCCATGGCTGCAGTCCACTTGTTTCGCAAGAAGAAACCGAACCCTTCCTGACCGCTGCCCATAAAACAAGTAAAAAAGGAGGCCCCTCCACGCGAAAACAGAGGGCCTCCTTTTTCGCGCCCATGCATCACCCGCTCTGTCCCGGCTTTTGCATGGGCAAGAAGCAAAATTTACCTTGACAAAGCTGCTTTTCCGATGATAAAATCAAGAAGTGGTATAGATTACCCGTTTACAAGTCCATATTGTTCGGATGATGGGATCGGGAGAGTCCGCCGCAGGCGGCGCCGAAGGGGAACGCAGAAGCTCTCAGGCAAAAGGACCGATTCTGGACGATACTCCGAAAAGGCCGGACGGCAACGCCCGACCACCGAAGGTGCAACCTTCCCCGGCGGGGAGGGGAATCTCTCAGGTAACTCAACGGGGGCGCAGGGCCAGAAAGCGGCTTTGCGTCCTTTTTTGCTGCCCAAAAAGAAACGATCTTTAAGGAGGAAAAAGAATGAGCGAACTGAAACGTACCCAGTTATACGATGTCCATGTAGCGGCCGGTGCCGAGATGGTGGACTTCGGCGGATGGGAAATGCCCATCCAGTACCCCGGCGGCATCATCGCCGAGCACCTGTATACCCGTCAGGTGTGCAGCCTGTTCGATGTGTCCCACATGGGCCGCCTGCTCATCGAGGGGCCCCAGCGCAAGGAATTTTTGCAGCATGTGCTGACCAGCAACGTTGCGGCGCTGGATGTGGGCCTGGCCCAGTACTGTATCATCCCCAACGAGAACGGCGGCGCCGTGGACGACGCCTACCTGTATATGTTCCAAGAGGACAACTACCTGCTGGTGGTAAACGCCGCCAACACCGAGAAAGACCTGGCCCACCTGCGCGGGGCGCTGCAGGGCTTTGACTGCACCATCACCGACATTTCCAAGGACTGGGCCGCCATTGCCGTGCAGGGCCCCCGGAGCAAGGAAATGCTCACCGATCTCAACGGCGGCGCGCAGATGACCGAGCCCATGAAGAACGCCTTGGGCACTGTCTCCCTGGAGGGACACTATGCCCGGGTAGCCAAGACCGGCTATACCGGCGAGCCTCTGGGCTATGAGGTCTATGTCCGCAGCGAGGATGCTGCGTGGCTGTGGAACCGTCTGGTGGAGATGGGGGCACATCCTGCGGGTCTCGGCGCCCGGGATACCCTGCGTATGGAGGCGTCCATGCCCCTGTACGGCCACGAGATGGGCACCGCCGCCGACGGCAGCGAGATCCCCATTTTCGCCGTGCCTCTGGCCAAGTTCGCCGTGAGCTTTTCGGAGCAGAAGGGCGACTTCATCGGCCGCAAGGCTCTGGAGAAGCAGCATGAGGCTTTTATGAAGTACATGGATCGGGACTTCAGCGACCTGTCCGCTCTGCCCCGGAAGATTGCGCCCATCGCGCTGCTGGACCGGGGCGTTATGCGCGCCGGTATGGAAATCTACCAGGGTGACAAGCTGGTGGGCTGGGTCACCAGCGGCACCATGGTGCCCTACTTCAAGTCCGAGGGCGAGGGCCTTGCCACTGTGATTCTGGAGGCCAGCGGCAAGCGCGCCATCGGCCTGTGCTATATTGACAGCGATATCCTCACCGACGATACCGTGGAGGTGGATGTCCGCGGCAAGCGCCTGAAGGCCGTGATCCCCGCCCGCCACATGAGCGTGGGTGCGCCTCCCTTTGCCCGGCCTCTGCTGTACGGTGTGGAGGAGCTGGACCACACCGTCGGCTCCGGCGACCGGGCACCCAAGGCTCTGGAGCTGGTGAAGAAGGCCTTGGAGAACCACACCTGGCGTCAGGAAGAGTGCATCAACCTGATCCCCTCCGAGAACACCCCCAGTCGGGCCGTGCGCCTGCTCAGCGGCAGCGATCCCGCCTGCCGGTATGCCGAGCACAAGAAGATCCTGGCCTTCTATGAGAAGGAAGTGTTCTACTATCAGGGCACCAAGTTCATCGATGAGGTGGAGCGCCGCCTGGTGGAGGAAATGCGCGCCTACTTCGGCTGCACCGAGGTGGAGACCCGTACCCTCAGCGGCCAGATGTCCAACATGGCCGTGTTCTCCGCCCTGATGGACTGGAAGAATCGGACCGACCGCAAGCACGAGGCCAAGCGCCTGGGCTATGTGATGAACAACCACATCATCAAGGGCGGCCACCTGTCTGCCCAGCCCATGGGCGCCCTGCATGACTACATCGCCATCGATCCCGTGACGGAGAAGCCCGCCGTGGTGAACTTCCCCGTGTGCGCCGATAACCCCTACAAGATGGACGTGGAGGAGACCAAGAAGCTCATCGACCGCTACCGCCCGGAGCTGATCGTGTTCGGCAAGAGCATGGTGCTGCATAAGGAGCCTGTGGCCGCCATCCGCCAGTTTGTGGACGAGCAGAAGATCCCCACCACCATCATGTACGATATGGCCCATGTGCTGGGCCTCATCGGCGACCATTTCCAGAAGCCCTTTGCCGAGGGCGCGGAGATCGTCACCGGCTCCACCCACAAGACCTTCTTCGGCCCTCAGCGCGGCGTCATCGGCGTGAATTATAAGGAAGAGGATCTGAAGTACGGCCTGTGGAAGACCATCGAGAGCCGTACCTTCCCCGGCAGCGTCTCCAACCACCACCTGGGTACCCAGCTGGGTATGCTCATGGCTGCCTACGAGATGAACCAGTTCAAGGAGGCCTATCAGAAGGCCATCATCGACAATGCTAAGTCCTTTGCCCGCAGCCTGAAGGCCAACGGCCTGGATGTGGCAGGTGACCCTGCCATCGACTACACCGAGACCCACCAGGTCATCGTGTCCGTGGGCTACGGCGAGGGTCCCGAGATCGCCGAGCGCCTTGAGCAGAACAACATCGTGGTCAACTACCAGGCCACTCCCGACGAGGAGGGCTTCACTGCCTCCGGTGCCCTGCGTATGGGTGTCAGCGAGATGACCCGCTTCGGCTTCGAGGCCGCGGACTTTGACAAGCTGGCTCAGCTGATGGCGGACTGCATCCTCCGGGGCAAGGGCGTGAAGGAGGACGTGAAGAAGCTGCGCAGCCAGCATCTGGAGATGCGCTACTGCTTCAGCGATGCCGAGATTGACGAGGCTCTGGAGACCCTGGCTGCCAAGCTGGTGTAATAGCCGGAGTAATAAAGAAAACCGGCGCCCCGCCCTGGCGCCATAAAAAGCGAAAAACAATTTATAAATTGGAGGTAAAGTATCATGTTGTATCCTGTTGAGCTGCAGTATTCCAAGTCCCATGAGTGGGTGAAGGTGGAAGACGGCGTCACCGTCGTCGGCATTTCCGATTTTGCCCAGAACGCTCTGGGTGATGTGGTGTTCGTGAACCTGCCCGCAGAGGGTGACAGCGTTGCCGCCGGTGATGCCTTCGGCGATGTGGAGTCCGTGAAGGCCGTGTCTGACCTGGTGTCCCCTGTCAGCGGCACCGTGTGCGCCGTGAATGAGGAGCTGCTGGACGCGCCGGAGAAGCTGAACAGCGACCCCTATGGCGCCTGGATCATCAAGGTGGAGAATGTGGAGGGCAGCGAGGAGCTGCTGGACGCCGCCGCCTACGAGGCATTCTGCACCGAGGAGGGCTAAGCTATGGGCAGCTACGTTCCCTCTACCGGGGCGCAGCGTGAGGAGATGCTCCACGCCGTGGGCGTGAGCAGTACCCGCGACCTGTTCCGGGATGTGCCGGAGCAGATGCTCCTCACCGAGCCGCTGCATATCCCCGATGGGATGAGTGAGCTGGAGGTCAGCCGCGTCATGACCGCTATGGCGGAGGAAAACCGTGTGTACGGCACGGTGCTCCGGGGCGCCGGTTCCTACGACCACTACATTCCCTCCATCGTCAAGTATATCCCCGCTAAGGAGGAGTTCCTGACGGCTTATACCCCCTATCAGGCGGAGATGAGCCAGGGCTTGCTCCAGTCCATCTTTGAGTACCAGACCATGATCTGTGAGCTGACGGGTATGGACGTGTCCAATGCCTCCGTCTATGATGGCGCTACCGCCGCCGCCGAGGCTGCCGCCATGTGCCGCGACCGCAAGCGCCGGGTGACGCTCATCTCCGGCGCGGCCCATCCCGACACCATCAATACCGTCCGCACCTACTGCTACGGCACCGGCGACGAGCTGCGCGTGGTGCCCGTGAAGGACGGCAAGACCGATATGTACGCTCTGCGTGAGATGCTCACCGCCGAGGTGGCGTCCTTCTATGTGCAGCAGCCCAACTTCTTCGGCCAGCTGGAGGACGCGGAGGCTCTGGGTGCCCTGACCCATGAGGCGGGCGCCCTGTATGTCATGGGCTGCAACCCCATCGCCCTGGCCATTATGAAAACGCCCCGGGCCTGCGGCGCGGATATCGCCGTGGGCGAGGGCCAGCCTCTGGGTCTGCCCATGGGCTGCGGCGGCCCGTATCTGGGCTATATGGCTTCCACCGACAAGCTCATGCGCAAGCTGCCCGGCCGCATCGTGGGCGAGACCACGGATCATGACGGCCGCCGGGCCTATGTGCTGAGCCTGCAGGCCCGGGAGCAGCACATCCGCCGGGAAAAGGCCAGCAGCAACATCTGCTCCAACGAGGCCCTGTGCGCCCTGACGGCCGGCCTGTATATGGCCACCATGGGCCCCGACGGCATGGCCCAGGCGGCGGAGCAGTCCATGGCCAAGGCACACTACCTGGCTCGGGAGCTGTGCACCATCGACGGCGTGTCCCTGGCCTATACCGGCGAATATTTCCATGAGTTCGTCACCCATATGCCCAAGCGCGAGGAAGTTCTCTCCGCCCTGGCAGAGGCCGATATTCTGGGCGGCCTGCCCGTAGGAGAGGACGGCGTTCTGTGGTGCGCCACGGAGAAGGTTTCCCGGGCGCAGCTGGATAAAGCTGTGAACGCTGTGAAGGAGGTGCTGGCAAAATGAAGCTGATTTTTGAAAAGAGCGTCCCCGGACGCCGCTGTACCATTCTGCCCGCCTGCGATGTGGAGAGCGTGTCTCTGCCCGCCGCCCTGCAGCGGGAGACGAAGCCCGCTCTGCCCGAGATGAGCGAAACGGACATCTCCCGCCACTATACGGAGCTGTGCAAGCAGGTCCACGGCGTCAACTGCGGGTTCTATCCGCTGGGCTCGTGCACCATGAAGTATAATCCCCGCATCGACGAGGAGATGGCGGCCCTGCCCGGCTTTACGGGCGTGCACCCCCTGTCCCCTGCGGAGGATCGCAAGGGTATGCAGCAGGTGCTGGACACCACTGCCCAGTATCTCTGCCAGATCACCGGCATGGACGGCATGACCTTCCAGCCCGCCGCCGGTGCCCACGGCGAGTTCACCGGCGTGCTGCTCATCAAGCAGTACCACGATGCCCGGGGCGATAAGAAGCGCACCAAGATCATTGTGCCCGACAGCGCCCACGGCACCAACCCCGCCACCGCCGCCATGTGCGGCTATGATGTGGTGAACATCGCCTCCGGCCCCGACGGCTGCGTGGATCTGGACGCGCTGCGTGCCGTGCTGGGCGAGGATACCGCGGGCCTCATGCTCACCAACCCCAACACCGTGGGCATTTTTGACAAGAACATTCTGGAGATCACCCGCCTTGTCCACGAGACCGGCGGTCTGTGCTACTATGACGGTGCCAACCTCAACGCCGTCATGGGCGTGGTGCGCCCCGGCGACATGGGCTTTGACTGCATCCATATGAACCTGCACAAGACCTTCGCCACCCCCCATGGTGGCGGCGGCCCCGGCGCAGGCGCAGTGGGCTGCAAGGCATTTTTGAAGGAGTTCCTGCCCCACAGCGCCCTGGCGGAGGAGCCGGGCCATATCCAGGTGCGCAGCTTCCAGGGCAATTTCCTGGTGGTGGTGCGCGCCCTGGCCTACCTGCTGACCCTGGGCAAGGAGGGCATCCCCGAGGCGGCGGAGAACGCCGTTCTCAACGCCAACTACCTCATGGCCAGGCTCAAGGGCACCTACACCCCCGCTTACGACCGGCTGTGCATGCACGAGTTTGTGCTGGATCTCAGCGGCTTGAAGAAGGAGACCGGTGTCTCCGCGCTGGATGTGGCCAAGTCCCTTATCGACGAGGGCATCCATCCGCCCACGATGTATTTCCCGCTGATCGTCCACGAGGCCCTGATGCTGGAGCCCACCGAGACCGAGGGCCCCGAGACTCTAGATCATGCCGCCGACGTGCTGCGCAAGCTGTATAAAAAGGCATTCGAGGATGCGGAGTCCATGCACACCGCGCCCCATAACATGCCTATCGGTCGGCCCGACGAGGTGCAGGCGGCCCGCAAGCCTGTTCTGCGCTGGAAAAACGCATGATCAAAAAGCTCTACACCTATTCCGGCAGCGGCACAGACCCCTACCGTAACCTGGCGCTGGAGCAGTATCTCACGGAGACGGTGGCGGAGGATGCCTGCATCCTCTACCTGTGGCAGAATGAGAACACTGTGGTCATCGGCCGCAACCAGAACGCCTGGAAGGAGTGCCGCACGGGCCTCCTGGAGAGCGAGGGCGGCGTGCTGGCACGCCGCCTCTCCGGCGGCGGCGCGGTGTTCCACGACCTGGGCAATCTGAACTTCACCTTCAGCGTCACCGAGGAAAATTACGATCTCTCCCGGCAGCAGCAGGTCCTCATAGCGGCCTGCCGCCTGCTGGGTCTCCGGGCGGAGCTGTCCGGCCGCAACGATCTGCTGGCCGAGGGCCGGAAATTCTCCGGCAATTCCTTCTATTCCCATAATGGCCGGGCCTTTCACAACGGCACCCTGCTGGTGAACGCGGACATGACGAAGATGGGCCGTTATCTCAGTCCTTCCACCGCTAAAATTGCCAGCAAAGGCGTGGACTCCGTCCGTGCCCGGGTGGTGAACCTGCGGGAGCTGTGCCCGGGTCTGACCATCCAGCAGATGGCCCAGGCCATGAACCGGGCCTTTGAGGAGGTCTATGGCCTGTCGGCCACGCCTTTGCGCCAGGAGGATTTCGACCGCGCCGCCTTGGACGCGCTGTGCGCGCGCTTTGGCAGCCGGGACTGGGTCTATGGCCGCAGCGCGCCGCTGGACTTTGCCTGCGGGGATAAGTTCTCCTGGGGCGAGGTGAGCCTGCACCTGCGGGTGGAGAGCGGTACCTGCCGGGACGCGGCGGTGTATACCGATGCCATGGATGCCCGGCTGCCCGATGGACTGGAGGCGGTCTACAACGGCTGTGCCTTTTCTGCCGATGCGCTGTGCACTGCCACCATGTCCGCCACAGTGTCCCAGGAGGTCAAGGAGGATCTCTGCGCTCTTATCCGGGCGCAAAACATCTGAGAAACAGGAGACGAAACTACTATGTCTGACTATCAGCTGATCGTCATCGGTGCAGGCCCCGGCGGCTATACCGCCGCCCTGCGCGCGGCCAAGCTGGGGCTGCACACCGCCATTGTGGAGCGGCGCGAGGTGGGCGGCACCTGCCTGAACCGGGGCTGCATCCCCACAAAGACGCTGCTTCACGCCTCTCAGGTCTACTATGATGCCGTCAACGGCGCTCCCGTGGGCGTCCACAGCGGCGATATCACCTATGACATGGGCGAGATGTTCGCCTTCAAGCGCAGCGTCAGTGAGAAGCTGCGCGGCGGCATCCAGGCTCTGCTCAAGGGGGCCAAGGTGGATGTCATCGAGGGCACGGCGCAGATCGCCGCACCCGGCCAGGTGGATGTCACCGGCCCGGACGGTGCCGTGACCAAGTACACGGCGGATCGTATCCTGGCCGCCACCGGCTCTGTGAATGTCCGCCCGCCCATCCCCGGGCTGGATCTGCCCGGCGTGATGACCTCCGACGAGCTGCTGGAGGGGACGGATACGCCCTATGCCTCCATCGTCATCATCGGCGGCGGCGTCATCGGCGTGGAATTTGCCACCTTCTACAGCCACCTGGGCTGCCGGGTGACGCTGGTGGAGGGCATGGCCAATCTGATGCCCCAGCTGGATCGTGAATTGGGCCAGAACCTGGCGCAGATTCTGAAAAAGCAGGGGGTGGAGGTGCTGACCTCCGCCATGGTGCAGTCCCTGGAGCGGACGGCGGAGGGCCTGTGCGTCCATCTGAACCAGAAGGGCAAGGAGCTGACCGTCACCGGCGAAAAGGTCCTGTGTGCCATCGGCCGCCGGGCGTATTTCGACGGCTTGTTTGCGCCCGGTCTGACCCCCGCGCTCAACGGCAAGCGCCTGCTGGTGGACGAGAATTACCAGACCAGCATCCCTGGGGTATACGCCATCGGCGACGCATCCGCCGCTGTGCAGCTGGCCCATGTGGCCGCCGCCCAGGGCACGGACTGTGTGGAGCGGATGTGCGGCAGCCGGGGCAGCACCGATCTGAATGTGATTCCCAGCTGCATCTATAGCGCTCCGGAGATCGCCGTGGTGGGACTCACCGAGGCCGAGGCCAAGGAGCAGGGGATTCCTGCCGTGTCCGCTAAGTGCACCCTCTTCAGCAACGCCCGCACCATCATTGAGGATCCCGGCCGCTGCTTTATGAAGCTGGTGGCCAGGAAGGACACCCATGAGATCGTCGGTGCGCAGCTCATGTGCCAGCACGCCAGCGACATGATCTCCCAGCTGAGCGCCGCCATGGTCAATCACCTGACGGCGGAGCAGCTGCTGGCCGTTATGCGGCCGCACCCCTCCTTCGAGGAGGCGCTGAGCGAGGCCGTGGAGGCTCTGGTTTCCAAATTGGCATAAAAACGAAGTATAGAGCGGGAAACCAAATGGTTTCCCGCTCAGAGACTGTCGATAAAGTGGTATATTTGCGATAACGGTAAGGAAGGGTGTGTGAGGGAAA
>URSX01000070.1 GCA_900550615.1 uncultured Eubacteriales bacterium
GGGGATGGGGCACCCCGCCCTACAGGTGCGCGGCAAGGCTTCTTGCCAGACGAAAACAACCGGGGGCAGGACGCTCTTGTCCTGCTACCCGGCTGTTTTTTCATCATAATATGGCGGTATTCAGAAGGGCCGCGGCGGATGCCTGCCCCACGCGGCGGAAGGACTCCTCCGGCAGAAACAGCTCCACCTGCTCTCCGGATGCTGCCAGCTCCGCCCGACAGGCTTCCGCCAGACGCTCGCCGCCGGCGCCGTCCACGACCCGGCCCAAAAGCAGCACATTTTCGCACCCGAGCAATCGCCGATACCAGGGCAGGATCTGCCCCAGCATGCGCCCCAAGGTGAAAAATGCATCCAATGCCCGGTCATCGCCGGCTTCCGCTCGATCCTGGATCCAGCGCAATCTCTGCGCCGGGGTATCTCCCACCGGGGCAAGGCCTCTTTGCACGGCCAGACGCAGCACGCCCTCCTGAGAGAAATACCGCTCCCCCACGCCCCGATCCCCGGACCAGGGATCCACGGGCGCGGCGGGGTGCAGATCCACAGGCAGAAACGCCAGCTCATTGAGCCAGCCGCTGATCTGACCGTCCACGCCCACATAGCCGCCGGCCTGACTAGTACCCACGGCGATGCCCAGAAGGCTGCGGCGGCCCAGCGTCACAGACCCGGCCAGGGCCGCCACGTCCCCGTCGTTGCACACGGTGCAGGGGACATCCCCCAGCACATCCCGCGCCGCCCGGCGCAGGATATCCCGGCCATGACGGTCAAACTCCGCCGCCGGGACGCCCATAAACAGGCTGGAGCGGCGCACCTGCCCGTCCAGCACCACGCCGGCGGTGGAAAAGCCAACGGCATCCACCCGGGGCAGATGTGCCGCCGCAGAGCGGAGGGCCGCGGTGATATTCTCATAATGATAGCGCAGATCCGCCGCCGTTTTCGGCTGCCACAGCACCTCCTCGGTATATACGGTTTCTCCGTCTATGACCACCGCCGCCTTGCGGTCACTGCCGCCCAGGTCGATGCCGATGCGGCAGCCCGCCGCGCAGGCGGTGACAGGGTGCGAAGCCGTCTGCTCCGGCGGCAGCGACTGCCGAAGCTCCACCCGGAAGGGCTCTCCATAGATACCGGACATAAAGTCCCGGTCAAAGGCCCGGACACCGCCCGGGCCATAGGCTCGCTGCAGCCAGCGAAATACCGCTTCATCCTCCGTCAACAGCGCATAGCCGCCCCGGAGCCACAGGGCCGTTTTCACCAGAAGGAGGGTGTATTTTTCATCCGCCGCCTGATACTCCCGCGCCCGGTGCAGCCGGAGCGGCAGATGCGTGCAGCCATCGCTGCCCAGTACGGCCACCCGGGCCGCGCGGTCCGCCGTGGCCTCATGGGCCTGTACGAATGCGCCGATGGGACGAAAATCAGTCTCCATCGGTGACGACACCGGTGAGGTCCACGCTCTTGCCGTCCCGCCACAGGCGCTCCAGACCGTAAAACTCCCGGGCCTTGCCGCTGAACACATGGACGGCCACGCAGCCGTAGTCCAGCAGCACCCAGGTGCCGCCCCGGTAGCCCTCCCGGTGCAGGGGCTCCTCGCCGGCCTGCTCCGTGAGTACCTTTTCCACATTATCTACCAGCGCGTTAATTTGCGTGTTGGACGAGCCGGTGCACAGCACAAAATAATCCGCCAGGGCGGTCAGATCCGCGATCTCCAGCACCTGAATTTCCCGGCCCTTCTTCTCGGACAGGGCCCGGGCCGCCAGCAGGGCCAATTCTTTGGGGGTCTTATTCATTCTTTCGTTCCTCCGATCTCACGTTGTATATACTCCAGAGCCCGCAGGGTGTTGGGATGCACGGGGCTGCCGTAGCCGCGCAACTCCTCAATGGAGTCCGCCAGCGTCAGGCACAGGCCCCGGTTCATATCCGCGTGCACCGCCGCGCGCAGCTCCTCCACGCCGGGAAAGCTGCGGCTGGGCTCGATGTAGTCCGCCAGGTAGATGATCTTCTCCAGCAGGGTCATGTCCGCCTTGCCGGTGGTGTGATAGTAAATGGCGTTATAAATCTCCTCCGACACGCCGAATTCCTCCCGGGCCACAGCCGCGCCGGTCTTGGAATGGAGCAGCTTGAGATAGGACTGCTCCATCTCGTCCAGCGGGATGCCATAGTGCCGGCAGAGGGAGAGCTGCTGGGGAAGATTCAGCTTCTTGGTGCAGTCGTGGAGCAGGGCCGCTATGCGGGCGGCGGTCACGTCCGCGCCGTATTTCTCCGCCAGGAAGGCCGCCTCCTGCTCCGTGCCCAGTACATGGGGCATGCGCTTGGGCTTTAAATAGCTCAGGGCGATGGGGCGCAGCGCCTCCGGCGTCAGGTGCTTCAGGTCCGTATGGGTGCCATAAAGACCCCTGCGGAGGATGTAGCCGTATACCGGGGCGGTGAGATAGGCCCGGCCCTCGCCAGAGGGAAGGGACTCCCGCAGCCGGGTGGAGGACACCGGGATAACCTCGGGGTTCTCCACGATCACCACACGGGCATGGAATGCCGTCTCCAGCTTCTCCCTCTGTCGGGCAAAGGCCGCCGTCTCGTCCGCCGACTGGCGGCTGAACACCGCCAGGGTGGCCTGGCGGCAGATCTCCTCCGGGCCGCGCCAGCTCTCAAAGGAGAGGAACATGTCCGATCCCATGAGCAAAAACAGCTCATCCGAGGGGTACTGCTCCCGCAGGGCCGACAGGGTATCGCAGGTGTAGCTGGCCCCCTGGCGGCAGATCTCCATATCCGACACCTCCGCCGGAACAGGGAACTCCCCCGTGCACAGGCGGGCCATCTCCAGCCGATCCTGCTCCCCGGCGCTGCCGGCGGGCAGGGGCTTATGGGGCGGAACGGCATCCGGGATCAGCAGAATCTTATCCAGAGAAAGCTGACGGGCCGCCGCGGAGGCTGCGGCGATATGGCCCCGGTGGATGGGGTTGAAGGTGCCGCCGTAAATTCCGATGCGCATGGTCACACGCTCCGGCGGGGCGCCTTCACCAGCTCGATCTTGCGCTTGGTCTTATCGTGCTGCATGCGGTACAGGACGAATTTATTTCCGATGACCTGCACCACTTCGCTGCGGGTGGCCATCTTCAGCTCCTCGGCAGCCTCCCGGGCGGTGAGCATGGAATTCTCCAGCACCTTGCCCTTAATCAGCTCCCGGGCCTCCAAGGCATCGTCCGCCTGCTTCACCAGGTTGTCGCTGATGCCGTCCTTGCCTATATGAATAATAGTGTCCAGGGTGGAGGCCAGGCCCCGCAGCTGGGCACGCTGCTTGCTTGTCAGTTCCATATCAGTGTTTCTCCAAATACTCTTTTAATTTCACCGCAAAGGCCCGCAGGGCATTGCCCCGGTGGCTGA
This sequence comes from uncultured Eubacteriales bacterium, assembly GCA_900550615.1. Classification (GTDB taxonomy): domain Bacteria; phylum Bacillota; class Clostridia; order Oscillospirales; family Oscillospiraceae; genus Vescimonas. Next base: position 3,373 of record URSX01000070.1, read on the forward strand.
TGGCGTTCTTCTCCTCCGCCGTCATCTGGGCGAAGGTCTTGCGCAGACTCGGCACAAAGAACACCGGGTCGTAGCCGAAGCCGCGATCCCCCAGAGGCGCGTAGGCGATGGTGCCGCGGCACTCACCCTCCGCCGTCAGCTCCGTGCCGTCAGGGAAGGCGCAGACGATGGAGGTGTGGAAATGGGCCGCACGGGTCATGGAGCCGCGCATATTTTGCAGCAGCAGGCGGCAGCGGGCCGCGTCGTCATCCAGACCGCCGTAGCGGGCGGAATAGACCCCCGGGGCGCCGTTCAGCGCGTCCACGCACAGGCCCGTATCATCTCCGATGGCCGGCAGGCCGCTGGCCTCCATGACAGCCCTGGCCTTGATGCGGGCGTTGTCGGTAAAGGTCTCGCCGTTCTCCTCCGGCTCAAGGGCCAGGCCCAGGTCCGACTGGAGGACGATCTCCACGCCCAGCTCCTGCAAAATGGCCTGCATCTCGGAAAGTTTTCCCTTGTTATGGGATGCCAATACAAATTTCATAGAGAGTCTCCTTTACTGGTCCAGAATTTCCCGCTGCTTCGCCATGAGCTCCCGGATGCCCTCCGCGCACAGGCGCACCAGCTCCTGCTGCTCCGAAAGGGTGAAGCTGCGGCCCTCGCCGGTGCCCTGGATCTCGATGAGCTCGCCCTTTTCGTTCATCACGCAGTTCAGATCCACCTGGGCCCGGCTGTCCTCGCTGTAAGGCAGGTCCAGCAGGGGCACATCGTCCACGATGCCGGCGCTCACCGCCGCCACCTGGTGCACGATAGGGTCCCTCTCCACCTTGCCCTCGGCCAGGAGCTTCCGGCAGGCCAGGGCCAGGGCCACAAAGCCGCCGGTAACGGAGGCAGTACGGGTACCGCCGTCTCCCTGCAAAACATCGCAGTCTATGGTGACGGTACGCTGGCCCAGAGCCGCCATATCCACCGCCGCGCGGAGACTGCGGCCTATAAGACGCTGAATTTCCGCACTGCGGCCGGAGAGCTTCAATTTATCAACATCCCGGCGGGAGCGCTGGCGGTTGGCACGGGGCAGCATGGAATACTCCGCCGTGACCCAGCCGTGGCCCTCCGGCACATGGGGCGGGGTCTTCTCCTCCACCGAGGCGTTGCACAGCACCACCGTATCGCCGCAGCGGATCAGCACACTGCCCTCGGCGAATTTTATATAATCCTTCGTCAGCTCCACCGGGCGGAGCTGGTCAAAGGCACGTCCGTCTGCTCTGGTCATAGTCTCTCCCCCCTGTTAAAACAAATCGTTTACAAACTCCTCCGGGTCGAAGGGCTTCAGGTCGTCCACGCCCTCGCCCACGCCCACAAACTTCACCGGCACGCCCAGCTCCCTTGCAATGGCGATGACGATGCCGCCCTTGGCGGTGCCGTCCAGCTTGGTGAGCACGATACCCGTGAGGCCCGCCGTCTCCTTGAAGCTCCGGGCCTGGATCAGCCCGTTCTGCCCGGTGGTGGCGTCCAGCACCAGCAGGGTCTCCCGGCCTGCCTCCGGCAGCTCCCGGTCGATGATCTTGCGGAGCTTGGCCAGCTCGTTCATCAGGTTCTGCTTATTGTGCAGGCGGCCCGCCGTATCGCACAGAACCACATCGATGTTCCGCGCCTTGGCGGCCTGCAGCGCATCAAACAGCACCGCGCCGGGGTCGGCCCCCTCATGCTGGCGCACGATGGGCACATCCGCCCGCTTGGCCCAGATCTCCAGCTGGTCGGCGGCGGCGGCCCGGAAGGTATCCGCCGCGCACAGCAGCACCTTTTTCCCCTCCCCCTTCAGGCGCTTGGCCAGCTTACCGATGGAGGTGGTCTTGCCCACGCCGTTGACGCCGATGACCAGGATCACCGTGGGACTTTTGGCGGTGTCCAGAGCGGCATCGCCCACGGAAAGCTTTTGCAGCAGAATTTTCCGCAGCTCCGCCTTCACCTGCTCCGGGTCCTTCATATCATAGCTGAAGACGGCGTTGCGCAGGGAACACACCGACTCGGAGGCGATATTCACCCCCACGTCCGCCAGGATCAGGGACTCCTCCAGATTGTCAAAAAATTCGTCGTCCAGCTTCTCCCAGTTCACATCGCCGAACCAGGCCTGCTTGAGTTTGCTGAAAATACCCATATGCTGCCTCCTGTTGCAATAATCAAAATATATCGTTCCACTTTCGGCGAGCCAATACCCGCCGGGCCGCTCCATGCCCTTTCATAGGGGCGCCCCTCACGGTCGCCCGCCACTCAAGCAGTGGGGCGTCGAGGACGCCGCCCCCTACGAAATTCTATCGAAAAACGGCATGCAGGGGTCGGCCTCCCGGATGACCCGAGCCACACTTGCACTGCATTTTCTGCAATATGTCCAATGTGTCATTGTGCGGCCAGTGCGCACACCGGCTGCGGCCATCCGCTTTCCCTCACTTGATTTTCATTTCCTTGCTCAGCTCATTGAGGTTGGCCGTGAGCACCGTGGAAACGCCGCGCTCCTGCATGGTGATGCCATAGAGCACGTCCGCCTCCTCCATGGTGCCGCGCCGGTGGGTGATGACGATGAACTGAGTCTTGCCGGCGATGCGCCGCATATAGCGGGCGTAGCGCACCACGTTGGACTCGTCCAGTGCCGCCTCAATTTCGTCCATGACGCAAAACGGCGTGGGATGCACTTTCAAAATGGCGAAATACAGGGCGATGGCCACGAAGGCCTTCTCGCCGCCGGAGAGCAGAGAGAGGGTCTTCAGCTGCTTGCCAGGGGGCTGGGCCTTAATTTCAATGCCGCAGCGGAGGATGTCGTTCTCGTCCTCCAGCTCCAATGTTGCCCGGCCGCCGCCGAACAGCTCCAGGAAGGTCTCCTGGAAGCTCTGCTTGAGTATCTCAAACTGGGTGGCGAAGATCTCCGTCATCTGGCGGGTGATCTCCTCGATGATGCCCAGCAGCTCCTCCTTGGCCTTCTCCACGTCGTTGCGCTGGTCGGAGAGGTAGGTATAGCGGGTGTTCACCCGGTCGAACTCCTCGATGGCGCCGATGTTGATGGGGCCAAGGCCCTTGATCTCCCGGTTCAGCTCGGCGATGCGGCGGGTGGCCTTGGGGATGCTCTCCAGCTCCACACGCAGGGCCTGGGCATCGCTGTGGCTTAGCTCATACCGCTCCCACAGCTTATCCAGAATTTGCTTTTCCTCCAAAGCGCTGCCGTTTAATTTGCCCTCCAGGCGGGTGACCTCCCGCTCACAGTTGAGGAGTGTGTCGTTACAGGTGCGGCTGAGGCGGTCCGTCTGGCTGCGGCGGGTCTCCAGAGCCAGCTTCTCCTCCGAGAGCTTTTGCAGTGCCTGGCGGTGCTCCTCGATGCCGCTGCGCAGCTCTCCAGCCGCCTGCATCTGCTGCTCCTCCTCGGCCCGGGCCTGGGCCATGGCCTGCTCCATCCGGGCTCGCAGGCTCTCCCGGTCGGTATGCTCCCCTTCCAGGCTCTCCCGGAGCCGGGACAGGTCCTCCATACTGCGCCGGGCGCTGTCCTTCTCCGCCAGGAGGGCCGCCTGCCGGGTCTTTTTCTCCGTCAGCCGATCCGTCATTTCGCCCAGATCCTGCTGGGAGGCCTCCTGCCGGCGCTGGAGGGCCTCTATCTCCTCCCGGGTGGCTTCCACCCGGGTTTCAAACTCCGCGATGGTCTGGCGGATGGTATCCATCCGCCCGGCGTCGTCGGTGGTGCGCTTTTGCAGGTTTTCCTGCTGGATGCGCAGGCTCTCCTGCTGGTGGGTCAGGCTGTCCAGCAAAATATCGAAGTGATTCTTGCGGCCCTCCAGGGTCAGCACCCGGTCATTGGCCTGGCGCTGCTGGTCCCGGGCCACCTCCAGCTCGTACTGGGCCTTTTGCAGCTCCCGGTTGGCGCTCTCGGCCATGAGGGCGACATCCTGAAGCTGGGACTGGAGCTTTTTGCGCTTTTTCTCCAGCTGCTCCAGCTCCCCGGCCCGGGAGAGAATGCCGGCGTTGCGGCTGACGCTGCCGCCGGTCATGGAGCCGCCGGCGTTGATGACCTGGCCGTCCAGAGTGACGATGCGGAAGCGGTTGTCGTGGCGCTTGGCCATCTGAATGCCGCAGTCCAGATCCTCCACCACCACGGTGGCACCCAGGAGATTGGCGATCACGCTGTCATAGCGCGCGTCACAGCGCACCAGATCCGAGGCAACGCCCACGAAGCCGTACTCGTTTTCCAGCCCGTTTTCCCGGAGGCTGCGGCCCCGGATGGTATCCAGAGGCAGGAAGGTGGCCCGGCCGCCGTCCCGCTGCTTCAGCAGACCGATGGCGTTCTTGCCGTCGTTTTTCGTGTCCACCACGATGTGCTGCAGGGCACCGCCCAGGGCGATCTCAATGGCCACGCTGCAATCCTTGTCGGTATGGATGAGATTGCCCACCGGGCCGTGGACACCCGAAAGCGTCCGGGCCTCGGCGGCCCGCATGACGATCTTCACCGCCTTGGAAAAGCCCTCGTACTCCTTCTCCATCTCGCTGAGCAGGCGGATGCGGTCGGAGAGGGTCTTCTCCTCCAAGGTCAGCCGGTTTTTCTGTTCCAGACTCTCCCTGGCCCGGCGCTGGCGGCCCTCCATTTTCAGGCTGTGGCCGCCGATGACGTTGGAGGCGGCCTGCTCCTCTTCCCGGGCGGCCTGCAGCTCCTTTTCGTTCTCAGCGGCCTCCCTCTGGGCCTGGGTCAGCTTCTCTTGGGTCTGGGAAAGCTCGCTCTCCAGCTCCTGGGTGCGCTGGGCGATCTCGTCCGACCCGGCAGTAATAGCAGACAGCTCTGCCTGGGCCTGGGCCGCCCCAGCCACCTCCTGGGCCTCCCGGCGGCGCAGCTCCTCCAACTGGGCGGCAGATGCCGCTGCCGCGTCGGTGCTGCCGCGCATCTCCTCACAGAGCGCTGCCACTTCCTCCTCCAGCGTCCGGGCGGAGGAATCGATCTCCTCCATGCGGCGGGCCATGACCTGCATCTGCTCCTGGAGGGACTCCGTACGGCTGCGGCTCTCGCTCATCTCCCGATCCATGCGCTCGATGGTCTCGGCGTGGTGGCAGGCCGTGGTGCGGGCCACGGCAGCGGCGGATTCATGCTCACCGATGGCGCTCTCCAGAGCGGAGATGCGGGCGCGCTTTTCCTCGGCGGCGCAGTCGTTTTCATGGAGCAGGCGGGAGCAATCCTCCGCCTGGGCATACACCTCATCCAGCTCCGCCTGGGCCTTTTTCTGATCGGCCTGGGCGGTTTCAAAATCCGATTGCAGCTTCAGACGGTCGGTTTTCAGCTTCTGGAGACTTTCAAGCCAGACGCTGATCTCCAGCGTGCGCAGCTCATCGTGGAGCACCAGGTAGCGCTTGGCCGTCTCCGCCTGCTTGCGCAGGGGCTCCACCTGCATCTCAAGCTCGGCGATCTTGTCGTTGATGCGCACCAGATTCTCCTCCGTGCGCTGGAGCTTCCGCTCGGACTCCTCCTTGCGGTGGCGGTACTTGCTGATGCCCGCCGCCTCCTCGAAAACCTCCCGCCGATCGTCGCTGCGGACGGAGAGGATCTCGTCGATCTTGCCCTGGCCGATGATGGAATAGCCCTCCCGGCCCATGCCGGTGTCCATGAACAGCTCGTTCACGTCCTTGAGACGAACGGACTGGCGGTTGATGTAGTATTCCGACTCGCCGCTGCGGTAATAGCGGCGGGTCACCGCCACCTCC
>URSX01000071.1 GCA_900550615.1 uncultured Eubacteriales bacterium
GGCCAAAGCCCACGATGCCCAGGGTCTTGCCCTGCAGCTCGATGCCCTTGCCGTAAGCCTTCTTCTCCCACTTGTCCTCACGCATGGTGTGACCGGCGATGGAGAGATAGCGGGCGCAGGAGAACATGTGACCCATGGCCAGCTCGGCCACGGACTGGGAGGAGGCGCGGGGGGTGTTCTTCACGGTGATGCCGCAGGACTCGGCATACTTGACGTCGATGTTGTCCACGCCCACGCCGCCGCGGATGATGAGCTTGAGCTTGCCGCCCTTGGCCTCGTCGATGTGGTTGGCGCGGACCTTGGTCTTGGAGCGGACGACCACGGCGTCGAAATCCTTCAGAGCGGCACCCAGCTGATCGGGCTCATAGAACTGCTCGACCACCTCGTGGCCCATCTCACGCAGCTGCGCCATAGCGGTCTTGTCCATACCGTCGGTAACCAGAATACGCATAATTGTAATCTCCTTATAATTTATTTTTGATTGGGTGCGGGGAAGAATCCCCCCGGTCGGCTTCAGCCACAGCCCCTTTAGGCAAGGGACTTTTTGAGGGGGGACGGATTGCCACAGCCAGTGTGCGCACTGGCTTCGCAATGACACTTTATAGCAAGTGCGGTGTAAGCCCGGAGAGACGGGCGGGCAGAGGCGTCCACCCCTATGGGGGATATTAGACAGCGGGCGGGGTAGAACCCCGCCCCTACGCATTTGCAAGGGGTGCATCTGTTGTAGGGCGGGCCGATGTAGGCATCGGCCCCTACGGATACGTTTTTTGAGGGTGCCGTGGCGAACGGGGTGTCCGCCACGGCTTTAATTATTTATATTACTTGTGCTCGGCCTCGAACTTCTTCAGGAACTCCACCAGAGCCTGAGCGCCCTCAATGGGCATGGCGTTGTAGACGCTTGCGCGGAGGCCGCCCACGGACTTGTGGCCCTTGAGGTTGTCGTAACCGGCAGCCTTGGTGGCGGCGACCACTTCAGCGTCCAGCTCGGCGGACTCGGTGACAAAGGGGATGTTCATCAGGCTGCGGAACTCGGGCTCCACGGTGCCGTTGAACATCTTGGAGGAATCCAGGAAGTCATAGATGACCTTGGCCTTGGCGATGTTGCGCTTGTGCATCTCCTCCAGGCCGCCGATGCTCTTGAGGTACTTGAACACCTTGCCGCAGCAGTAGATATCCCAGCAGTTGGGGGTGTTGTACATGGAGCCGTTGTCGGCGTGAGTTTTATACTTCATGTAGATGGGCATCTTGGGATCTACATCGTCGCGGATCAGATCCTCGCGGATGATGACGATCACCATGCCGGCGGGTCCCACGTTCTTCTGCACGCCGGCATAGATCAGGCCATAGTCGGAGACGTTGCAGGGCTTGGAGAGGAACATGGAGGACTGGTCGGACACCAGCACATGGCCCTTGGTGTTGGGCAGCTTGTTCCAGGTGACGCCATGGATGGTCTCATTCTCGCAGATGTAGACATAGTCGGTGTCCTCGGGAATGTCCAGATCGGAGCAGTCGGGAATGTAGCTGTAGTTTTTATCCTTGGAGGAGGCAGCCACAATGACCTCACCGTACTTCTTGGCCTCGGCAATGGCCTTCTTAGACCAGGCACCGGTCTCGATGTAAACGGCCTTGCCGTTCTTCATCAGGTTCCAGGGAATGGCGGCGAACTGCAGGGTAGCGCCGCCCTGGATGAACAGGACCTTGTAGTTGTCGGGAATGTTCATCAGCTCGCGCAGGTCGGCCTCGGCCTCGTCGATGATCTGCTGGAAGACCTTGGAACGGTGGCTCATCTCCATGACGCACATACCGCTGCCGCGGTAGTTCATCATCTCGTCGCGGATCTCTTCCAGAACGGGTTCCGGCATCATGGCAGGGCCTGCGGAAAAGTTAAAAGTGCGGTTATACTTCATTTGTTAGTACCTCCTGTTTGTGTAATGTAATCGGGGATTTACGATTCATACAAATATAGTATAGAACATTCCGTCGGGAGAATCAACCATAAAAATCCACATTTTTTGAGTTTATCTAAAAAATTTTCAGAGGGACAGACAGAGGGGAGAAAATTCCGGGGCGCGGGAAACCTTGCCACCGTGGGGGCAGCGGCAAGGGCTTCGGGGGGAAAATGCATAGACGGCGATTGACAGAGAGGGGCAAAGATGGTATAAAATAGGGAGAATTTTGGCGGATCTCCGGGAAAGGACGGCACGGGATGGACAAGTGGAAAAAGCTCATGGTGCATATCGGCCGGTATCCTGCCGTTTTGGGCAAGTGGCTGGCGGTGGGCGGACTCATCGGCGGCGTAGGCGGGGTTATCGGCTCGGCGTTCCATATCGGTGTGGACTATGCCACCCGGATCCGGACGGCCCACCCGTGGATCTTGTACCTGCTGCCCCTTCTGGGTCTTGTGATTGCGGGGCTGTACCGGCTGGCGAAGGTAGAGGGCAAGGACACCAACGCCGTCATCGAGTCGGTACACTTCGGGAAAAATGTGCCGGTGCTGCTGGTGCCGGTGATCTTTTTGTCCACCGTGCTGACCCATCTGGGCGGCGGCAGTGCCGGCCGTGAGGGTGCGGCCCTGCAGATCGGCGGCGGCATCGGCTTTGAGACCGGCCGTCTGCTGCACCTGGGGCAGAAGGACCTGCCCCTTGCCACCCTCTGCGGCATGAGTGCCGTCTTTTCCGCCCTGTTCGGCACGCCTTTGACGGCGACGGTCTTCGCCATGGAGGTCATCAGCGTGGGCGTGTTTTACTACGCGGGCCTCCTCCCGTGCCTGACGGCGGCGCTGGTGGGTTATGGCGTGAGCCTGGCCATGAGCGTGCCGCCCACCCGTTTCACCGTGGCCGCCCCGGGGCTGAACGCCTGGACCATGGTGCTGGTGATCCTGCTGGCCATAGGCTGCGGTGTGGTGAGCATTCTGTTTTGCCGGGGCCTGCAGGGATCGGGCCGCCTGGCGGCTAAACTCCTGCCGAATCCCTTTGTGCGGGTCTTTGTGGGCGGCCTGCTGGTCATCGCCCTTACGCTGCTGGTGGGCAGCACCGACTATAACGGTGCCGGTATGTCCGTGGTGGAGCAGGCCGTCGGCGGCCATGTCAGCGGCTGGGCGTGGATTCTGAAGCTGCTGTTCACCGCCGTGACCATCGGCTTCGGCTTCAAGGGCGGCGAGGTGGTACCCTCCTTCTTCGTGGGGGCCGCTTTCGGGTGTCTGCTGGGGGGGGTTCTGGGTCTGCCGGCGGGCTTCGGCGCAGCCATCGGACTGGTGGCGGTGTTCTGCGGCGCGGTGAACTGCCCCATTGCCTCCGTGCTTTTGAGCGTTGAGATCTTCGGCATCGGCGGCCTGCTGTATTTTGCCATGGCCTGTGCCATCAGCTATCTTCTCTCCGGCTACTGCGGCCTTTACAGCAGCCAGACCATTCTCTATTCTAAGCTGCGCGCCGAGTTTATCAACATTCATACCAACGGAAACGAGGATCATCACGAATAAAGAAAGCCGGCAAACATCCGAACTCTTTGCCGCCCGCGGGCGGCAAACTCTGCGAGGCTTTTGACAAACACGGATAAAAAGTTATCTCCCCGGCCATACTGAAGCAAGTATGGTTGGGGAGGTATTTTTATGGATCTGCTGCGGGTGGCCGTGACGTCTCTGGCGTCGCTGGCGGCCATGTTTCTGCTGACCAAGCTCATGGGCAACAAGCAAGTGTCCCAGATGAACCTGTTTGATTATGTCATCGGCATCACCATCGGTTCCATCGCCGCGGAAATGGCCACCGAGCTGGACACACCGGAAAACTCCCTGCTGGCCATGGCGGTGTATGCGGTGGCGGCAGTGTGCATCTCGGTGCTGACCAATAAATTTCTGGCCTTCCGCCGGGTGATGACGGGCAAGCCCCTGGTGCTGATGGACGGGGGCGTTCTCTACCGGGAGAACCTGAAAAAGGCGAAGATGGATCTCAGTGAGTTTCTCATGTACTGCCGCATCGGCGGCTATTTTGACCTGAGTCAGATCCAGACGGCCCTGCTGGAGCACAACGGAACTGTGACCTTTCTCCCGGTGGAGCTGCAGCGCCCCGCCACCCCGGCGGACTTCTCCATCCAGCCGCAGCAGACCCTGCTCCAGACCCCGGTGATCCTGGACGGAGAGGTTCTGCCGGGCAATCTGCAGCGGATCGGGAAGGATGTGACCTGGCTCATGCGCCAGCTCCACGCGCAGGATTGCGCGGCGCCGGAGGATGTGTTTCTGGCCATGGCGGACGGGAACCTGCTCACCGTCTATCCCATGGAGAGCCGGAAGCGCCCCACAGACCTGATGGACAAATAGTGTTCTTTACTGGGTTGGTAGTGCTTTTTATAGCGACTTTATAGCGCTTTCTATACTGGCTTTATAGTAGTTTTAGTTTATAGGCCCCGGCTGACTTTCGGCAGCCGGGGCCATCGTGTCATCGCGGAGGACCCTGCCCACCGCACCCATTCTGCGTCTATCGCGCGATGCGCCGCACTCCCTGCTACACACCTATAGTGGCCGATAATCCTGTTGCGGTGCCCAAAATTTCTGCGCTGCCTTGCGGCGGACGCTTAAAATTTTGACCGCGGCCACTCGCTCATCTCGCTTCTCCCACCACTGGCGGCGCTCGATTCGCTCCCCACATCGGCCCGGTTGCACCAGCTTACCTGTTACCCGTAGGGCGGGGTGCCCTCACCCCGCCGCCCTGTCTTGCACCGCATTTCTTGCAATGTGTCATTGCGAGGGCGCACCGCGCCCGTGGCAATCCGTATTCCCCTCGCGCCGTATCCCTTGTGCTGTCCCCGGCGTGGGGGGGTCACCCCGCCCTATAACGCGCTTTGCGGGGGCGGACGCTTCTGTCCGCCCGCATCCGGGGCCTATTCTGTCTCGGGGCCTTGACAAACGGAGCCGGGGCATATACTCTTTATACCGACTTACCAACCCGGAAAGATTCGCGCATACATAGTGAGAAGAGGGGATCATGGAAAAGAAACTGGAGAAGCTGCCCCATTCCCGTTTTGCTGCGGCCCGGCGGTGGCTCATTTTCTGGACGCTGTTCATCGGCCTGGGGGCCGTGGGCGGCGCGGCGGCTATGCTGATAGACCCCACTGGCAAGGCCCTGGGCATGGATGCCATGCTGCCGTATTTTTAGGTGCTTCCCTTTGCGGATGCGGTGTTTCAGGACTTCGTATTCTCCGGCGTCGCTCTGCTCATCGTCAACGGGCTGACCAATCTCACGGCGGCTGGTGGTGTATTTTTCCCGCCTGGGCTATGTGAAAAAGCTGGCCTGTGAGGCGGCGGATGAGACCGGGGCGGAGCTGTATGAGATCCGCTCCACGGAGCGCACCGGGGGCACACTGGGCTTCTGGTGGCGCGGCCGGTACGCCATGCACAGATGGGATATGCCCATCGAGCCTATTACGGCGGAGCTGGAAAAATATGACAGTGCGACCGTCTGCGCCCCCATCTGGGATTTCAGTCTGGCCGCTCCTGTCCGGTAGCCATATCCGGTAGTATCCGGGCCTTACAAATCTGTCACACAGCTGTCATCCCAAGCAATGGCGCGGGGGAGAAAACAGCGGTACAATGGGCCTGTAAAAACGGATTTCGGAGGTTTCAGAATGGAAATTTTACAGGTAAATGAAATCAAAAAGACCTATACCACCCGCTTCGGCGGCAACCAGGTCCAGGCCCTGAAGGGCGTGTCCTTTTCCGTGGAGGAAGGGGAGTATGTGGCCATCATGGGCGAGTCCGGTTCGGGCAAAACCACCCTGCTGAATATTCTGGCGGCACTGGATAAGCCCACGGGCGGCGAGGTGCTTCTGGCGGGCAAAAAGCTGGAGACCATCCCCGAGCGGGAGCTGGCCGCCTTTCGCCGGGACAACCTGGGCTTTGTATTCCAGGAGTTCAACCTGCTGGATACCTTTTCCATTGAGGACAATATCCTCCTGCCCTTGGTTTTGGCGGGAAAAGGTGTGCAGGAGATGCAGCAGACCCTGTTGCCCCTGGCCCAATCTCTGGGCATCGAGGACATCCTGCACAAGTTCCCCTATGAGGTATCCGGCGGCCAGAAGCAGCGCGCCGCCGTGGCCCGGGCCATGATCGCCGGCCCCAAGCTGCTCTTGGCGGACGAGCCCACCGGTGCCCTGGATTCCGCGTCCTCGGCGGACCTTTTGCGGATGTTTGAAAAGGTCAATGGCCAGGGTCAGACCATCCTCATGGTCACCCACTCCGTGGATGCCGCCTCCCACGCCGGGCGGGTGCTGTTCATCCGGGACGGTGTGGTGTTCCACCAAATTTACCGGGGCGAGAGCACCAACCAACAGCTCTATAAAAAGATCAGCGACACCCTGACTATGCTCCGCACAGGGAGGGATGCTGAATGAAGACCGGATTTTTCCTGAAGCTGGCCCGGAGTAACATCAGCAAGAACCGCCGGTTTTTCCTCCCGCGTATTCTGTCTGAGGCGGGGCTTTTATGCGTGTTTTACATTGTGTTCACCCTCCGGACCGACGAACGCATCCTGCAGCTGCGGGGCGGACAATACATTGAGGTGTTTATGTCCATCGGCACGGCGGTGATGATGCTGCTGTCCGTTATTCTGCTGTTTTACATCAACAGCTTTCTCATGAAGCAGCGCAAGCGCGAGTTTGGCGTTTATAATATTTTGGGCCTGGAAAAGCGGCACATCTGCCGGGTGCTTTTCCACGAAACAGCCCTCAGCAGCCTGGCATCCGTGGTGCTGGGGCTTGCCATGGGGACGCTGTTTTACAAGCTCTGCTCTCTGCTCATCTGCCAGCTGCTGAACGCGGAGATCGTTTTGGGCTTTTACTTTATAAACGCCAGGAGCCTGGCCCTGTCCGGAGCCTTTTTCCTGGTGCTGGATGGGATGGCCTACGGCGTCAACTGCGTGACCATCGCCCGGATGAAGCCTGTGGAGATGCTCTCCTCTGCCAATGTGGGCGAGCGGGAACCCAAGGTCAAGTGGCCGCTGCTGGTGCTGGGCCTGCTAGCCCTGGGTGGGGGCTATTACATCTCCCTTACCACCCAGAACCCCCTGAAGGCCCTTGTCCTGTTCTTCGTGGCGGTGATACTGGTGATCATCGGCACCTACTTTTTGTTCGTGGCCGGGAGTATTTTTGTGCTGAAGGCCTTGAAAAAGAACAAAAGGTTCTATTATAATAAAAAACACATGCCTGCCGTTTCGGGCCTCCTCTACCGCATGAAGCAGAACGCCGTGGGCCTGGCCTCCATCGCAATTTTGGCCACAGGGGTGCTGGTGATGATCTCCACCACCGTGAGCCTGTATGCCGGGGTGGAGGAGACAGTGAAGCGGAACTTCCCTCAGGACTATTATCTCTCCGCGCGGTATCTGCAGTGGAGCGACGAGGGCCAGCTGCTGCACTCGGAGGATATGCCCCGGGAGACCTTGCTCCGAGCCGTGGAGCAGGGGGCGGAAAAAAACGGCCTGACCATAAAGGAGATGGACTTCCAGGAGTATCTGGCGGTCTCTTATATCTACGAAAACGACACCCTGACCTGTGAGCGGGTGAGCGGCAACGCCGCCGACAACCTCAAGGGGCTCAGCGTCATTACCTATATCACCGAGGAGATGTACCGCAGCCTGGGCGGGGAGGCTTTGAACCTGGCGAAGGACGAGATCGCCGTGTGTCCTATGGACATCCGCCAGAGCGGGTTTGACCGGCCGACGCTTACCATCGGGGAGGACACCTATCAAATCAAGACCACCATCCCGCTGTTTCCCATTTCCTCCGGCATGGAGGCGGCGGCCACCAACAGCTACGGCATCGTGGTGGAGGACGAGAGTGTGCTGGCGCACATTTTCGACCAGCAGAAAGCGGCTTACGGCGAGGCGGCCTCGGACTACACCCGGCGTATCGCGGCGAGCTTTGCGGGCCGGGGAGCCAACAGTGATGTAGGAGAAAAGCTGGAGCGGGATGTGAAGGAGTACCTGAAGGAGGTGGCCTTTCCCCAGCAGCAGGAGCCGGGTGAAGGTATGATTATCACCGGCAACACCGTGTGGGGCGCACGGGAGTCCGTGACGGCTATGTGCGGGGCTCTGCTGTTTTTGGGCATTATTTTAGGACTGGTGTGCCTGTTTGCCACGGTGCTGATCGTGTATTACAAGCAGATCTCCGAGGGCTACGAGGATCGAGCCCGGTTCCAGATCATGCAGAAGGTGGGCATGAGCCGCCGGGAGGTGAAAAGCACCATCAACAGCCAGGTGCTGCTGGTATTTTTCCTGCCGCTGGTGGTGGCGGGGATGCATTTGGCCTTTGCATTTCCCATTTTGGAGAAGGTGCTGCACATTTTGCTTTTGTCCAGCACGAGCTTGTTTGTGGTTTGCTCACTTGTCACCTTCGGGGTATTTGCGGCGGTGTATACGCTGATCTATACAGCCACGGCCCGGACTTATTATAAGATCGTGCGGTGAGGTGCAGGGGATGGACAGAGGTGTCCGTCCCTGCAAGGGGCTTGGGAGCTTGTGCGTGAACGGGTGGGCGGGATAGAATCCCGCCCCTACGGATGGCATGATAGTGCTGTGGAACGGGCCGTCGGAGAAATCGGCGAAGCGCTGCCAGTGGCAGATGAAGCGAGCCGGTTTCGAGGAAGTGCCCCGATTGGCGGACACGACAGTGACCGGGAATCGGTTGGCACGACGGTGGGCAAGAGAACCCCGCCCCTACGCA
>URSX01000072.1 GCA_900550615.1 uncultured Eubacteriales bacterium
GCAGCGGCTGGATACGCCGGCCTTTTCCTTCATGGCCAGCTCGCACTCCAGGCTGCCGCACCACTTGGTCCGGGCGAAGCCGCCCTTGCCCTGGGCCATCTCCTTGACCTCCTCCCAGGTGGTGAAGTCAAAGGTGTTGTCCTCCAGGTTCTTCTCCGCCATGGCATAGAGGTTGTCGTGGACGTCTTTCAGCAGGGTCTGCACGGCGCTCTCCAGGTCGGACAGGGGCACAAAGGTCTTCTCGCCGGTGTCCCGGCGGGCGATGCAGCACTGCTGCTTTTCCATATCCTTGGGGCCGATCTCCACACGCAGGGGCACGCCCTTCATCTCGTACTGGGCGAACTTCCAGCCGGGGGACTGGTCGCTGTCGTCCATCTTCACCCGCAGGCCGATGTTCTCCAGGCGGTCCCGGAGCTGGGCGGCGGCATCCAGTACGCCGGGCTTATGCTGGGCGATGGGCAGGACAATCACCTGGATGGGTGCCACCGCCGGGGGCAGGACCAGGCCGTTATTGTCGGAATGGGTCATAATGCAGGCACCGATGAGGCGGGTGGTGCTGCCCCAGGAGGTCTGGAAGGGGTACTGCAGCTTATTGTCCCGACCCGTAAAGGTCACATCGTAGGCCCGGGAGAACTTGTCGCCGAAGTAGTGGCTGGTGCCTGATTGAAGGGCCTTGTGGTCCTTCATCATGGCCTCTATGGTGTAGGTGGCCTCGGCCCCGGCAAACTTTTCCTTATCGGTCTTGCGGCCCTTTACCACGGGCATAGCCAGGGCATCCCGGCAGAAATCGGCGTAGCAGTTCAGCTGCTGCTCAGTCTCGGCAATGGCCTCCTGGGCGGTCTCGTGGATGGTGTGGCCCTCCTGCCACCAGAACTCACGGGAGCGCAGGAAGGGACGGGTGGTCTTTTCCCACCGGATGACGGAGCACCACTGGTTATAGAGCATGGGCAGCTCCCGGTAGCTCTGCAGCACATTGTGCCAGTGGTCGCAGAACATGGTCTCAGAGGTGGGCCGGAAGGCCAGGCGCTCCTCCAGCTTCTCGCTGCCGCCATGGGTGACCCAGGCCACCTCCGGGGCAAAGCCCTGCACCAACTCCCCTTCCTTTTTCAGCAGGCTCTCGGGGATCAGCACGGGCATGGCCACATTCACATGGCCGGTTTTCTTGAACATCCCGTCCATGATGCGCTGAATATTCTCCCAAATGGCATAGCCATAGGGCCGCAGAATCATAAAGCCCTTGACGGAGGCGTAGTCCACCAGCTCCGCTTTCAGGCAAATGTCAGTGTACCACTTGGCGAAGTCCACCTCCATGGGGGTGATGGCTTCCACATTTCTCTGGTCTTTAGCCATGATATATCTCCATTCTTACTCTTTCTTCGGAATAACTTCCTAAATTAGTATTGTATCGTTGCAGGGGCAGATTGTCAAGAGGACAGGGCGCAAAAGAACGGACGGCTTTGCGCCGTCCGTTCTGATGTGGCATTTACCTGGCCTTGACGGAAACGATGGTGGAATAGGCGGAGTTGCCGTAGCTGGTCTTGCTGCACACAGCCTTCACCTTATAATAATAAGTAGAACCGGCCTTGAGGGACTTATTGGTGTAGCTGGCAGAGGCGGTGGTACCTACCTTGGTGTAGGTGCCGTTCTTGCTGGTGGCGCGGTACACCTCATAGCTCTTGGCCCCATCTACCTTGGCCCAGGTGAGCTTGACTTTGTGGCCGGAGAGGGCCGTAGCCTTCACCACGGGTCTGGCGCAGTCACAGGTCATGGACTTCACGGTGGAAAATGCGGAGTTGCCGTAGCTGGTCTTGCTGCACAGGGCCTTTACCTTATAATAATAGGTAGAACCGGCCTTGGCGGAGGTATTGGTATATCTGGTAGAGGTGGTGGTGCCCAGCTTGGTATAGGTGCCGTTCTTGCTGGTGGCACGGTACACCGCGTAGCTCTTGGCTCCGTCCACCTTGGACCAGGTGAGCTTGATCTTACCGGTGGAGGACACAGTGGTGATATTCACCACCGGGGCGGCGCAGTCACAGGTGCGGGAAACCACAGTGGAAAAAGCGGAATTTGCATACCCGGACTTGCTGCTCACGGCCTTTACCTTATAATAATAGGTGGTGCCGGCCTTGGCGGAGGTATTGGTATAGGTGGTAGAGGTGGTAGTGCTCATCTTGCTATAGGTGCCGTTCTTGCTGGTGGCACGGTACACCTCATAGCTCTTGGCCCCCTTCACCTTATCCCAGGTGAGCTTGACCTTGCCGCTGGAGGAGGCATTGGAAGCCGTTACCACAGGGGCGCTGAGCTTGACGGCGGGTTTCTTGGGCGTGGCGGAAACCACATTGCCGAACTTCGCGCCTGCGCCGTCCGCGGTCATGGAGCGAACCTTATAGTAGCGGGTCTCTCCCTGGGCCGCATCCACCGGGTCGAAGGAGGTCTTGGTGGTGACGCCGCATCTGGTGTAGGCGCCGTTCTTCTCGGAGGAGGACCAGATCTCATATTTGGCTGCGCCGGTCTTGGCCTTCCAGGTCAGGTGCGTCCGGCCGGTGGTCTTGTCACTGGAGACGGACACCGTGGGGCTGGCGCAGGCCGTGGTGTAGCTGGCGGGAGCGCTGAAGTCGGAATAGACGGCCTTATATGTGCCGGAGGGCTGACGCTCCAGGAAGGTATACTCCACCTTCAGCTTGAAGTAGCGCAGAGAGGGATCGGTGGCCTGGTAGCTGGTCACGGTCTTGCCCACGGTGGCAAGCTGGGTGTATTCTCCGTTTTTGGTGGTGCTGCCCCAGACCTGATAGTTCTTCGCGCTGCGCACCGCGCCCCAGGTCACATCGGCCAGGCCGGTGGAGGAATTGACCGTCACGATCACAGAGGGAGGACAGGTGGCAGGGTCCAGGGTGACGGTGCTGCTGTGCTCGGACTCAAAATTGTTGTAAAGGGCCACCACATAGTACTTATAGTTGGAGGTGGGCCGGGTGGTATAATCGAAAAAGCTGGTAATGGTGATGGGATCCTTATTGAACTTCGGGAACTCACGGGCGGAGGTGTACTGGTCGTCCATCAGACGGTAGACATTATAGCCTGTGGCACCGGGCACCGGGTCCCAGGTGAGGATGTTCTGCCCATCCGAATTGATGGACCCCTTGACCACCGGCGCGGCAGGGGTGGAATTGAGATTGAAATAGTAGGTCTTTTTAATGCCGCCATTGCCCGTAGTGAAGGAGATCTTGGCGGTGCCGGGGCCTATGGATGTGACGGCGCCCTTGCTGCTGACCTTCAGGGCAGAGGTGTCCGAGGAGGTGAAGGTAAATGTGGAGGGATGGAGAATGGCATGATAGCCTGCGTTGCAATCGCTCATCCGATCGCCGGTATTCTCCTGGATCAGGGGAATCTTATAGGTATCGCCGGGGTGCATGGCGTAGGGAAGGGTACCCTTGATGTTGATGCGCAGGTTGCTGGGCAGGATCTGCACATGGCCGATGTCCTTCACCTGCTGGTCGAAGGTGGAGACATTGCCCTTATTGCTCCAGAACAACTGCACCCAGTAGATGGTCCCGTCAGGCTGAGAGAAGCAGCCCACGCCCATGCTGGAATAACTGGAATTGAGAATGTTGGCACGGTGGCCCGGAGAGTTCATCCAGGCGTTCATGACAGCCGTATAGTCCGACTGGCCGAGGGCAATATTTTCGCCGGCGGTCCGGGCGGAATTCTTGCCCAGGACGGTGAAGCAGCGGGTGCCGTTGGGCCGGGTGTGGGAATAGTAGGCGGACAGCTCCACCGCCCGCTGCATGGAGGCGTTCAGCAGCGTGGTGTCCATGGTCAGGGTTTTGACACCCGCCTTGGCACGCTCCTTGTTTACTTCCTTCAAAACAGCCTGGGCCTGTTTGTAATCAAACGTGCCCTCCATGGCCAGGGTAACGGTGTCCGCCGCATAGGCGGTCTGCTGACAGAACAGAGCGGCCGCTATGACCGCCGTCAGCGCAATTGCCAGGGTCAACAACTTCTTTTTCACATGCATTCTCCTTTTTTCGTGCGTCATGGACGCATTCTTTTGGGCGGGAACTCCTTTCCCGGAAAAGCGTGATGCAGGAGGGCCGCTTTCGCCCATATCCCCTGTATTTTTCAGTATACCACCTTTTTCCTGTGACCGCAATTCGTTTTTTAGTCATATATTAAAAAACAGGCGGATTTACCGTCTGTTTTTTCAGCTCTGGGTGAGGACGTCCCAGGCTATCGGGCGGCTGAAAAGCTCCTTCACCCGGTCAAAGTCCTTAGTCTGGCCCAGAATCCACATGAGCTTGCACACGGCGGCCTCGGTGGTCATGTCAAAGGCCTCCAGCAGGTGCAGGGTACTCTTCAGGTGTCCGCCCACATGATACACCGACAGGTCGCTGCCCTCATTGGGCACCTGGGTGGTCATGACAATGATCTTGCCCCGCTCCACTGCCCGGCGCACCACGGGATAGAACTCGTGGCCCGGGTACTCCGGCAGGCCGCCTACGCCGAAGCTCTCCACCACGATGCCGTCGTAGCGCTCCATCATGAACTCCACCAGTTCCCGCTTGGTGCCGGGGATCAGCTTCAGAAGGCCCACATTTTCGCAGAGGGTGTCGTAGAAGACCGGGCGGGGCAGGCTCTCGGTGCGGATATACTGGAGCAGGCGCTCGTCCTGCAGCACCGCCAGATCCGGGTAGTTCACGCTGGAAAAGGCCTGGAAGCTCTTGGAAAATGTCTTTCTCGCCCGGGTGCCCAGGATCACCTTACCGTTAAAGACGATCTGCACCCCGCCGCAGCCCCGGCAGGCATAGAGGAAGGCATCCGTCAGGTTGCGCTTGGAATCTGTGCCGTCAAACCAGATGGGCTTCTGGGCCCCGGTGAGGACGATGGGCTTGGCGCTGCCCTGGACCAGATAGCTCAGGGCGGCCGCCGTGTAGGCCATGGTGTCGGTGCCGTGACTGATGACGAAGCCGTCGTAGGCATCGTAATTTTTTCGCAGGGTATCCACCACGCCCAGCCAGTTTTCCGGTTGGATATTGGTGCTGTCCAGACTGTACAGCTGGAGACAGTCCACATGGCAGAGCCTGCCGATGTCGGGGATAAACTCCAGCAGCTGCCGGGTATTCAGCTCCGGGGTCAGGCCCTCGGGGGTCATCTCAGAGGCGATGGTGCCGCCGGTGCCGATCATCAGAATATTTTTCATGGTTACTCCTTACATATCCCGGTTATCCAGGGCCGCCAGGCCGAAGCGTGCCGCCTGGAGGATCTGCTTTTTCCCGGCCTCGTCCGAGGCATCGTACCGGCTGCGCAGCTCCTGGAGGAACAGGCCCCGGAGGGAATCCTCCCCGCAGCGGGCCCATACGTCCTCGGCCGGGTAGGTCTCGTCCGTTAAGGTGAGGGCGGCGCACAGGCTGGAGAGCTCCAAGCCCAGAGCCGTGACGGAAAAATCCCCCCGCCGGGCCCCGGTGAGCAGCACCCGGCAGATGTCCTGGCCGCAGTCACCCTCCAGCGCCTCGCGGACAGCCTCCGCCGGGTTCCGGTCCGTGATGTCCGCGGTGACGCTCTGATAGCGCCGCCGGGCAAAGGGGATGAACTCCAGATTGGCCCCGGCTGCCGTCACCTCTCCGAACAGGAAGCCCTTGTCCCCGGTTTCGTCAAAGCCCCGGCCGGGCAGACAGCCGGGATAGGCGTAGGCCACCGCCCCGGCCCGCTGCACGCCGCCGCAGCGGTGGACATGGCCCAGGGCCAGGTAGGTCAGGCCGGTTTTTTCTATCTCCACCGGGGTGATGGGGCGGTATTTGCTCTCCCCACGGGTGACCTCCCCATGCACCACGCCCAGGCGAATGGGCGCGTCGCTCCCGGCAAAGGCCGCGCCGGAAAAGGGTTCCCGCTCCTGGGCGGACGTGAAAGCCGCACCGGTGACGGAGGCGTTCAGCTCCGGCAAGAGCACCGTCCGGGGTGTGCGGGAGGTGAAAATATGCACATTTTCCGGCCAGTCCACCGCGTCGTAGCCGCCGCCGGGGACGTAGGGGTCGTGATTGCCGGGGGCCAGGAAGATCCGGCCACGGAAGCGTCCCAGGGCCAGGGCCAGAGTCCGGGCCGTCTGGCTGTAGAGACGGTCGGAATCGAACAGATCGCCGGCCAGAAGCATCACATCGGCGGCGTGGTCATTGGCCCAGTCCACCAAGCGGCCCAGGGTGTCCCGGCTCTCCTGCCGGAGGAGGGCCGCCTGCCGGTCATCCAGACCTGCAAAGGGACTGTCCAGATGCAGGTCGGCGGCGTGCAGGAGCTTCATGCCTGGGGCTGGTCGTCCTGCCAGCCCTTGCACACGTCCACCCACTCCACGAAGTTATCGCCGCAGCAGCGCTGCAGCTCGTCACAGGTGAGCTCGATGGCCGAGGCGGCGCTGCCCACAGCGGGAAACACCGTGTCAAACCGCTTCAGCGACACGTCCAGATAGGTCTTCACATCCGACGGTAGGGCGAAGGGGCACACGCCGCCTACGGCGTGGCCGATACGTTCCACGGCCTCCTCATGGGTGAGCATCTTGGCCTTGGTATGGAAAAAATGCTTATACTTACTGTTATCCACCTTAGCATCCCCGGCGGCCACGATCAGGATGGGGGTCTCGTCCACTTTGAAGCTCAGGGTCTTGGCGATGCGGGCAGGTTCCACGCCTACGGCCACCGCCGCCAGCTCCACCGTGGCGCTGGAGACATCAAACTCCCGCATCCGGTCGGCCACGCCGTAGGGCCGCAGGTACTCTCTTACTTTTTCAACTGACATGATATTGTCCTCCTTACCGTATTTCTATACGCTCCACCCCGGCGCACAGGCCGGTGCCGCTGTCTAATGTGAAGATAGCGCCCTGCATTTTGCAGGGGCCGCCGGCTGTCTGGTACCGGCCCGGGAGACCACCCAGGAAAAACTCCACCGATTGCTCCGGGCGAATGCCCAGCACGGACTCTATGGGCCCGGTCATGCCCAGGTCGGTGATATAGCCCGTGCCCTTGGGACAGACGCGCTCATCGGCTGTGGGCACATGGGTGTGGGTGCCCCACAGGGCGCTGACACGGCCATCCAGATAGTACGACAGGGCCAGCTTCTCGCTGGTGGCCTGGGCGTGGAAATCCACTAATATAAAGGTGGGCTTGTCCGGAGATTTTAAGAGGCGGTCAGCGGTGGTGAAGGGATTTTCGGCGTTGAAATCCAGGTCGCAGCGGCCAATGAGGTTCAGCACACCCACCTGCACCCGGCCCAGGTCGTACACAGCCCAGCCCCGGCCCGGGGCCCGGCCGGTAAAATTGGCAGGGCGGAGAATATAGGGGCTCTCCTCTAAAAAGCCGGTGATCTGCGTCTTGCCATAGGAGTGGTTGCCCAGAGTGATGACATCCGCCCCGGCGGCAAAGATCTCCTCCGCGTGGGCCGGCAGCAGGCCGTTACCAGCGGCGTTTTCCCCATTGGCCACCACAAAGTCGACGGACTTCTCCTTTTTCAGGGCGCGCAGATGCCGCCGCAGATGGTCCACGCCCCTCTCACCTGTTATATCGCCGATGGCCAGCACCTTAAAGTCCATGGTGCGTCCTCCGTTTCATACTGATTCATCTTATTATATATAAAATGTCTTCCACACGCAAGCGCATAAAACATTATCTTTTCAGCGCAATAAAATTTTTTGTTGGGTCTGCCGCGCGCAAAAATACTGCGTGTATATTTATATACACGCAGTATTTTTTGCAGTAGATATTACTTGGCGTATTCAACCACTTTGGTCTCCCGCAGGACATGAACCTTGATCTGGCCGGGATACTCCAGCTCGTTCTCGATGCGGCGGGCCAGATCGTGGGCCAGGATGACCATCTGATCCTCGGACACCTGCTCGGGCTTCACCATGACGCGAACCTCACGGCCGGCCTGGATGGCATAGCTCTTCTCCACGCCGGGATAGTCGCTGGTGATCTCCTCCAGCTTCTCCAGACGCTTGATGTAGTTCTCCAGATTCTCGCGCCGGGCACCAGGACGGGCCGCGGACACGGCATCCGCCGCCTGCACCAGACAGGCAACCAGAGTCTTGCACTCCACGTCGCCGTGGTGGGCCTGGATGGCGTGGATGATATCCTCTTTTTCCTTATACTTGCGGCAGAACTCCACACCCAGCTGGATGTGAGTGCCCTCCATCTCGTGGTCGACGGCCTTGCCGATATCGTGCAGCAGACCGGCGCGCTTGGCGGCGTAAACATCCGCGCCCAGCTCGGCGGCCATCATACCGGCCAAATGCGAGACCTCGATGGAGTGCTGCAGCACATTCTGGCCGTAGCTCGTGCGGTAATGCAGGCGGCCGAGCATCTTGACAAGCTCGGGATGCAGGCCGCGGATGCCGGTCTCCAGCACGGCGCGCTCACCCTCGGACTTGATGATGGCGTCCACCTCGCGGCGGGCCTTGTTGACCATCTCTTCGATGTGCGTGGGATGGATACGGCCGTCGGCGATGAGCTTTTCGAGCGCCAGACGCGCGACCTCGCGGCGCACGGGCTCGAAGCACGAAACGGTGATCGCCTCGGGCGTGTCGTCGATGATGAGGTCGACGCCCGTGAGCGTTT
>URSX01000073.1 GCA_900550615.1 uncultured Eubacteriales bacterium
TTTTATAACAGCCTGTGCAGAAGCACTTCCGGTCTGTTTATTCGCCCATGAGCTTCCGCCGCTTCAGCAGGAGCATCACAGCGCCTGCGGCAGCCGCCATCATCGCGCCGCTCAGCAGGAAGATGGGGAACCCGTCGCCGGTCTGGACACTGTTTTCGATCCAGCGGGCCGTCAGGGTCGTGTCACCCTTGACGCTGTACACGCTGGAGGCGTCGTAGCGGTTGCCGTCCTTGTCGTACCAGCCGCCGAAGGTATAGCCCTCCCGGGTGGGTACGGGCAGGGTGCCCACAGCCTGACCGTATACCACCGCCAGAGCAGAGGGCTCCACCTTGCCGCCATTGGCGTTCAGGGTAATGGTGAAGGTGCTGTCCTCCTGACCCCAGCGGGCGGTGAGGGTCACACCATCGGCTGTGCTGTAGACGGTGGAAGCATCATAGCGGCTGCCCACCTCGTCGAACCAGCCCAGGAACACATAGCCCTCCCGGGTAGGTGTGGGCAGGGCGCCCACGGCCTGGCCGAAGGTCACCTGGACCAGGGCCACGTCGGTGACGCCGCCGTTGGCGTCCAGGGTGATCTCGTAGATATTGGCGGTCCAGCGGGCAGTGAGGGTGGCGTCTCCGGCGATGGCATATATGGTGTCCTCGGTGTACTGCGCACCGTTTTCGTCATACCAGCCGTCGAAGGTATAGCCCTCACGGACGGGCACAGGCAGCTGGCCCACAGCTATGCCGTACTGGACGCTGACGGAGTCGGGCTTCACCATGCCGCCGTTGGCGTCCAGAGTCACGGTATAGCCCTGACCAGGCAATACCTCCACCACGCAGTAGGCGGTGACGCTGGTGTTGATATCGGTGGACACCTTGATGTAAGCGTAGCCGGGCTTGTGGGCGGTGACAACGCCGTTTTCATCCACGGTGGCTACCTCGGGGTTGAAGGAGGTCCAGGTCAGCGCGGCGTCCTCCGCCCGGGTGGGGGTAGGAGTCAGCGTCGCGTTCAGCGCCAGAGTCTCCAGGGGATGCAGGGTGGCCCGGGTATCATCCAGGCGCAGGGTATTGGCCTGCACCGGCAGGCAGACCACGGCGAAGTTCACATGATACTGCCCGTCCTTGGTGGTGGCGGTCAGATAGCTGACGCCGGGCTCCGAGGGGGTGTAATAGGCAACGTTCTTGCGGGTGCCGTTAACGTTGACGTCCTCGGCGGTCTCCAGCTTGCCGCCGCCCTCCGTCACCGTCCAGTTGAAGGGACCGTAGGTGCTGTCGGGACGGTCATAGGTGACGCCGGAGAGGGCACCCGCCGGATTACCGGCCTTCTCCGTGCCGTCTGCCCGGATCACCACCGTGGTGGAGGAGCCGTAGGGGGCGGACACGACGATATCGCCGGTGGTACGGTCATAGGTATAGCCATTGTACATGGCGTTTTCCGTCAGCTCATACTCATAGCCGTAATCATAGCGGTAAACCACATGGATGGACTCCGGCAGGGCATAGCCCTCGGTGTTCACCAATCTGCCGCGCCAGGGCTCGCTGCCGGAGAGGACAAAGTCCGGGCCGTCCAGCACCAGGCCGGTGGCGGCGGTGGTGGGATTGTCGCTGCCGCCGGAAACATACCCCTGGGCCGTGTACAGCTTCACATCGGAGAAGGAGTGGGTCTGGCGGTACCGGGCGATGAGGCTGGCGGTCTCACCGGCGGTGACGTAATAGGTCTGCTCGTTGTAGTAGGCGTCGGACTGCAGGTCCTCCTGGTCGGAGGTCTGATAGACGTCCTCCCAGTCAAAGGTCATGGTCCGGGTAACACCGTTGATGGTGACGTCCAGATGGCCGGTTCCGGAGGGGATCTTGTCCGCGGAGGCCTGATAGTTCAGGTCGATAAGGCCCTCCAGCGCGTCGCTGCTGTTCTGGGAGACGCTGACCAGGCCCGCCCAGTCCTCGTCGTCCTCATATACCAGCCACTGATTCTGATAGATCTCCACATCGGCGGGCTGCAGGTCCACCACCCGGACGGTGATGGCGCCGTTGGGCTTCAGGCCGGAGAAGTGGTCCATGGACAGCTTGAAGTCCTTCACCTCCGTGGAGGATGCCTCCACCGCTATGACGCACAGGGCGGAGTAGGTGCCGTTGGACACGGTGATGATGGCCTGGCCGGGAGCCACAGCCACCACATGACCGAACTCATCCACCGTGGCCACCTCGGGGTTGCTGGAGGTGCGGGTGATGGGCGCCGTGGAGCCGGTGTTGTTGTTCACGCTGAGGTCAAAGCTCTGGCCGGGGTGCAGGCGGGCGGATGTCTGGGGCAGGGTCAGGCCCTGGGAGGCGTCCACCTTGATGGCATAGGTGCGGTCATTGGCCGCATAGTCGCCGCAGGAGAGATACACGTTGCCGGTCCAGTTGTAGCTGCCGCGATACTCCGTCACATCTGCGGTGAAGGTGAAGGTGTGGGTATCGGCGTCATAAATGCTCTGGGAATACAGGGGATTCAGCAGATCGATGTTGTACTCGGTGATTTCCCGGCCGGTGGAGTCGGTATAGGTCCGGCTCACCTGGGCGTGGACCGCCACGGAGGCCAGGGAGCCGTCCTCGTCATAGACGGTGCCCTGCATATAGGTGCGGCCATCCTTCTGATAGAAGGTCACGGCGTTGTTCTCCAGCTTGGGGGCCTGGGTGTCCACCAGCACGTCGAAGGAGAGCACGTCGCCGGTCTTGTCCATTTTGTGGCCGTTGAAGGTGGGCTCCTTGCCGTCCACGAAGGACTCGAAGTCCGTCACCGGGCGGCCCAGCTCCTCATTGTCCACGGTGTCGCCGTAGTCACCCTCGCCATAGGCGGTAATGGTGTAAACGCACTGGGTGCCGTTGGGCAGGACGTCGCCGTTCAGGTCCGTTCCGTCCCAGGCATCCGTGAAGTAGTAAAGGGACATGGGCAGGACCACGCCGTAGCCGGCCTGATAGACGCTGCGGGGCACATAGGTGTTGAAGGTGCGGAAATAGAGCTCGTTGGTGTTCTTGTTCCGGACCTCGGTGACAAAGAGCTTGGCATCCCGCAGCTGATAGAGCTCAAGGTCGTCAATGGCGTCGAAATAGCCGCTGCCGTCCGGGGAGATGGCAAAGTTCTCCTGGTGGAAAACTGTCTGCTTGCTCTCGGCGGCAATGTCGGTATCAAAGATGTTCTGGCCCAGGTTCAGGAAGTTCACCACTTCCCCGGCGCTGCGGATGGTACTGCCCACCACGTTGACGCCCAGGGTACAGTCGTTGTTCATCACGTTTTCGCCGTCCTGGGGCTCGTCGAACCAGTTGGCGCGGTCCAGGATGGGGGCAGAGGTCCAGTCGCCCAGGAAGGCCAGCAGGGGCATGCCGATCTGAGGCGCGGAGCCGTCGGCGGCGGTGAGGATCACAAAGCCCTCCACATAGCTGCCGTTGGGGAACAGGTCGCGGATGGCGGCGATGTCGGAAGCGGTGAGGGAAACGGTCCGGCTGACCTGTGTGCCGCCGGCGGGCACGCTGACGCTGCCCAGATCCACCTCACGGATCAGCACATCGCTGGCAAGGACCATGGTCTTGCCGTCCTGCTCTGCGGTATCCGGCCGCAGAAGCACGGCCTTCATGCTGTAGCTCAGGGCGTCGCTGCCCAGGTTCTCCACCCGGAAGTCCAGATCATAGCTGCCGCTCCAGCCGGGATCGTCGCCCAGCTCCAGCTTGCCCACCAGCTTGCCGTCCACATCGATGTAGGCAGGGGTGGAAATGGCCGCGGCTGCGTTCACAAGGCCGGCGCCCTGGCGGCGGGGAGAGACGTATACGCCGTTCTCCTGCTGGGGCACGGCGGTGCTCACCAGCAGATGGTTGGTCAGGTCGGCGCTGGCGGCGGCGTCCTGCTGGGGATGCTGGGACTTGACATACTGCTCCACCAGCGCGGCCAGGCCCGCCATATGGGGCGTCGCCATGGAGGTGCCGCTCATCAGACTGTAGGACCCGGTATAGTCATCGTACTTCCCGGCGCCCTCCACATAGCTGCTGTCCATCACGGTGGACCAGATGTTGCCGCCGGGGGCGGTGATCTCGGGCTTCAGCTCCAGTCCGGAGCCGCTGCCCCAGGAGGTGAAGGAGGACATCTGGCCGCCCTCCTCCCAGTCGGACAGCTGGTCCTGCTGGTGAACGGTGATGCGGACCTCTTGCCCGGCGTTCAGCGCATCGATCATGGCCGCGCCGTCCACGCCGGAAATAAAGGCGGAGGTCAGCGAGGTGTTGTCCGTGTTCATGTTGATAAGCGTGGTGGCGGCGGGGTCGCTGTCATAAACCAGCACAGCCAGCACGCCGTAGCTCTCGCCCATGTAGTTGGTGCCGGAGAAGCTGCTGGCATTGTTGATCTTGTCGGCGAAGGAGAGGGTGCTGCCGTCTGCGCTGCCGCGCTTGACCAGGGCAATACCCGTCTTGCCGCCGTTGTAGCCGTTGCTGAATCCGGCGTTGTAGTAGTCCATGTAGGTGCCGTAGCCCGCGTCATACACAACGAAGCTCTGGCTCTCGGGGAACTTCCCCTTCATGGCCACTTCGTTGGGGTCGGAGAAGGGCACGGTATGGCTCTGGCCCTGGGCGTCGGTCCAGCTCAGCACACTCTGCATGTTGATGGTGCTGTTGATGGAGGCCACCGCCAGGTTGGAGGGGTAGACGGCGGGAGAGGACATCATGGAGATATCCGGGTCCTCCGCCAGGTTCAGGCCGCCCCGCTCATTGCCCTGGGCGGGGGAGTTTTCGCTGTTGCCGGCGGCGGTCATCAGGATGACGCCGGCCTGCTCCAGCCGGGCATAAACGCCGTGGATGGCGGTGTCGTCATAGGCAAAGCCGTTGTCGGAGCCCAGAGACAGGTTCACGGCGTCGGCGCCCAGGGTCATGGCGTCCTCCAGGGCGTTGAGAATGGCGCTTTCCGTGGCGCCGGAGTTGCCGCCGTCGGCAAAGACCTTCATCATCATCAGCTGGGCATCGGGGGCTACGCCGGAAAAGAGGACCTCGCCCTCCTGGCTCTGGACAAAGCCCGCCACGGTGCCGGAGACGTGGGTGCCGTGGTTGCTGCCGCTGTTGCGGACGTTGACGTCGCCGCTGATGATCTCGCCGGTATAGGGGTCGGCGTCTCCGGCGTAGTCAAAGGCGAAGGGAACCTTGCGGGTCTTGTACATGGCCTCGTTGGAGGCGGGGCTCAGCCTATTGGCATTGAGCTGGCGGCCGTTCAGGAAGGCCAGCAGGGACTCCTTGGTATAGCGCAGGTCGCTGTTGCTGAGCTGGGAGTAGAAGGAGTCGTCCCGGAAGGCCTCGTGGACCCGGCGCAGACCGGTGACGTTAGCGCCCTCCTCATCGCTCCACCAGCTGGAATACTCCATGTCCAGGCCGGAATCCACCACGGCCACCAGCATTCCCTTGCCGGTGTAGCCCTTGTTCCAGACCTCCTGCAGGTGGACCATGTCATAGCTGTAGCCTGCCACACCGGCATTGGTGGCCGGAGAGGTGGGCTGACTGTAAACATGCTGCACATGGGCGGACTTCACGCCCTTCAGACTGCGGATGGTATCCAGCATGCCATAGGGGGCGCGGACGGCCATGCCGTTAAAGAGCACCGTCCACTGCTCCATCAGCTCAGGGGCGCCGGCAGTGGAGGTGCCCTCCGCCTGGAGAGCGGCGGGCTGGGCCGCCTGGATCTCGGCAAAGACCTTTTTCTGATCCCGGCGAATGGCGGCATCCTGTTTCTCCGCGCGGCCGCCGGCAAGATAGGCGGCGATCTCCGCACCGGCAGAACTGGTGGAAGCCGTTTTCTTCGCGGCAAAGCCCTCCAGCACGGGAGCGCGCTCCAGCTCCACGAGGATGGTCACCATATCATCGGGCTGATGCCCGGTGGGCTGGGTGGTTTCCGCCGCAGAGTCGTTCTCCGCCATGGCGTCCAGCCGGGGGGTGCCGCTGACCTCCTCCGCCTTCACCACGGTCCCGTCGGGGGCGGCGGCTTCGGCGGCCAGAGCCGTGGGCACCAGGCCCAGCAGCATGACCAGCGTCAGCAGCAGTGCGATCACTCGTTTCATGTTATACATTCCTCCCTTGTGTTGAACTCCCATGTGCTGCATTCTTTATAGGACAATGAATGTTCTATGATCATGGGATGACCGTCGTTACTATAGCATTTTACCGCGGCGGTGTCAAGCTATGCCGGGTGGAACTTCCGGGTTTTCTCCATTGAAACAGGAGAATAACATGCTGCTTGACAAATCACGTCCCACAAGATATAATAACACTGCGTTATATATAACGCAGTGTTATTATACAAGGATGGTGCTTATGCCGGCAGTCAGAAAAGTTTCAAAGGAACAGATCATCGACGCTGCGGTGGAGGTATTGCGTGACGACGGTTTTTCTGCCATCAACGCCCGCAGCGTCGCCAAAAAACTGGGCTGCTCCACGCAGCCGATCTACTTTTCATTCAAGAACATGGACGAACTGAAGGCCGCGCTGACGCAGCGTGCGATCGAACTGCACACACAGCGCGTGCGGGATTCTCTGTGCGCCCACGAGGGGAGCGACAGCCGCTACAGCAGCTACGGCATGGGCTTCGTCAAATTCGCTGCCGAGGAAAAGCAGCTGTTCCGCTGGCTCTATCTGGAGGGCGAACAGCCAGGGGCATATCAAAGCGATGTTCTGATGCAGGAGGTCATCGGCGTGATCGTCGATGAATTCGGATATGCGGAGGACGTCGCACGCCGCTTTCATCAGGATATGATCTACTTTACCTACGGACTGGCGATTCTCGCCAATACGGATCATCTGCACCTGACGGAGGCAGAGCTGCGTGAGGCGTTCCGCCGGGAGTTCCGCGCGCTGATTGCCATTTATGGAAAGCCCGCAAAGCTGCCTGAATTTGCTGTGAAAGCCGGTGTTGCTTTATGAATCTGAAGGTATCCTTTTCGTGGATCGGGCTTGTGATCTTTGCGCTGCCCATGCGGCACATCTCACCGTGTCGATTCAATCCTTTTGCTGACATTTGCAAAGCGCAAGCAAAACATCGAGATTTTGATCAGGTGACACTGGATGTCTGGACATTCAATGAGTCGGCGCAGAAATTCTATGCGGCAGCAGGCTTTCAGCCCTATCGGTGCTTTTGGGAAAGCCAAACTTGATAAGCACAGGGAGCGATAAAATGAAGCGATCTTTGACTCAAAAATTAGGGCTGCTGGGCGTTGTCAGCTTTCTTTCGTACACGGCGGCGGTCGTGTTTGCGCCGCTGACCTATCCCGGCTATAACTGGATGGCACAGGCTGTCAGCGACCTGAGTGCCGCCAATGCGCCATCGCTGGCACTCTGGAATCAGCTGAGCGCCCTTTACAATGCGTGCGAGGTCGTTTGCGCGACCGTCGTCTGTATCGGCATCCAAGGACAGAAAACCAAGCTGCTCCGTTCGGGCATTTATCTGTTCGCCATCATGGAGTGGATCTCGGCGGTCGGGTATCGGATGTTCCCGCTCAGTAGCAGCGGCTATGCCGGGGCCTTTCAGGATGTGATGCACATGGTCACAACCGCTTTGGTGGTGCTGCTGTCCATCGTATCACTGACCATGATCATCGTCGCAGGAGCCAAGAGCAAAAACTGTCGTTCTTATGGTGTCTGCGCCGCTGTCGCATTGGCCATGATGCTTGTGGGCGCAATGGGTATGAAAATCGTCCCTGCCGAGTATTTCGGCGTGGTCGAGCGTTTCAGCGTGTTTGCTGCAACAGGCTTCAATGCGGCGCTTGGCATTCACCTGTTTTGTATGAAACCAAAAGAAATCAAGGAGTAAACATATATGAGCATCATTCCCTATGTGATCGAACAAACCAGTCGCGGCGAACGTAGCTACGACATTTTTTCCCGGCTCCTCTCCGACCGAATTGTTTTTCTCGGTGAGGAAGTAACGGACGCATCCGCCAGTTCCATCGTCGAGCAGATGCTGTTTCTGGAAGCACAAGACCCAGACAAGGATATTCAGTTCTACATCAACAGCCCCGGAGGCTCGGTCACGGCCGGGTTTGCGATTTACGACACCATGCAGTATCTCAAGTGCGACGTGTCCACCATCTGCATCGGTCTGGCCGCGAGCTTCGGCGCTTTCCTGTTAGCAGGCGGCGCAAAGGGCAAGCGGATCGCACTGCCGAATGCGGAAAACATGATCCACCAGCCGCTGATCGCTGGGAACGGCGTACACGGCCCGGTCACGGATATTCAGATCGTGACCGAACAAATGCAGAAAACCAAACAGCGGCTGACCCGCATTCTTTCCGAGAATACGGGAAAAACCTTTGCACAGGTTGCCGCCGATACGGAGCGCGACAACTACATGTCGGCGCAGGAAGCCCTTGCTTACGGGCTGATCGACAAAATTATTGACAAGAGATAAGGAGAAACGCCATGTCAGAAAAGAAGATCACCATTCGTTTGGAAACCAAAGATGACTATCGCAATGTTGAAAACCTGACCCGCGAGGCCTTCTGGAATGTCTAC
>URSX01000074.1 GCA_900550615.1 uncultured Eubacteriales bacterium
CGTAGAGCACCACATCAGGCTTAATGACGCCGCCGCAGGTGCAGCGGGGGATGCCGGTGGAATGGGCGATGGTCTCCACACCGTAGAATTTGCCGCAGCGGCGGCAATAGTTGCGCAGGACGCTGCCGTGGAGCTCCAGCACCTCACGGCTTCCGGCCTTTTGGTGCAGGCCGTCGATGTTCTGGGTGATGACGGCTTTCAGTCTGCCCTCCCGCTCCCACTGGGCCAGCTTCCGGTGGGCGGCATTGGGCTGCGCGTCCAGAGCCAGCATTTTGGCCCGGTAGAAGTCGTAAAACTCCTCCATATGCGTCTCGAAAAAGGTGTGGCTGAGCATGGTTTCCGGCGGGTATTTGAACTTCTGATGGTACAGGCCGTCCACGCTGCGGAAATCCTTGATGCCGGATTCCGTGCTGACTCCGGCACCGCCAAAGAACACGATATTTTCGCTCTCGTCTACCAGCTTTTTCAGCTGCATAATGGCTTCGGTCATATTTGCTTCCTCCGTTTTTGATATTTTAATAAGGAGTGTTTCTATGAATATTCAGATCTTTGGCTCCAAGAAGAACAACGACAGCAAGAAGGCGGAGCGATGGTTCAAGGAGCGCCGCATCAAGTTCCAGTATATCGATCTCTATGACAAGGGCCTGTCTCTGGGGGAGTACCGCAGCGTGAAGGCGGCGGTGGGCTTTGAGACGCTGGTGGACACACAGTGCGATGCCTACGAGGATCTGGGATTGCAGTATGTGCCGCCCCAGGCGGTGGACACCCGCATTGCCGACTGCCCGGCAGTGCTCAGGGCCCCCATTGTACGAAACGGCAAGCAGGCCACCGTGGGCTATTGCCCGGAGATTTGGAAGGATTGGGAGTGATTTTTGCAAGGGGCCGGGCATGCAGTCGGAGGCAGCTCAGCATGTCAAAAAGCAGCGCAGAGTTTGCGCCAGCAGGCGAAAAAAATTTAAAACATTTTTCACCGCGACCTGTGCGTGGGGAAAAATACCTCTCAGGCTGCAGGTGTGGAATTTTTACACCATAAGTGTAAAAATTATGCGCGCAGCAGACTGCGATCTTTTTGACGGAAAAATCGAAGATTTTTCGCCAGTAACAGCTACCCCCGGCCGTGAGGTCGGGGCCGTTTTCTTACAGGATGTAGCTGTGGTCGATCTGCACCACAGCAAAATAATTCCCGGCTATCTGCTTTACCAGCTGGCCTACCTGTTGGCGCACCTGCTCATCGGTCAGTTTTACATCGTAGGGCACCACCACGTCAAAAATGAGATTTGTGTGGGTGGGGCCGGGGACGGTACGGAAGTCGTGGATGGTGAGCCGGGGATCGATGGTCTGCACCTTTTCCGCCACGGCTGTGCGCAGGGCGGTGGTGTGCTCGTCGTCCGTGACGATGGGATCCATATGGATCACCGCCGAGCAGCCCAGCTCCTTTTGCAGCCGGTGCTCCACGTTATCGATGACATCGTGGAGCTGCAGCAGGTCGCCGTTTGCCGGAACCTCGGCGTGGAGGGAGATCATCACCCGGCCGGGGCCGTAGTCGTGCACCACTAGGTCGTGGATGTTCTGCACCTGGGGATAGGAGCGGACGATCTGCTGGATCTGCTCCACAAATTCCGGTTCAGGGGTCTGGCCCAGCAGGGGGGAGAGGGTCTCCTTGGCGGACTTGTAGGCGGAAAACAGAATGAACAGCGCCACCAGCATGCCCACCCAGCCATCGATATGGAGACTTGTGAGCTGCCCCACCAGGGTGGCTGCCAGCACGGCGGTGGTGGACACGGCATCAGAGAGACTGTCCGTAGCCGTAGCGCTCATGGCGGCGGACTTGATCTTTTTCCCAATGGAGCGGTTATAAAAATACATGTACAGCTTCACTGCTACGGACAGGGCCAGTATCCCCAGCACCAGCGGAGAGGAGGCTACTGCCTCCGGGTGCAGGATTTTCTCCAGGGAGGACTTGGCCAGCTCCACGCCCATGAGCAGGATCAGCCCCGCCACCACCAGGCCGGAGATATACTCCATGCGGCCATGGCCGAAGGGGTGCTCCGGGTCGGGCTTGCGCCCGGCCAGGCGGAAGCCCAGAAGGGTGATCACGGAGGAGCCGGCATCGGAGAGGTTATTGAAAGCGTCGGCGGTGATGGCGATGGAGCCGCTAAACGTGCCGGCGAAGAATTTCACAGCGAAAAGCAGCAGGTTCAGGCAGATGCCCACCGCGCCGCACAGCTGGCCGTAGGCCTGCCGCAGGGCGCTGGGGGACAGAGAATCCCGGCGATGGATGAATATTCGGGCAAGCAAGTCGATCATAGCATTTTCTCCCTCTCTAAAGTGTGGTCAAAGCAAAATAAGGTCTCGTGGACTACAGGTGTGAAATTTTTCGCCGGTTTTACACGCCGTGGATGCACAGCTTCATCTGACAGCACAGGCGGTCCAGATCCTCGTCCGTGGCGGCGGGGAGACGGAGCCTGCCGCCGCAGTTTTTGCAGATCAGATCCACCGAGTCCCGGTGCACAGCGATGGAGTATTCCCGGCAGCCGCAGGTGCAGCTGATGCCGCCCCGGGCGGCGATGTCCTTCAGCTCCGAGAGGACCTCGTACATGATGACGTTATCGGTAAATGCCTCCGGCGTTTCGCAGCGGTCCTTTTCCGCCCGCAGCTCCAGCTCCTGCATGGCCTTTTCCACCTGGGCCTCCTGGCCGATGTAGCAGCACAGCTGCCGGGTCTTCGGGCAGGCCAGGCCCACGCCGCGGCCGTCCAGCATGGCCTCATTGCTGAGCTCCGCCTGGTGCGTTTCGCCGCACAGGCCGCAGGGAACCCACAGGCGGAAACGCAGGCCGTCCGTCTCCGCCCGCAGCTCGGATTTTTCGCATTCGCATTCGATCCGCACGGCGGCGGCAGACAGGGTGAAGCGGCTCCGACTGGCCAGCACGGGCTTTTTGCAGTGGGGGCATAGATAGCCAAAACTGCGTGTGTCTTCCATGGGATAGCGCCCCTTTCGGTGATGAAGTATCCCCATTATACACGCATGAAGAGGGAAATGCCAGTGCCTCGGGCAATATTTCTGATATGTAAAGCGGTCGTTGCTTGACTTTTTCGCCATAGGGTGGGTATGGTGAACAAAATACTAGCAAGAACGGGGATGACTATCTTATGAAAAAAGAAATGACCCCCAGAAAGCGGCAGGCGCTGGAAATGCGGGCAAAGATTCAGAATACAGCGCTGAGCCTGTTTGGCCGGGAGGGTTTTGAAAACACGTGTCTGTGGAGGAGATTATCCAAGCGGTGGGCTGCTCCGTGGGCAATATTTATCACTACTTCAAGAGCAAGGACGAGCTGGCTATCCAGGTGACGCAGATGGTAGACCGGGCCTATGCAGAGATGGAACAGGAATATTTGTCTGACGGGGATACGCCTGCCAGGGAAAAACTGCTGGACTTTGTTGGGAAGGCCTTGGAGATCAGCGTTCGGGATGAGGTGTTGTACAAGGCGTTTATCCACGGCCTGCGTTACCCGGAGCAGACGGTGCTGAAAAAGAATGATACGCGCGTATATTTCCACCTCCTGCGCCGGCTGGTGAACCAGTGCCAAGAAGAGGGGAGCATCCACCCGTCCTACGACCCGGACTGCCGGGACAGGGGGGTTGCTTGTAATTATGCGGTTGGCTCTGTGCGGATATCATATACATCATCCAGGGCCACGGCCCAGTTATCCGCAAACACCAGCCTGCGCCCCACCCGGTCAATGGCGCGGAGGGGGCCGGTGCGCCGGAGATACGCGCCGCCCTCCTTCCGGGGATCCGGACGGAAATAGGTGACGGTGACCCGGGGCTTTTCCCGCAGCTGCGTTTCCAGATGCAGCAGCGTTTCGTTCAGCTTCTGCTGCAGCTCCTCGTTGCGCTGGGCGCGGCGATCTGTAAGCCGTCCGGCCTCGCCGATGGCGGCCTCGTACCCTGTCAGCGCCCGGAAGGAGGAAAACTGCGCCGCCCGCTCCCGCATGGACATGGGCGCATGCGTTTCCGAGCGGTGGTGGGGCAGATGCAGAATGTCGTCATAAGCGCCCATGGCGTCTCCTTTCTCAGGCCTTGTGGCCGCCGATCTGGCGATTGCGCTGGGCGGCGGTGGCCCCCTCTTCGTAGTTCATGCCCTTTAAAATAGCGTTTTTGCCGTACTTATTTTTAATATCCAGCACGGCCCGCTGAAGATTCTTTTCCCGTTTCAGGGCTGCCTCCTGCTCCTTTTTGGCGGCGTAATCCGTGAACAGATCCAGCTGCTCCGGCTGCGCCTGGCGGGCGGACAAGTCCTCCGCCGTTACCCGGTCTGCCACCAGGCTCATTCGCCGCACCGGCAGACGCTGATCCACGATGCGGTCAAAGAGGGCCATGGCGGCATCGATGATATACCGGGAGGAGGCGGTGGGGCAGGGGAGATGCTCCGTGCCGTGGGCCGGCTTGGGGATGCTGCGGCCATAGGGATCCGTGGTGCGGGGGCCGGTATAGCCGTCGGTGCTGCCCGCCCGGTCATAGCCCACCGTGAGCACCAGCTGCTCCGCTACCAGCCGCTTGCCTACCAGCTCCAGGGCCAGGGCATCCGCCATCTCCCGCACTACGATGCGGGCCTTTGAGGCCGGATAGGCACAGGAGAGCACCTGCCCCGCCCCCAGGGAGCATTTCTCCGGGCGGTAGGCCTTGATGTCTGCCAGGGTCACCGGTTCCCAGCCCCAGGCGTGGTCGATGAGCAGCTCGGCGTTTACGCCGAAGAGGCGGTACAGCAGCTCCTCGTCCGTCAGGGAGCGGCGGGCCACGTCGCCCAGGGTGAACATGCCGTTGGCCTCCAGCTTTTTGGCATAGCCCTTGCCCACCCGCCAGAAGTCCGTCAGGGGGCGGTGGCCCCACAGCAGCTCCCGGAAGCTCTGCTCGGTGAGCTGGGCGATGCGCACGCCGTTTTTATCCGGCTGGATGTGCTTGGCACCCACGTCCATGGCCACCTTGCACAGAAACAGGTTGGGTCCGATGCCCGCCGTGGCGGTGATCCCGGTCTCCCGCAGCACCGCCGACATGAGCCGTCGGGCAAAGCCCCGGGCATCGGTATTATACAGGGCCAGATACCGGGTAGCATCAATGAACACCTCATCGATGGAGTACACATGGATGTCCTCCGGCGCGACATATTGCAGGTAGAGCTGATAGATGCGGGTCGACAGCTCCATGTAGTAGGCCATCCGCGGCGGAGCGACGATGTAATCCAGCGCCAGGGAGGGATCTGAGCGGATGAGCTGTTCATCATACTCCCGGACATACAGCTTGTGCTGCGGGTAGGCCCGCTGGCGCGCCTCGTTCACAGCGGCCACCTTCTGCACCACCTCAAACAGCCTGGCCCGGCCGGAGATGCCGTAGGCCTTCAGAGAGGGGGAAACGGCCAGGCAGATGGTCTTCTCCGTCCGGGTGGGATCGGCCACCACCAGATTGGTGCGCAGAGGATCCAGCCCCCGGGACACGCACTCCGCCGAGGCGTAAAAGGACTTGAGATCGATGGCGATATAAACCTTTTCATCCGGCATGGCGAACCCTCCTTTCTCTGCGGCTTTATCTCTATTGTACATGATAGAACACTTGTTTGCAAGCCCGAACCGCAAAAAAACGGCCCTCACCGGATAGGTGAGGGCCGACAGGCTGCTTGGGGAAATAGACGGGAATTTCAGCTTTTGCCGTGGATGGCGGTGCCGCACTTGGGACAGGTGATGATGATCTTGCCCTTGCCCCGGGGTACGCGGCACACCGCGCGGCAGTTGGGACAGGTGAAGTACTTGTGCTCCTTGTCCAGGCGGCGGGTCCGGTGGTTTTTGAAGCCGTAGCGGATGGGGTTGACGATCTTATTTAAAAACCAGGCGTTTTCGCCGCGGCGCTTGGGCAAGTTTCGGGAGAACATGCGGAACAGGGTCCAGACCATCAGCAGGAAAACGATGGTGGAGAGGACGGTGTGGGTGGTTTGGCTGCTGTACTTCACAAACAGGTTCACGGTGTTCAGAATCAGCAGCAGGAGGATGGATGCCAAGCCCAGCTGGTCGGCGCCGTTGCGCCCGTACATGAAGCGGGAGAGTGCGTTGCCAAGCTTTTGGAAAAAACTCATAGTAAAGCCTCGATTCCTGCGGGGAAATTTTGTCTGTATTATCTTACAGGAAAAAAATCCTCAGGTAAAGGGGAATTTCGCAAAGTTTACAAAATCGTTACGATTTGGTCAGACCTGACTCTTTACTTTCACGAACTAAAATGGTAAAATAACAATAAATTAAGTATGCCGCAAGGAGGGCGAGTGCTATGCTGCATCCCGCAAAATCAAAAATCGCGACCAAACAGAAGAGCGACCTGCTGTACAAGGCCATTTTGAAGCTGGAGAACGAGGAGGAGTGCTACAACTTCTTTCAGGATCTGTGCACCATTTCGGAGATGCGCTCCATGGAGCAGCGCTTTGAGGTGGCCATGCTGCTCAACGACGGCATGATTTATAACGACATTCTGGAGCGCACCGGCGCCTCCAGCGCCACCATCAGTCGGGTGAACCGCTCTCTGCTCAACGGAGCCGGCGGCTATGAGAGCATTCTGGAGAAGATGAAGGAGAGCGGCAAGGAATGAACGCTTACGAGGGCCTGGCTGGAGCGTATGACGCGCTTACCGGGGACGTTTGCTACGAAAAGCGGGCGGACTATCTGGAAAAGCTCTTTGCCCGCAGCTGCATCCCGGTGCACACGGTGCTGGATCTGGCCTGCGGCACCGGCACCATGACATGGCTGCTCACCGGCCGGGGCTATGAGATGATCGGTGCGGACGCCTCCGAGGAGATGTTGGCCGCCGCTATGATGAAAAGCGGCAGCGTACCGGGCGTTGCGCCCATCTTCCTGCACCAGTCCATGCCCAGGCTGGATCTCTACGGCACCGTGGATGCCGCCATCTGCTGCCTGGACAGCCTCAACTACCTTACTTCGCCTGCCGATGTGCAGCGGACCTTCCGGCGGCTGCACCTGTTTGTGGCCCCGGGCGGCCAGCTTATATTCGACGTGAATACGCTGGCGAAATTCCGGGGTCTGGACGGCCAGGTGTATCTGGACGAGACGGAGAACGCCTACTGCGTCTGGCGCACGGAGTTCCGGCGGAACATCTGCTCGTACTGGGTGGATCTGTTCCGCCGGGAAGGGGACGGCCGCTACTGCCGCAGCACGGAGCTGCACCGCCAGCGGTACTACAGTCCCGAGGAACTGACCGGCTGGCTCCGGGAGGCTGGGTTCGGAAACATTCGCGTGTACGGCGATTGCCGCCTGCGTGGGCCCAAGGACGGCGAGCAGCGGGTTTATTTCTGCTGTACGCGGGATTGACGGGATCTGATTGGGCGGGGTGGTATGATCCACCGCATACTATATTATAAGTGAAGGAATTTTCAAGCCATGAGCGATAGAATTGTCAGAGCCATCACCTCCGATGGCATGGTGCAGGCGGCGGCCATCAGCAGCCGCGATCTTACCGAGCGCGCCCGGCAGATCCACAAGACCCTGCCGGTGGCCACGGCGGCCCTGGGCCGCACCCTGGCCGGCTGCGCTATGATGGGCAACGCCTTGAAGGGCCAGGGCGCCAGCCTTACCTTGCAGATCAAGGGCACCGGTCCCTTGGGCACTATCCTGGCCGTGTCCGACCCGGCGGGGAATGTCCGGGGCTACGTGGCCAACCCCCAGGTAGACCTGCCTCTGCGGCCAGACGGCAAGCTGGATGTGGGCACGGCGGTGGGCGCTGAGGGCGGCACCATGACCGTCATCAAGGACCTGAACATGAAGGAGCCGTATGTGGGCACCGTGGATCTGCTGGGCGGCGAGATCGCCGAGGACATCGCCAGCTATTTTGTGGAGTCGGAGCAGATTCCCACGGCCTGCGGGCTGGGGGTGCTCATTGAGCGGGACCAGAGCGTCCGGGCCGCCGGGGGATATCTCATTCAGCTGATGCCCGGGGCCGACGAGGACACCATCACCAAGGTGGAGGGTGGCGTGCTGGCGGCGGGGAATGTGTCCGCCATCCTGGACAAGGACCCGGACCCGGAGCGCCTGCTGAAAACCGTTTTGTCCGACTTTGATGTGAAGATTCTGGAGTCCGACCCGGTGGAGTATAAGTGCTATTGCAGCCGCGAGCGGGTGGAGCGGGCGCTCATTTCCCTGGGGCCGGAGGAGCTGAAGAGCATCCTTCGGGAGCGGGGCTCCTGCAAGATGACCTGCCAGTTCTGCGATGCGGTGTACGAGTTTGATGGGCCGGAGCTGCAAGAGCTAATTGATAGTTTGGAGGCAAAAAAATAATTGGCAAAAAATGATTTTTGGTGTTGACAACAGTGCCGCTTTTCGGTATAATAAACCCTGTCGTTACGAGTGAAACGGCTAAAAGCGGGAGCATAGCTCAGCTGGTTAGAGCACCTGCCTTACAAGCAGGGGGTCACTG
>URSX01000075.1 GCA_900550615.1 uncultured Eubacteriales bacterium
TGACGACAACACGATTTCCAGTCGTGCTCGTTATGACCTCTTCGATACCACTGCATATTCATTTTGCTGCGAACAGCAAAGATAATTATACCAAAATTTTGGAACTTGTCAATACATAAAACGCAAAAAATGAAAGAAATTACAGGGAGGATACTTCATTCAAAAGCATCCTCCCTGTATGCTGCCGTCAGTCCATCTTCTTGGCTACTGCCACCATCACAGTGTCCAGTGCGTTACCCATCCGCTGCATGGCTTGGCCTACAGCGGTTTTCCGGCACTTGGGACGGGGGCAGACGATCAGCTCTGCGGTGACACCCACCATGATCCCGGCGGCCATGCCCCACAGAAAAGGACTTTTACACATCGTTACCTCACTCCTTTGTCCACGGGGTTAGTATCTCCCGCTTTGCGGGAAAAAAACGGGTCGGTGGTTGCCAAATTTCCCCTGCCGGCGTATAATAACAAAAAACGTGAACCAAGGAAAAGGAGTATGCTATGTCTGTTGCGCGTTTGCAGGAGAGCATCCGCCGGTGCAAGACCCCGGTGGCACTGCTGCTGGATCCCAGGGAGGACCGGCTGGATCAGAAGTTTTTGAAGAATTTTACCGATATGTACGGCGACTGCCCCATGGCCCACGCCGAGGCTCTGCGCTTTCACGGCAGCCAGACCATCGCCCAGGCGGCAGGAAAGCTGCCGGCGGTGATGCTGCGGGCGGAGCCATATCTCGCCCAGGGGTTTATGGGCATGGACGTGCTGAGCAACCTGGTGAATATGGCCAAAAATCAGGGACTATATACCATTGTGGACGCACGGTGTGCCGGGACGGAGCCATGGCTGCAGGGGGGCGTCAACGCCGACGCTGTGACCATCCTGCCCTATGGCGGGGCGGAAAGCTGCCGGGCGGCGGAGGATAAGCTGGTCATTGCCGTGCTGCGCACAAAGGAGGCAGGGGTTGCCTCGGTGCAGAATCTCATGGCGGGGGACAGGCAGGTCTTTCTGGCAGCCGGGGAGCAGATGGCACGGTTCGGCGCCGCCTGCATGATGGAAACGGGCTACAGCCTGGACATCAAGGACCTGCGCAGGCGGATGAAGGACACCTTCCTGGTGCTCTCCTGCTGCGACGGGGAGAACGCCTACCCGGCCTTTGACGAATTCGGCCGGGGGGCCCTGGTGGCGGACGGAGAGATACAGTATGCGCCGGATACGGCCGCCGCTATAGATGCGGCGGTGGCAGACATGAAAAAGATCATTCAGGTACTGTGAGGAGAAAAGCTATGACACGGATCTATTTGGTGCGCCATGCGGAGGCGGAGGGCAACCTCTACCGCATTGCCCACGGGCACTACAACGGACTCATCACCGCCCGGGGCTACAAGCAGATCGCGGCCCTGCAGCGGCGGTTTGAGCATATACACATCGACGCGGTTTACAGCAGCGATCTCTTTCGCACCCGCACCACGGCGAAGGCCGTGTATCTGCCCAAGGGGCTGACGCTGCACACCGACCCGAATCTGCGGGAGGTGAACATGGGCGTCTGGGAAGGCTGCACCTGGCAGCAGCTGCGCATGGAGGATGAGGAGCGCATCGTGGACTTCAACCGTCATCTGGATAGATGGCAGGTGCCCGGCGGCGAGACTGCCCGGCAGGTGCTGGATCGGTTTATCCCGACGCTGACAAGGATTGCCCAGGAAAACGACGGTAAGACAGTGGCGGTGTTCAGCCAC
Source organism: uncultured Eubacteriales bacterium (assembly GCA_900550615.1). Lineage (GTDB taxonomy): Bacteria > Bacillota > Clostridia > Oscillospirales > Oscillospiraceae > Vescimonas. The sequence continues at coordinate 1,725 of URSX01000075.1, forward strand.
GGGGCGGCGCTGCGGATGGTGCTGGGCACTCTGGAGGGCAGGCCCCTCAGTGAGCTGGGCAGCACCCCTCACGGGGACAACACGGCCATCTCTCTGCTGGAATATGACGAGGACGGCTTCGCCGTGCTCTATCGGGATGACAACCACCACCTCATTGACGCGCACCTGTCCACCTTCGCCAAGCAGAAATGGTGGAAGGACGAGCGGATGCTGGAGAGCGACATGTATTATAAGCCCATGACGCCGGAACAGCGGAAGACCCTGGGTATAGGCCCGGAGGGGGAGACCATCGCCGTGCTGCACGGGGAGGAGCTGGCAGGCGGCGTGCAGCTGCTGCCCCAGAAGGAGCCGGGTGTGGGCTGGATCGGCTACTACGGGCTGCTGCCCACCTGGCGGGGGCTGAACCGGGGTATTGGGCCCCTGGGGCAGGCGGTGCAGTATTACCGTGCCCGGGGGGCGGAGCACATCCGCCTGCGGTGCCCGGACGAGAAAACGGAGAGCTTCTTCCGGCACTATGGGTTTGAAAAACAGCCGGATGGGGTGATGGATCTCTACATAGGATACGGAGAGAGGGCATGAGGGGAACGGAATTTCTGCCGGTGAGCCGGGAGGAAATGCACGATCGGGACTGGTACTACTACGACTTCCTGGTGGTGACGGCGGACGCTTACATCGACCATCCCAGCTTCGGCAGCACCCTCATTGCCAGACTTCTGGAGGCGGAGGGCTACCGGGTGGCAGTGCTCGCTCAGCCGGACTGGCACGACTGCACGGCCTTTGCCCGGATGGGTAAGCCCCGGTACGGCGTGTTCATCGGCGGGGGGAATCTGGACAGCATGGTGGCCCACTACACCGTTGCCAAGCGGCGGCGGGAGAAGGATCTCTATTCCCCCGGGGGCAAAATGGGCCTGCGGCCCGACCGGCCCACCATTGTGTACGCCAACCGGGCCAGGGAGGCCTTCGGCAGCGGTACGGCTATCATCATCGGCGGGCTGGAGGCATCCCTGCGGCGCTTTGCCCACTACGACTACTGGGACGACAAGGTGCGCCGGCCCATCCTCTATGACGCGCCGGCAGATCTGCTGGTATACGGCATGGGGGAGACGGCGACCAAGGAAATCGCACGCAGACTCTCTAAAAAGGTGCCGGTGGGGGACATTACCGACGTCCGGGGGACGGCTTTTATTGCCCAGGACGCGGCGAAGTGCATCTACCGACCGGTGATATCGCCCTCTTATGAGGAGGTGCGGGAGGACAAGCGGACCTATGCCAGGGCCACCAAATTGCAGTACGACGAGAACGACCCCATCCGGGGCCGGGGCGTGGTGCAGCCCTGTGAGGGACGGTTCCTGGTGGTGAACCCGCCCCAGCGGCCTCTGCCCCGGGAGGAGCTGGACAGGCTCTATGACCTGCCCTTCACCCGGGAGGTACACCCCATGTACACAGAGCCTGTGCCGGCCATTGAGGAGGTGCGGTTCTCCATCGCCCACAACCGGGGGTGCTTCGGCGGGTGTAATTTCTGCGCGCTGACCTTCCACCAGGGGCGGATGGTCACCTCCCGGAGCATCGAGTCCGTTCTGCGGGAGGCGGAAATCCTCACGAAGGATCCACAGTTCAAGGGCTATATCCACGATGTGGGCGGCCCCACGGCCAACTTCCGCCACGCCTCCTGCCCCGGGCAGAAAAAGCACGGGTGCTGCAAAAACCGCAGCTGTCTGGCACCCCAGCCCTGCAGGAATCTGGACGCGGATGAATCGGAGTACACGGAGCTTTTGCAGAGGCTGCGCAAGCTCCCGGGGATCAAAAAGGTGTTCGTCCGCAGCGGTATACGCTATGACTACATGCTCCAGGACAAGAATCAGGATTTCTTCCGGGAGCTGGTGGCCCACCACATCAGCGGGCAGCTGAAGGTGGCACCGGAGCACTGTGTTTCCTCAGTGCTGGACTACATGGGCAAGCCCCATTTCGACGTGTTTGAGAAGTTCTGGCACAAATACCAGAAGCTCAACGAGGCCGACCACAAGCAGCAGTATCTGGTGCCGTATCTCATGTCCTCCCACCCGGGCTGCACTCTTGCCGACAGCGTGCGCCTGGCGGAGTTTCTGCACAGGACCGGGCACCAGCCGGAGCAGGTACAGGACTTTTACCCTACCCCCGGCACTCTCTCTACCTGCATGTACTATACGGGCATTGACCCGCGGGACATGACGGAGGTCTATGTGGCCCGGAGTCCCCACGAGAAGGCATTGCAGCGGGCGCTGCTCCAGTGGGGGCGCAAGGATCTGCGGCCCCTGGTCATAGAGGCGCTGGAAAAGGCGGAGCGGACAGACCTCATCGGCTATGAGGACAGGTGCCTCATCCGTCCCCAGAAGGGGGAGAAATATTTCGGCAAAAAGGCGGAGGAGCCGGGGAAAAGGCGCCCGGAGGGGAAGGACAGACCCCGGCGGCCGGAGCGGCCGGAGAGCGCCCCCGGACGGAGAAGGCGGGAGGATACGCCGGGACAGAAGGGGAAAATGTCCCAGCGGAAGAAGGATGCCTTCGCCAAGCGCCGTAGGGGAAAGTGACGAAAAAGGAACGGATATACGGCAGGGGGATATTCCTGCCTGTGCCGGATGATAGGATATTTTGACGAAACGGAGGAATGACCATGCAGATTCAATTCCCGCTGATCCTGGACGGAGCCACCGGTACAGAGCTGCAGAAACGGGGCTTCCTGGGCAACATGAGCGCCGAGCAATGGGTGATGGAGCACCCGCAGGTCATCACGGAGATACAGAAGGGCTATGTGCGCGCCGGGAGCGGAGTGCTGTATGCCCCTACCTTCGGCGGAAACCGCAGAAAGCTGGAGGAGCACGGCATCTTCAACAAAACGGCGGAGTGTAACCGCCGTCTGGCGGAGCTGTCGAAAAAGGCGGCGGAGGGAAAGGCCTTTGTGGCGGGGGATATGTCGCCGACGGGGCTGTTTCTGGCGCCGCTGGGGGAGGCATCCTTTCGGGAACTGGTGGACATTTACGCCGAGCAGGTGGAAGGGCTGGAGCAGGCAGGCGTTGACCTGTATGTGATCGAGACGATGATGACCCTGTCCGACGCGAGGGCGGCGGTGCTGGCGGTGCGAAGCGTCAGTGATAAGCCCATTTTTGTGACCTTCACCTGCGACGAAAAGGGAAGGAGCATCTCCGGGACAGACATAACGGCGGCGCTGACGGTGCTGCAGGGTATGGGCATCGACGCGTTCGGACTGAACTGCTCGGCGGGGCCGAAGGAGATGCTGCCGCAGCTGAAAAGACTGCGGGAGTATGCACGGGTGCCCCTTATTGCAAAGCCCAACGCGGGGATGCCGCAGATCATCAACGGCAAGGCGGTCTACCACTGCCCACCGGAGGAGTTTGTGGCACAGGTGCCGGAATTTTTGCAGGCGGGAGTGGCCGTGTTCGGCGGCTGCTGCGGAACCGATGCGGGGCACATCGCGGCATTGCACCAGGCGCTGGAGGGGGCTGAGATCATACCACCGGCACCGAAACACGCAGACCTGCTGCCGGCAGCCACGGAAAAGGAGACGTGCTATCTGCCTGCCGACGCCAGATGTGGACAGGTGCTGACGGTGACGGAGGATCTGGAGGACGACCTGGCCGAGACAATGGAGGATGCGGCCCCCATGGCGGCGGTGCGCCTGAACTCACTGGAGGATGTGGAGGCTCTGGCAGACTGCCAATACATGATCTGCAAGCCCCTGTGCCTGGTGTGTGAGGAGGCGGAGATATTGGAGGCGGCTCTGCGGGTCTATCAGGGCCGGGCACTGTATGAGGGAGGGATCCCGCAGACGGAGCTGGCGGCGCTGAGCAGAAAGTACGGCGTGATTTATTAAGAGGAGATATCCAGGATCCTGCCGATAAGAAAAAAGTATGGCAGCAGCCACATTTTTCCCTGCCAAAGGCAGCAGGGTCGGAGGGCATGACATGCAGGCGGCGCTATGCTATAATACGCAGCGATCGCTCGGAGGGCAAGTTGCTCGGAGAAACAACAGCCGGATAAGAGACAGACTGAGATGCCTGTTTCTTATCCGGCTTTTTTCATGGATCAGGAGGAATGCAAAATGGATTTTCTCAACGGAAAGATCAGGCCTGTGTACTGCAAATACCTGGCGGCGGCCTTTGGCAGCGCCATGATCACGTCCGTGTACTCCACCGTGGACATGGCTATGGTGGGACAGTACCATGGGCCAGGGAATGGCGGCGCTGGCGGTGGTCGCGCCGGTCTGGAACATCATATACAGCCTGGGACTGCTGATGGGCATAGGCGGCAGCGTACTCTTCAGCGCTATGCGCGGCGGAAACGAGAGGAGCGACGGCAGGGAGAACCAGTACTTCACGGCGGCAGTCATCGGCGCGGCGGTGCTGGCCGTTCCGGCCTGGGGCGGACTGCTGGTTTTTCAGGGCCCTGTACTGACTTTTTTCGGGGCGGGTGCGTCCATGCTGGCGCTGGCGGAGAGGTATATGGAGCCGATCCGGTATGTGTTCCCGCTGTTTTTGTTCAACCAGATGCCCTCGGCATTTTTGCGCAACGACAAGAACCCGGGCCTTGCCACACTGGGCGTGCTGTCGGGGGGCTGTTCAACGTGTTCGGAGATTACTTCTTCGTATTCACCTGCGACGTGGGGATCTACGGTGCGGGGCTTGCCACGGCCATCGGCTCCGGCATTTCCTTTTTGGTGATGATGACACATTTCGTCAGAAGCAAGAACACCTTTTTCGGCGTGTTCTGGACGACCCTCAGCATGGTGTGCCCCAACCTTTATATGGCAGGCCTTCGCCAGCGCACCTTGCTGGACGGAAACGACCTCTTTATTAAATTCAAAGGCGCCCTTACGGAGCAGTATGTTTGCCAGCAGCTGAAAACCATTGAGGACCTGGGCGTTTACTACTACACCAATGACAGAGGGTCCTGTGAAATCCACATATTTTAAGAAGGAGCCTTCGCTTATGCGAAAGCTCCTTTTCTGCACACCTTACTTTTTCAGCTTTAAGCCATCGCGGAATGCTTCGCCCACACGCTCGGTGACTTTATAATAGCCGTGGGTGTAGGGGTCAAATGCGATGGCGTTGACTTTGGACATATCAATTTTTCCGTCCACCATAACGCTTTCATCGGCAGTGACATTGACTACCTTACCGATGACGCCGCATCCGTATTCATTGTTCTGATACTCGATGAACCTGCACTCCAGACAAATCGGGAACTCGTTGATGACAGGGGCATCTACGGTTTCGGCTTTGCTTGCGGTCAGACCGCTGCGGGCAAATTTATCGGCAACTTTATTGCCGGACTCCACGCCGAAATAGTCCGCTTCCACTATGTGGGCGGCATCGGCAATACTGACGGTAAATGCGCCCCGCGCTTTGATGTTCTGCACGGTTTTGTGGGTCTCGGTGAGGTTCAGCGCAACGGTGTCCCGTTCCTGCATGGTGCCCCATGCGGCGTTCATGACATTCACGCTGCCGTCCTCGTTATAAGTCGCAACCATCAGAACCGGCATGGGGGAAATGCCTTCGGTGATTTTCAGTTTTGTTCTCATGATAACTCCTCCTTGTGATCGTATTGACAGGACTGTTCATCCTGCTTATAATTATATCCATGAAAATTATAAATTCAAGTACTGACAATTATGACAGGTACTATCTTAGGAGAAAGTGAATGATACAGAACTATATTGAGAACGCCAATTTCGAGGACACCGGCTTCGCCTACACCTTGTCGCTGATCTCCGGCAAGCACAAGATGGTCATTCTTTACTGCCTGATGGAGTTTGAAACCGTGCGGTTCAATGAGCTGAAACGGTATCTGAAAACCATTTCCGACAAAACTCTCAGCACGAATCTCAAGGAGCTGGAAGCGGATAAACTGATCGTCCGCACCGAGTATCCGCAGATCCCGCCGAAGGTGGAATATGCGCTTTCGGAGCGTGGGAAATCGCTGATGACTGTGCTGGATCAGCTCTGTGTCTGGGGCGAGGAGAATCGACTGAGAGAGTGACGAATCGGAACTTTTAGGAGCAAAGATATGAACACTATTGTACAGCTGCTTCCTCTTGAATGCAGTGATAGAGAACAGTTTATTTCGGATAATCAAGAATCTTTTAATTATGGTGCGATGGAAGAATTCGGTCTTAGAGACAACCATTTCGAGGAAGAGGGACAAATCATTTCACGGGATACGATTGAGCAGTCCATTGACGGTGGTGAAGCCTACCGCATTGTATTGGACGGGCAAAAAGTCGGTGGCATAGTGATCAAAGTTGACGGCGAAAAAGGTGACCTCGATCTTCTTTTTGTTTCTCCGGCTGTCCATAGCAAAGGCATCGGATATGCCGCTTGGTGCGCAGCCGAAAAACTACATCTGGAAGTGAACGTGTGGGAAACGGTAACACCGTATTTTGAAAAGAGAAATATTCATTTTTATGTTAATCGTTGTGGTTTTCACATTGTGGAGTTTTTTAACAAATATCATCCAGATCCAAATGATCCGGAAATGTGTGCCGAAGAACTGGACGAGCAGTTCCTGGACGGAATGTTCCGCTTTGAAAAGGTCATTCGGTAAATTCCAGTTTGCCGAAATATCTTTCTAACTTTCCCTATTTTACAGGCTTTTCAGCCCATTC
>URSX01000076.1 GCA_900550615.1 uncultured Eubacteriales bacterium
AATGGCGAGGGACACCCTTCTTGGGTTTCCCTCGCACACCCTTCCTTACCGTTAGCGAAAATATACCTCTTTATTGACAGTCTCAAAAGCTCCGACCCTTGCGGGGTCGGAGCTTTCTTTTTTATTCGTTGGCAGCGGCAGCCTGCCGCACCTCCTGAGCCTGGGCGGCCTTTTTGTTGACCTCCTCCGGGTCGCGGAAGGTAGGCACTGTCTTGCGGATCACATCCAGCACAGCCGACTGCTCCTCGGTCTCGATGGCAGCGCGCACCAGTTCCAGCTTCCGCTCCACCTCTTCCCGAGGCAGCCCCTTATCTCGCTCAATGAAGATCATATCGTTGCTGGTCTTGTCCAACTCCTCCGTCTTCATCAGCAGCTCCTCATAGAGCTTTTCGCCAGGCCGCAGACCGATCTCCACAATGTCAATATCCTTGTAGGGTGTGAGTCCGGACAGACGGATCATATTTTCCGCCAAATCCAGAATCTTCACCGGCTTGCCCATATCCAGCACGTACAGCTCTCCGTTGTGTGCCATAGCACAGGTGACCATCACCAGCTGCACCGCCTCAGTAATGGTCATAAAGTAGCGGATGATCCTCTTGTCCGTCAGCGTAACCGGGCCACCGGCCTCGATCTGCCGCTTGAACAGCGGAATCACCGAGCCGTTGCTGCCCAGCACATTGCCAAAGCGCACGGCGGTGAACTCCGTCTTGCTGTTTTCCCGGCACTGGATCACCATTTCGCACAAGCGTTTGCTGGCGCCCATCACATTGGTGGGGTTCACCGCCTTGTCGGTGGAGATCAGCAGGAATTTTTCCACGCCGTACTTCTCCGCCATCTCCGCCACATTGTATGTACCCAGCACATTATTCTTCAGCGCTTCCACGCCGGAATGCTCCATCAGCGGCACATGCTTGTGGGCGGCGGCATGAAATACGATCTCCGGCCGCAGCTCCCGAAAAATATGATCCAGCCGCTCCACATCCCGCACAGAGGCAATGATGACCTCCAGGTTCAGCGCATCCCCATACTTACGGATCAGCTCCTGCTGCACGTCGTAGGCGTTGTTCTCGTAAATATCCAGAATCGCCAGCTTTTTCGGGTGCAGAGCCGCGATCTGCCGGCACAGCTCCGAGCCGATGGACCCGCCGCCGCCGGTGACCAGAACGGTCTTCCCTGCGTAAAACGCCTTGGTCTCGGGATTCTCCACCTCAATGGTATCCCGGAACAGCAGATCCTCTATCCGGAAATCTCGCAGCACCCGCTTGGTCGGGGTATTTTCCTCTCCTTCGGACGGGTAGTCATAGATTTTCACCGTACAGCCAGTGCGGCGGTAGCGCTCGTATATCCTCTGCTTACATTCCACCGTCAGATCCGGCAAGGCAATGATGATCTCCTGCACCTTCATCCGCTTGAGCAGAGCCACCGTTCCGGCATCCTCGTGATAGATGGGCACGCCGTTGACCGTCTGCCCCACCTTTTCCGGGTCGGTGTCGATAAAGCAAATCGGCACATACCGGGAGCGGGGATTGCGGAAGAACTCATCCGCCAGGGTCGCGCCCACATTGCCCGCCCCTACGATGGCCACCTCTACCTTATAGATCTGGCTCAGGGAGTTGCCCTCAATGGATTTATCGGCGCTTTTATTGCGGTATGCATACAAAAGCTGATAGCAGTACCGGCTCAGCAGCGTCACCAGCAGGATGGCCATGGCCACGATTGTGTGCACGCCGATGCCCAGATTCACCGCGAACCAGATCCGGCCCACCAGCATCAGTATCAGGTTTGAAATAAAATCCGACACCATAATGGTCAGATAAGTCTGGATATTGGCATAGCGCCAGATGTTCCTGTATACGCCGAAGATGAACCGCCCGGACATGATCACCACCACCAGCGCCAGCAGCCGGGTCAGATTGGCCTCGCCGTTGAGCACGATGGATCGCAGTCCCAGCTTTCCTACCAAGCTTGTCATATAGTACAGGCAGGCGATAATGGCGATATCCACCAGCACCAGCTCAATTTTTCTTCTGCTTAATTTCATGACAGATCCAATCCTTTGCCTTATCAGAGGAGATCTACTCCCTTGTTCTCTGTAGCAAGTCTTATTATTTTACCATAGGAAAGCGGATTTGTCATCCTTTCTTAACACATATTTAAAAATTATTCATAATCCACTTCCGTCACTTGTGCAGCCACTGCCGCAGCTGCTCCCACAGCTCCACGCAGCGGAACTTCACCCGGTACTCCTCATCCGTCTCCTGCATGATGTCCAGATCCTCCCGCTCCATGCCGCAGGCAATGCCCGTTTCCGTCACATCCGCAGCCGCCGTCATGCACAGGGGCGGGTATACCACACACCACCAATTCTGCCCGGTTGCCTCTCCGATGAGCACCCGCAGCGCCATATACTCCCCCGCCGGCAGTCGGAATCCGTCATACGCCTTCAGGGGGAACTCCGCCGGCTCCAGTCGGGTCTCCACGGCGTCCTCGCAGCCGTTTTCCCGCAGTGTCTCCTCCGCCATCTGCCGGATGGCGGGCAGGGCGGCCCACAGGGCCGCATTGGCCTCCTCCCGGCTGCTGGAGGCGCGCATGGTCTGCTCGGTGAAGGCAAGCACCTTGTCCCGCACCTGCAGCTTCAGGCTCTGGTCGCGGTCACTGTCGGAGTTAGCCACCACATGGAGCCGGATCATCTTCCGCTCCAAGTCATCCTGCTTTCCCAGGGCCGCCGCTCCCACCAGCAGGCATACCGCCAGCATCACCAGCGCCGCACACTCCAGCGCGTTCCATTTACTTGCATATGGGTTTTTTTTCATAGAAAAACACCGTCCTATGTAGATTTGCTACACAGTATAGACGGTGTTTTTATTTTTTAAACCCTTTCGGCAAACCAGGTCTGGGGATATTCCTTTTTCAGCGTCTCCGCCGCGGCTTTTGCCGCCCCTTCCTCCGTAAACAGGCCATAGACCGCTGAGCCGGAGCCGCTCATGCAGGCATTCCGGGCGCCTGCGGCAAGGAGCTTTTTCTTAATGGAGAATATCTCGCTGTCCGCCTCCAATACCGCCTCAAAGCAGTTGCCGAGTCTTTGGCTGATCTCCAGCATATCCTGATACTCCAGCGCTTTGGTAACGCCCAGTGAGTCAATGGCGCACTGGGGCTGCTTCCGATCCAGCTCAGCATACATCTCCGCCGTAGACAGGGAGAAATCCGGCTTGCAGATGACGAACCAGCACAGGGGCAGCTTCGGCAGCTTTAAAAGCTGCTCCCCCCTGCCCCGGACCATGGTGGTCACGCCGCGTACGCAGAAGGGCACATCGCTGCCCAGCTCTATGGCCATCCGCTCCAGATCCTTGATCATCATCTCCGGTCTGTACAGCTTCCGCAGGCCCCGCAGCACCGCCGCCGCGTCGGCGCTGCCGCCGCCCAGGCCCGCCTGCATGGGGATGCGCTTTACCAGGCTGATATGCAGCCCGTCGCACACAGCTCCGGTTTTCCTGAAAAACAGCCGGGCCGCTCGGATGCAGAGATTCGTGTCGTCGCAGGGCAGCTGGGCGCAGTCGCAGTCCATGGTGATCTCTCCCCCCATGCCGCTCTCCAGGGTGATCTCGTCATACAGGGCTGCGCAGGACATCACCGACTGCACCGCGTGGTATCCGTCCGCCTGCTTTTCGCCCACCTCCAGCGTCAGGTTCAGCTTGGCAGGGGCCAGTTCCGTCACTTTCATTTCTCTTCCTCTTTTCCTTTCGGCAGTGTGTCGCCGTATTTTTCCCGCAGAGCCCGCTGCACCGCAGGCTCCACCATTCTTGTGGTCACAAGCTGCAGCGCAATGGCCGCAGCCGCCATAATTTCCTGGGGCAGTACCGCCACCAGCCGCACCGAACGCATGACCATGAAGGTCAGGGCTCCCAAGGCCAGGCCCAACTGCCACAGGGCACGGCAGAAGCTCTCTCTGGCCAAAGCCAACTGCTCCGGCGAAAGCTTTTCCTTCCGGCGGTAGGGCAGCCGCCTTATATACTTCCAGCCCAGGCCGCCCAGCACCATGCACGCCGGCACCACAAAGCCCGGCCACCAGATCCAAAGCATCGCCGCACCTCCTATCAAGTAGAGCCGCCGGGAGATAGTTTCTCCCAGCGGCTCTATTTTAGCACAATTTACAGGCAAATACCACGATTATTTTACGATCTTGCGGGCCTCGATGTAGTAGCGCTTGTCCTGAGCATGACCCATGGAGAAGGTCTTGCGGGGCAGCACGCCGTCGGCCATGACGGTCTTGAACAGCTGCTCCTTGCCCATGGCGGGCAGCTTGATGCCGAAGTTGCCGGGCTTGCTGCCCAGCTCGTCCACCACCTCGTCGCCGTGGATGTAGTCCACCTCGCCGCCGAACTCCTTGAGATACTGATCCAGGAAGGTCTGCACGGAGGCGACGCACAGCTGCTTTTCGGGATGGGGAATGGTGATGAAGCCGGTCTTGTCCTCGTAGTTGTAGGCAAACACATGGCCCTCGCCCTGTCCCTCATAGCAGTCGGGATAGAACTTTTTCAGCTCGGAGAGCAGGTGCTCGGGCTTCACGCCGAAGAGCACCCGGTGGATGGGCTCAAACTGCAGAGCGTCGTCGTGATTGTTCACCACTTCCACCAGAGCATAGCGGGCGGGCAGAGCCAGATACTCCTCGGGGGTCTTGCCCTTCTTCTGCTCCTCGTAGCAGGCCTTGGCGGTGGCCAGGGAGTGGTTGCCGTCTCCCACGGCGAACAGCAGCGGAGCCGCGCCGGAGAGGTTATACTTCTTCATCTGGGCCTCGTCGGAGCACAGACCGGTGAGGGCATCGGCTACGGCGTCGACCTGCGCGTCGGAGAGCTTGTAGCCCTTGATGTGGCCGCCGTTTTGCATCAGGTCGAAGTCATAGACCACCTCCATGCTGTCAGCGGCAGCGGTGAGGGGCTCGATGACGGTCTTCTCGGGGTTATCAATGAGCAGCATCACGTGGGGCAGCTCAATGGGAGCGTTGCGGCGCACCCGGGCACGGGGAGGAATACGGTCCTGAACGGTGGCCTCGGTGGCGCGGATCAGGGCGCCGGAGCCGGGGGTGAAGTCGTAAGCATCCAGATCCACCATACCTACCAGGCCGTGGCGGATCTTGCCGTCAGACTGCTCGCGCTCCACATAGATCAGGGAGTCGCTCAGGGTCTTGAACACTCCCTCGTCCATATATTTCTTCATGGAGGCGTTGATGTTCCCAATGAGCTCATCCACATTGGGAGCCTTCAGATTGGCCTCGGGCAGGATCAGGCGCAGGGTGGAGGGGGCGTCGCCCACCTGCTTTTCCACGGCCTCCCAATACTCCGGCTCGGAGGTGAACTGGTCGCAGGCCACCACGGCCCACTTGGTCATGTCGCAATCCTTGGGCATCAGGATGTCAGCGGGATAGAAGCCCAGCTTTTCAAACTTCTTGTTCATGTTGTTCCTCCTTGTATGGCAGTAAAAGTGCCTTTTCAGCGGTTTTGCTTCTACCCTGCATTATACATAACTCCGCCTCTCTTTTCAATCACTTTCCGCCAAATATCCAAAAATTTTAAGATGCCCTCACATTTTTTGTGTTGGAATAATCCTGTCCGTCCCGGACAGACTATCTCACAGCGTATTTTTTAGGAAAAGGAGGGGAATTCATCGTGAAGATCGTGGATCGCATCGCTCTGATCCTGGTCATTATCGGTGCGCTGAACTGGGGCAGCGTGGGCTTGTTTGCCTTTGACTGCGTGGCCTTTATCTGCGGCGGCCAGCTGGCCGTTCTCAGCCGAATCATCTACGCGCTGGTAGGCATCGCCGGACTGTGGTGTATCACATTTTTGTTCCGTGACACGCCGGACGACACCTGAATATCCGAATGTGTTGAAGAGCGGACGTCCCATAGGACGTCCGCTTCAGCGTGTCGAAAAAGTCTTTTCGCCCCGCTGTCTAAGTTTTTGAAACTTTGAAAAAGTTTCAAAAACTACTGATTTCAATGGTGAGGGAAACCCTTCTTGGATTTCCCTCACACACCCTTCCTTACCGCTGCCGCAATCTTATCACTTTATCGACAGTCTTAGGTGAGGCTTTTTCCCCCTGTCGAAGAGAGAGAAAACAAGGAGGACGGTTGGGGGTGTACAAATGGTCAAACCTGTGGTATACTATGAATAAAGTATACGGAAAAAGCCCGGCAGCGTCATGCATGCAGTGGGCTACAGGCTTTCCGCCGAAGGATCTGAAAGAATTTTCGGCAGCCGTTTTATGTATCTTTTCGCAGGCGATGTGGACGCCGCGATGCGATAAACGGGGCTTATCCCCCGAAAAAATCAAACTACGGTCACGGTCAGGCGGTCCTCCGCCGCCGCGCAGGGCGATGCAGGGCCCGGCGCAGGCGGGGCGCCTTTGTTTTGGCGCGCATTTTTGCGCTGTTCCCGCCCGCCGCGACCCCGGAATTAAAAAGGAGAATCAATACTTTTATGGCAGAAAAACTGAAAATCATCCCTCTGGGCGGTCTCAACGAGATTGGCAAGAACATGACCGCCTATGAGTACGGCGGCGAGATCATCGTGGTGGACTGCGGCATGGCCTTTCCCGGCGACGACATGTACGGCATCGACTGCGTCATTCCCGACGTCAGCTACCTCATCAAGAACCACAACCGCCTGCGGGGCCTGTTCATCACCCATGGCCACGAGGATCACATCGGGGCCATCCCCTATGTGCTCAAGCAGGTGAGCATGCCCATCTACTGCACCCGCTTTACCGCCGGGCTCATCAAGCTGAAGCTCCAGGAGCACCGCCTGCTGGACTCCACCAAGATCATCACCGTGGAGCCGGGCAGCACCGTCCGGGCGGGCAAGTTCCAGGTAGAGTTCATCCACGTGAACCACTCCATCGCCGACTCCGTGGCCTTTGCCATTCACACCCGCATGGGCACCGTCGTCCACACCGGCGACTTCAAGATCGACTCCACCCCCATCGACGGGGAGGTCATCGACCTGGCCCGCTTCGGCGCTCTGGGCCACGAGGGCGTGCTGGCCCTACTGGCGGATTCCACCAACGTGGAGCGTCCCGGCTACACCATGAGTGAGCGGGCCGTGGGCAAGACCTTCGCCCGGCAGTTCGCCGGCTGCAAAAAGCGCATCATCGTCACCACCTTTGCCAGCAACGTCCACCGCATCCAGCAGGTCATCGACGCCGCCCACGCCTGCGGGCGCAAGGTGGCCGTCACCGGCCGCAGCATGGAGAATATCATGAAGGTCTCCACAGAGCTGGGGTATATGAAGGTGCCCAAGGGCACCGTGGTGGACCTGAATCGGCTGAAAAATATGCCGCCGGAGCAGCAGGTCATCGTCACCACCGGCTCTCAGGGGGAGGAAATGAGCGCCCTGTATCGCATGGCCTTCTCCACCCATAAGCAGATCGACGTGGGCCCCACGGACAAGGTTATTATCTCCGCCTCCGCCATCCCCGGCAACGAAGTCACTGTGGGCCGGGTCATCAACGAACTGTTCCGCAAGGGCGTGGACGTAGTGTATGACAAGGCGGACATGCTCCATGTGTCCGGCCATGCCTGCCAGGAGGAACTGAAGATCATCCACGCTTTGACCAAGCCCCGGTTCTTCATCCCCCTCCACGGCGAGCAGCGCATGCTGCAGATCCACAAGCGCGTGGCAGAGTCCATGGGCATGAACCCCAATAATATCGTGGTAGCCGACAACGGCTCCGTCATTGAGATCACCGGCAAGCACATCAAGTGCGAGACCTCCGTCCCCGCCGGGGAGGTGTTCGTGGACGGGTCCGGCGTGGGCGAGGTGGGGGCCGTGGTGCTCAATGACCGCAAGCTCCTGGCCGAGGACGGCATGGTGGTGGTAGTGCTCCCCATGTCCTCCCATGACCACCAGCTGCTGTGCCCGCCGGAGATCGTCACCCGGGGGTTTGTATATGTGAAGGAGTCCGAGGAGCTGCTGCATCAGCTCCAGGACGTGGCTCAGAAAACGGTAGACGCTATGTCCGCCCGGAAGCGCCGGGACGACGGCGAGGTCTCCCGGGCCGTCCGCAGCGCCATGAGCAGCTACCTGTATAAGCACACCAAGCGCAGCCCCATGGTCATCCCCATGGTGACGAAGCTGTAAAATAAAATAATCAAAATAAAGTGGTCTATCCCGGCTCAAGCCCCGGAATAGGCCACTTTTTCGCATCCCCGTCGCCCCGTTTATCTCATTTCTTGACCCACTTCCGTAGGGGCGGGG
>URSX01000077.1 GCA_900550615.1 uncultured Eubacteriales bacterium
ACTTCATGGAGATGCCGGAGCACTCAATGTGCCAGCCGGGATAGCCCACGCCCCAGGGGGAGTCCCATTTCAGGGCCTGATCCTCGAACTTGGACTTGGTAAACCACAGCACAAAGTCGTTTTTATTGCGCTTGTTGGTGTCCTCCTCCACGCCCTCCCGGACGCCCACGGCCAGGTCCTCCTCGTTGTGGTCGTTGAAGATATAATACCGCTCCAGCTTGGAGGTGTCGAAGTAGACATTGCCGCCGGCGAGATAGGCATAGCCGGTGTCCAGAAGCTTGGTGATGATCCTGATATAGTCGTCAATGAGGCCGGTGGCGGGCTGCACCACATCCGGGCGCTTGATGTTCAGCTTGCGGCAGTCGGCAAAGAACGCATCGGTATAGTACTGGGCAATCTCCATGACAGTCTTGTGCTCCCGGCGTGCGCCCTTGAGCATCTTGTCCTCGCCCTCGTCAGCGTCGGAGGTCAGGTGGCCCACGTCGGTGATGTTCATGACGCGGTTCACATCGTATCCAGCGTAGCGCAGATACTTCTCCAGCACATCCTCCATGATGTAGCTGCGGAGGTTGCCGATATGGGCGAAGTGGTAGACGGTGGGGCCGCAGGTGTACATCTCCACATGGCCGGGGGTGTGGGTCTTGAACTCCTCTTTCTTGTGGGTGGCGGAATTATACAGATACATGGTCAGGTCTCCTTTATGGTTGCAGTTTTATTATATAGACGATTTTGCGGGGGTGACGACCCCTCAGTCACAGCTGCGCCGTGCCAGCTCCCCTTACGCAGGGGAGCCTTTTTATTGGGGACGGGGGATGTGGATTGCCACGACCAGTGACTTCGGTCACTGGTCTCGCAATGACACATTACAAGTAGTGCGGTGGGGCGGGACGATGTGGGCATCGTCCCCTACGGGATTGTAACAGGAAATGCGGCACAAGGCCGGGCGGGCGAACAGGGGCGTCCGCCCCTACGGGTTGACTCCAACTAAAAACGCCTCTCATGCCCGGGGGCATGAGAGGCGAAAAAATCGCGGTTCCACTCTCGTTTATCACTCAATGGGGGCCTTTTACGCAAGGCCGGGCGGAGGGCATCTGCATCCCCCGCGCTCCCGGACGCACTTTCCGCACCGCTTCACAGGGCGGCTTGCAGCCGGTGACCGCCCCTCTCTCAGAAAAGCTGTGGCGCGTACTCTTTCCGATCGTCGCGCTATTCGATTGTATTTTATAGTAGCAGACTTTCCCCTCCCTGTCAAGGCATCTTCACCGAAAAACCGGATATCAGCGGAGACCTGACCGCCCCGAAACGCCCTCACCTTTTTTAGACGCCGCAGAAAAAATTTTAGATTTTTCGCCCGCAGAAAAAGTATGATCCCGCAGTCGATTTTCTCCGCTGCACCCAAGGCCAGAAATTAACGGATATCGCGTCATTTTTTATAGCATTTTAATATTTTTGGCATTTTATTGACGACAACTTTACCGATTTTGGTGCTATAGTTTGAGCATGATTTTTGACGATCCGGACGTCGAAAAGAGTAAAAAAGAGAAATCGCTTTTACAAAGGAGTGTGTTTTTGTGGCTACATTTATTATTGGCTTGGTCATCTTGATCGGCGGTGCCGCACTATACGGTCGCTTCTGCGAAAAGGTGTTCGGTCCTGATGATCGCAAGACCCCCGCCTATACCAAAGAAGACGGCGTGGACTTTGTCCCCATGAAAGGCTGGAAGAACAGCCTGATTAACCTGCTGAACATTGCCGGTACCGGCCCCATCATCGGGCCCATTCAGGGCATTCTGTTCGGGCCCATCGCATTTTTGACCATTCCCATCGGCAACATCATCGGCGGCGCCATGCACGACTACTTCTCCGGCATGATCTGCCTGCGTGACGGCGGCACCCAAATGCCTGAGATGATCCGCCGCTATTCCCCCAAGGGCATTTATAAGTTCTATAACATCTTCGTGTGCATCATGTTGCTGCTGGTGGGTGCCGTATTTATCTACACCCCCGGCGACATTGCCGCCACGCAGCTGTTCGGCTTTGACGGTAAGGCCACCTCTGTTTCCACGTGGGTCATCTATGGCGCCATCTTCCTGTACTACCTGATCGCCACCGTGTTCCCCATCGACGCCATCATCGGCAAGATCTACCCCATCTTCGGCGGTATCCTGCTGTTCTCCGCCATCGGCGTGTTCATTGGCATCTTTGTCAAGGGCTTCCCCCTGCTGAACATCTGGGACGACTGGTCTTCCCCCATCCTGACCATCGCCAGCTCCGGCAAGCCCTTTACCTATGCTGATTACTTCGCAAACGGCCACTTCCTGCCCATCTTCTTCGTGACGGTGGCCTGCGGCATCCTTTCCGGCTTCCATTCCACTCAGACGGCCATCATCTCCCGCACTATGAAGAGCGAGAAGGAGGGCCGCAACACCTTCTATAACATGATGGTGCTGGAAGGCTTCATCGCCATGGTCTGGGCTGCCGGCGCTATGGGCGTTTACAACCTGGCTCTCCAGAGCCCCGAGGCCACTCTGGCCACCGGCACTGTGGGCGTGGTCTGCAAGCACCTGCTGGGCAACATCGGCGGTATCATCGCCCTGATCGGCGTTATCGTTCTGCCCATCACCTCCGGCGATACGGCTCTGCGTGCTCTGCGTCTGAGCCTGTCCGAGACCATGCACATCGACCAGTCCACCAACGGCAAGCGCATTAGGCTGGCTCTGCCCATCTTTGCTCTGGTCATTGCCATCCTGGTCTTTGCCAAGGTCAATAACAACGGCTTCATGATCCTGTGGCGCTACTTCGCCTGGGCCAACCAGACCCTGGCACTGTTCGCCCTGATGTGCATTGCCGTGTGGATGTTTGAAAACGGCAAGGCAAAGTGGGCCTGGATGCCCATGATTCCCGGCGGCTGGTACGCTTTCATCTGCGTCACCTACATTGCCAACGCCAAGATCGGCTTCAACATCCCCTGGACCATTGCCTACATCATCGGTGTTGTCTGCGCCGTGGCGTATGTCATTGCCTGCTGCATGTACGGCAAGAAGCGGGAGGCTAAGAAGCTGTCTTTGGATAACTAACCAGTTTCTCTCCTCAAATATTTTCCTAACAGGAACAGTCCCCCGGCTTTCACCGGGGGACTGCTCTATTTTCTCAAAAAAATCCGTGTCTATCGTCAGGGGCCTTGCACAGGCCATGTAAACCTCGGTGCCCTCCGCAAATATGCGGAGGGCACCGGTTTTTCTGTATTTAATTCTGCCCTTCATCCCTGCCGCAGCTGCCTGCACAGCAGCCGGCTCACGGCATCGGCAAACCAACCGATGGATGGGATGCGCTCCATAGCCTGACCGTATATTTTCCGGGCGTCAGGCAGCTCCCGGTCGCTGCCGGTGAAGATGCACACAGGACGGATGCCCCGGCGGCGCAGGATTCCCGTCTCCTGGGCGGTATCATCCACGCCTCGCTTGCCGCTGTAGCTGTATCCCCCCAGAGGCAGCGCTCCCATGGGGATCCGCTGGTCGTCGTTGGGGCTGGCGTCCGACAGAACCAGCAGCAGCCGGTTGGGGCTCACCGCCTTGCGCATAAGCCAGGCCATAGCCCGCAGCGCCAGACCGTCCCTGTTCCACCCGGCAGCCACATAGTCAAAGACCCGGTCATTCTCCTCCGGCTTGTCATAGTCCCGCAAAATCCGCAGAACCGTACACCCGCTGACGGAGCAAAACGCCGTGACCCGCACCGGGATGCGGCAGCGGCTGAGGCTCTCCACGATGATATAGGCCTGGGCGGCTAGCTTTTCCTGCTGGCGGTTTTGGGAGGCAGAGCCGTCCAGCAGAATATCCACGGACAGCTCCCCGGGCTGGCTGTCGCTGCGGCGGGTGAAGATCCGCTGCTCGCCCAATGCCGCCGCCCGCCAGGCCACATCCCCCCGCAGCCGCCCCACGCGGCCCAGGGAGGTATCCTCGTCCTGCTGCAGCAGCAGGGTGTTCTGCAGTTTTTGGGTGAGCTGGGCGATTGTCAGCCGGTTTTGCAGAAGGTTTTTCTGATAGTACGCCCGGTTTTTCTCCCTCTGCCGCCGAAAGCTTTCCGCATCCCAGGCGGCGTCTGCACTGACGGGATGCTCCGGCGGCGTTCCTCTGGTAAAGTGCAGCCGGCAGTTCCGGTGTACCCCCGTGCACAGCTCCCGCTCCGCCTCCGCCAGCTGCGAGGGGGTGAGCATGGACGTGCCGAAGCAGTCCTCCACATAGCGGCGCAGGATGGGCTCCGGCGTTTTGCCCTGGAGGAAGCTCAGTAGGCGCATGGTCTTTCCGGCGCCGACCCCACCGCTTTCGCTGGGGTCGCCCCGTCCCAGGGCCCGGAGGGCGTTGGGACGGATCAGGCGGACGCCGCCGCCCTTGCCGACGATGCTCCGCCCGGCGAAGGCCGCCCACTGGCGGTCGGTAACGCTGCGGCGGGCCCGGCGAAAGAATGTAAACAGCAGCTCCTCCGTTCGATCTATGATTTTCTGCTCGTTCCACCCCGGGTCAAATTCCAGGGCCGCCAGCACCTGCCGCAGCCATGGGTCCTGGGGCTCCTCTCCGGTGAGGACGCGGCGGGCCCAGGCGGCCCGGAGGCTCTCAGCACTTTCCCGAGGGTCCTGGGGATGGGGCCGGGCCAAAGTCCTTTGGGCATATTCCCGCCGCAGACCCGCCAGGGCAGGCCGCGTTTTCCCGGCCCGGGCAAACACCGCATGCTCCATGCCCAGCCAGAACACGTCCGTATATAGCCCGCCCTTTTGCTGCAGCTGAAAGCTGTGCAGCATAGGCTGAAAGCGTGAAAAATCATACAGGTCATAGGCCAGGCCCATGATCGTGTTTATGTAGAGCTCGGCGTCTCCCTGGTCGTCGAACGCCGCCTCCTCCGGGTGGATGTCATAGCGCCCGGCGCCATTCCAGATTTGGTTATAGGCCCGACGGCTCTGCAGTTCTTCCCGGTCCATGGTCAGTCTCCAAACAGCTGGGAACGATCCGCATTTTCCGGGATCCTGGCCCAGACCGTGTCCGCCGCCAGCTGCTGCTCAAAGGGTTCAAATGCCTTGTTGATGACGCCCAGACGCAGGGCCTGCCCGGCGCAGATGCCCTTTTCCATCAGGTGCAGTGCCGAGAGCAGACCCCGCAGATCCAGGGCCTTGGTGGAGATCTCTCCGCTGTCGCATTTCTGCCGCAGATCCCGGAACAGGGCGGCGAACTGCTCCGCCCACTGTCCTTTCAGGGTGGGGAAGCTGCGGCGCAGAAGCTTTTTCAGGTTTTCGTCGGATATGATTGGCATATCCAGCACCACGAAACGGGACACCAGTGCCTCATTAAGCTCCCGGGTCCCGGCATAGCCGTAGTTCATGGTGCCGATAAAGCGGGTGGCTTCATCCAAATGGATCCGTTCATAGCCCGGCACGTCAATGATCCGCCGGTGATCCAATGTGGCGTGGAGCACCGCCAGGGCCTCGTTTTTCGCCATGTTCACCTCGTCCAGTACGCCAAAGCCGCCCAGGCGGGCGCATTTGCTCACCGGCCCCTCCCGGAACACCACCTGTCCCTCCTGCAGCGTGTCGGCCCCGATGAGGGCCGCCGCGTCCACATTCACATACATGGACACGTCCCAGACCGGGCGGCCAAACACCGCCGCCAGGTTCTCCGCCAGGACGTTTTTGCCCGTGGCCTTAGGTCCCGCCAGCAGCAGATGCTCCCCGCACAGCAGAGCCGCCGCCGCGCTCTCCCATATCTCCCGGCCATAGTAGAGATACCGTGGCTGGGGAACCCGCTCCGCCGCGGACTGTGGAACCGGATGGCCCTCCCGGAAGTGCCGGATCTCCTCCAGCAGCGCCGCATCCACGCCTTCCTCCCGCAGTTCTTTCCAGATGTCCATGAGATTATACCCCCTGTTCGCCGAGTTTCCCTGCGGACATGGCCGCAGGTCATCCAAATGATGCTGTATTATACACCCGCAGTGTGCAAAGAAACCGCCAAGAATCGAGGTTTTACGCGCTTACTTCGCCCCTTTCTTCCGGCAAAAGCAAGCTGCCGCCGGAGACAGACTCCGGCGGCAGCTTGTTTTTATTTTTTCCGATCTCAGCGAATAAAATGTGTCCAGGCGTGCTCCTCCTTGGCAGGCAGGCCAAACTGCTCCTTCCCCAGGGCAATACTCTTCATCAGGAAGGTCATGTTCCTGGCCAGGGTACGCATGGTCTGCAGCCCCTCCTCGTCCTGCTCCGCCTGCCCCGGCTGGTTGCCGTGGATGCTGTTCCAGTACTGGCTGGAGGCGATAGGCATATTGTTGATGGTAAAGTATTTGTTCAACTCGTCAAAGGTAGCCGAGCAGCCGCCCCGCCGGGCGCACACCACGCTGGCTCCCACCTTCATGGTCTTGTCCACAAAGGGTGTGCTGTAAAACAGCCGGTCCAGCACGGCTATCAGCGTGGCATTGGCTGAGGCAAAGTAAACCGGGCTGGCTACTACCAGACCGTCGGCCTGGGCCAACTTCGGTGCCAAT
This sequence comes from uncultured Eubacteriales bacterium, assembly GCA_900550615.1. GTDB lineage: Bacteria > Bacillota > Clostridia > Oscillospirales > Oscillospiraceae > Vescimonas. The sequence continues at coordinate 6,520 of URSX01000077.1, forward strand.
TGATTCACCACGTCATCAAAAACGCACCGGCCGGTCTCCTTGCAGCGGCCGCAGGCGTTGCAGCCCCGGACTGCCTCGCTGCCCACCCGGACGATCTCCGCGTCCACACCCTCCTCGTCAAAGACTCTGTGCATTTCCTCCAGTGCCCGGGACGTATTTCCCTTCGCTCTGGGACTGCCGTTGATCATCAGTACTTTCATCATGAATCCCCCTTCACTGCATCTTATATGCTGCCAACAGGATAATCCCTTCCGCCGCAGAATGCAAGCCCTTTCCCCCAGTTATATGAATATAGAAGAAGATGCCACATAGCAGCCTCTTCTTTGCTTCACCGTCCGGTGTACTTATTTCATATCGGGATACGTCTTGCGCACATAGGTGTCGATGCGGCGGACAGCCTCCTTCAGGTTCTCGTCGGAGTTGGCAAATACCAGCCGCAGGTAGCTCTCGCCGCAGGCTCCGAAGGCGGAGCCGGGCACGGTAACCACCCCTGCGCCGGTCAGCAGCTCCTCGGCGAACTCCTGAGAGCTCTTGCCGAAGGCCTTGATGTTGGCGAAGGCGTAGAAGCTGCCTGCGGACTTCCGGCAGGAGAAGCCGGGTATGGCGTTGATGCCGTCGATGAGGATGTCCCGGCGACGGGTGTAGTCGGCCACCATCTGCTCCACACACTCGGTGCTCTTCAGCGCCTCGGCCGCGGCCACCTGGGAGAAGGAGGACACGCAGGAGGCAATGGCCTCGTTCATCTGGGCCATCTTCTTCACGCATGCGGCGCTGGGGGCCACAACGTAGCCCACTCGCCAGCCGGTCATAGCATAGGACTTGGAGAAGCTGTTCAGCACGAACACCCGATCCCGCACCTCAGGCACCTGGGCCATGCTGAAGGGCTCCACGCCGCCATAGACGATGCTGTCATAGGGCTCGTCGGACAGCACCCATAGGTCGTGCTTTTTCACCACCTCGGCGATGGCCAGGATGTCCTCCTTGGTCAGCACCGCGCCGGTGGGGTTGCAGGGGGAGTTCAGCAGCAGGGCCTTGGTGTGGGGGGTGATGCACTTCTCGATGTCGGCGGCCATCATGCGGTAGTCGTTTTCCTCATAGGTGGGCACGGGCTTGGCCTGCGCGCCGGTGAGGGAGGCCTGGCCGTAGTAGTTGGGGAAGCAGGGATCCGGCACCAGGATCTCGTCGCCGGGATCCAGCAGCAGCATCATAGTCAGCATCAGGCCCTCCATGGCGCCCACGGTGACCATCACATGGTCTGCGGTATAGCCATCCCAGTAGGCCTTCTGATACTTCTCGGCCACAGCCTGGCGCAGCACGGTCATGCCGGCGTTGGGGGTGTAGTGGGTCTCGCCGGCATCCATGGCCTTCTTGGCGGCCTCCTTGATGTAAGCGGGGGTGTCGAAATTGGGCTCGCCCACGGTCAGCTTAATTGCGTCGGGATACTTCGCCGCCAGGTCAAACATCTTGCGGATACCGGAAGGTGGATAATTCTGTGTCGCCTTTGAAAATTGCATTTCCTTCATTGAAAATCCTCCTATTCCTGTTCATTCCTTGATCCCAGCGATATTTTTCGCCAGCTTCTTCTTGCCCTGGATATTGCCCTGGCGGGCGATCATCACCCGCTGGGCCTGGGGCGAGCCCGCGCCGTGGAGAGACT
>URSX01000078.1 GCA_900550615.1 uncultured Eubacteriales bacterium
CTCTGCGTCTACAGCCGCTGGCCGCTCACGCGGGCCCGCGCTGGCCTGGCGCAGCAGGGATGGCTTCTGCGTCTACCGCTTTCGGGGCGTCGAGGACGCCGCCCCCTACACGAATTTAGGGAACATGCTCCCATAAGGGCCGCCTACATCGGCCCGCCCATGGCACCCCTTGCCAAAACGCTGTCGTTGCGATAGGTGCACCGCACTCCCCATCCTCATCTTTTTCAATTCCCATGTGATCCCCGCCGGGCCGGGCCCGGCTTATCCATAAAACCCAAAGGAGGGCATATTTTATGCGCGATTATATTGTCATGACCGACAGCTGCTGCGACCTCACCGACCAGATGGCCCGGGAGCTGGAGCTGGAGGTTCTGCCCCTGACCATGCACATGGACGGGGAAAACTACCCCAACGACCTGGCCGGTACAGCCATTTCCAACAAGGAATTCTATAAGCGTCTCCGCGCCGGGAAGATCGCCACCACCTCAGCGGCAAACGTGGGCCAGTTCCAGGAGACCATGCGCCGGGTGCTGCAGAGCGGGAAGGACATCGTATGCGTGTGCTTCTCCTCGGCTCTTTCCACCACCTACCAGTCCGCCGTCATCGCGGCAGATGACCTGCGGCCGGAGTTCCCGGAGGCGGAGATCTATGTGGTGGACTCTCTCAGCGCGTCCCTGGGGCAGGGCCTGCTGCTGTATCTCACCGTGCAGCAAAAGCGGAAAGGCTTATCGGCCCTGGAGCTTGCCAAATGGGTGGAGGACAACCGCCTGTCCGTCTGCCACTGGTTTACCGTGGATGACCTGAACTTCCTCAAGCGGGGCGGCCGGGTCAGCGCCACCACGGCTCTGCTGGGCACCATGCTCTCCATCAAGCCCATCATGCACACCTCCGACGAGGGCAAGCTGGTGCCCGTGGGCAAGGCCCGGGGCCGCAAGGCCGCCATCAAGACGCTGCTGGACAAGATCGGGACCCTGGGCATCCATCCGGAAAATCAGACCATGTTCATCTGCCACGCCGACTGCGAGGAAGATGCCAAGGCCGTGGCCCAGACCATCAAGGATCGCTTCGGCACGCCTACGGTGCATATCAACTACATCGGGCCCGTCATCGGCAGCCACACCGGCCCCGACACCATGGGCATCTTTTTCGTGGGCACACAGCGATGAACTGGATCGAGGTACATATCGACACCTGCCCGGCGGCACTGGACGACCTGTGCGCCCGGCTGGAGGGCATGGGTGTCACGGGCCTGGTCGTTGACGACGAGGCGGATTTCAAGGATTTTCTGAAAAATAATCACCAGTACTGGGACTATGTAGACGACGAGCTTCTGCGGGAGAAAAAGGGCCTGTGCCGGGTGACCTTTTACCTCTCCGACGATGAAGATGGCCGGCGGCAGCTGGCGGATGCGGAGGGGATGGTTGCCCACCTGCCCGACGCCCGCCTGTCCCGCTCCGCCGTGCAGGATGCCGACTGGGAGAACAACTGGAAGCAGTTTTATAAGCCCATGGAGATCGGGGAGCGGCTGTTGGTGATCCCGGAGTGGGAGCAGGCCAAGGTCGATGGCCGTGTGGAGCTGCGGCTGAACCCGGGGCTGACCTTCGGCACCGGCAGCCACGCTACTACCCGCCTGTGCCTGCAGGCCCTGGACGCCCATATCCACGGCGGCGAGCGGGTGCTGGATCTGGGCTGCGGCAGCGGGATCCTGTCCATCGCCGCCCTGTGTCTGGGGGCGGCAGAGGCTTTTGCCTGCGACATCGACGACAAGTGCGTGGATGTGGCTTATGAAAACGCCGCCATCAACGGCATCGGCCGGGACCGCTACACCGTCCGTTGGGGCAATGTGGTCACGGATCGGGCCTTGCAGGCCGAGTTCGGCGGAGAATATGACATGGTGGTGGCCAACATCGTGGCGGATGTCATCATGGGTATTTCCCCCCAGGTGCGGCCCTTTTTGAAGAGGGGCGGCTTGTTTCTCTGCTCCGGCATCATCGACGACCGGGCTGCGGAGGTGGAGGACTGCCTGCACCGGGACGGCTGGGAGATATTGGAGACCAACCAGAGCGAAGGATGGTTCAGCTTCCTGTGCCGCTGATCGTGCCCAGGCGATAGACCGGGCACTGATGGGCCGATGGCGGCTATCGTAAAATACGCCCCCGCCTTAAAAAACAGCGAGTCCCGCAGGCAGTCGCCTGCGGGACTCAGCGTGTCGAAAGAATCTTTTCGCCCCGCTGACTAAGTTTTGAAACTCTGAAATAGTTTCAAAAACGATTGATTTCAATGGTGAGGGAACCCCTTCTGGGGTTTCCCTCACACACCTTTTTTTCTTACCGTTATCGAAAATTCTACCACTTTATCGACAGACCTGCTCCTTTTTATTGACAAAATCAGATGGATTTACTATAATTTCGCCAGGTGCTGCACGAACGGCAGGCGGTTGGCCACACCACCCGAAAGGGGGTGAGGCAATGCGAATTACTTTACATATCGGGCCTTACACGGTTACGATCATCGTAAAACGCAGAAACCGCCACTCTGCCAAGTGACGGTTTCTAAGCTCGCTTAGAAAACTCTTCATTTGTTGGGGCTGACCGCTTGTCGCAGCGCCTTTCTATGTCTATTATAGCAGATATTCCGGGGCTGTCAAGTGTCCTATCGGGGCCAATCGCCGTCCCGGGGCAGGCCCAGGACATAGTCCGCGCTCACATGGTAGTGCTGGCAGAATTTCACCAGGTAGGCAATGGGCGGCGTGTTCACCCCGGTTTCGTAGCGGGCCACCTGCACATAGTGATAGCCGATGGCCTCCGCCAACTGCCGCTGGCTCTCGTCGTGGTCGGTGCGAATCTCGATCATGCGCTGGATCATGCGCCCATCCCTCCCTCTGTAGGTTTCTCTTGACAGCTTATAACAAATGTGTTAGCATAATGTCGGACGCCAACATAATTGTTAGCGGAATATTAGGAGTAATATACTATGGATACCAAAACTACTTCGCAAAACCCGCTCGTCAACACCTCAAGCAATTTTATCGCAAAAGTCATAAGGATCATTGCTATCGTTATATATGTTTGCGGCTTCATTGCCGGAATTATGGTGGGGCAGCAAGTGGAGAGTTTTCTGACCATACTGCTGTACTGGGTTGCAGCCGCCCTGTCCGGCTCCTTGATGCTGGGATTTTCGGAAGTGATCCGTCTGCTGCATGAGATCAATCAAAAGACAAAATAAACATATCCCCTCCGACCAGGCCGGAGGGGATATGTTTTTTGTCCGCCTGTTTCCTCACCCCAGCAGGCCCGTGATGTCTTCCACCGTTAAATGCGGCTGGAGGGCCAGGTCTATGCCGTAGGCCATCATGCGGCTCAGCTCCCGGACCCGTTGGTCGATGTCCCGAGGGGTGACGAACAGGGGCTCCCCCTCCACCGGGGTCTCCTCCCCCACCAGCTGGTCGGCGCGGATCACCGTGGGCAGGCCCAGGGCCAGCACCGGGACGCCCAGGGTGTGGCGGGATACCTCCTTGCGGTGGTTGCCCACCCCGGAGCCGGGGGTCAGGCCCGTGTCGGTGATTTGCAGAACGGCGCAGAGCTTTTCCCGGCTGGCGGCGGCCAGGGCATCCAGAACGATGACGCACCGGGGGCGCAGCGTTTCTGCGGCGGCGGCAATGAGCTCGGAGCTCTCCAGGCCCGTCTCCGCCAGGACCCCGGTGGCCAGGGCCGCCACGGAGCTAAAGCCCGCGAACTCCTCCGGCATGGCCTGCAGCATGTGGCGGGTGACCAGGATGTGAGGCAGGGCCAGGGGGCCCACGGCGTCTGCCGTCAGGGAGCGGTTTCCCAGGCCCACCACCAGGGCCGGCCCCTCCCCCTTGGGCAGCAGTGCCGCCAGCTCCCGGGCGATGCACCCGGCGCCCCGGGCGAAAAAGTCGTGCTGACGGTGCAGGTATGGCCCCAGCTCCATGGTGATGTATTTGCCCAGGGGGCGGTGCAGCTCCCGGGCACGGCGGGGGTCCGTCAGGTCCATGGCCGTCAGGGCGTAGCCGTCCCGCTCCCGGCGGCGCACTTCCAGGCCCGGGCGGCTGGTCAGGCGGGTGGTTTTCATCTGCGCCTGCGCCGCTTCCAGCGCCAGATCCGTTCCCAATACGCTCACGCTTGTGGTCACACCCCTTCATAGAACACAAAATATTGTGGCTATTTGGTAGCATGCCGCCGAAATCTGAAAATATTCAATTATTTCAGGAAAATCTCAAAAAAGGACTTGCAATTTGCGGAAAACAATGCTAAAATATCATCCTGCGTGGATGTTTTTTAAGCAAAGCGCAAAATTGATCATCGGGGAGGTGTATGGTTTGCCGAATATCAAGTCTGCTAAGAAGCGTGTTCTGGTGTCCGAGGCTCGCAATGCCCGTAACAAGGCCAATCGCTCCGCACTGAAGACCGCTATCAAGAAGTTCGAGGCTGCTGCCGTTGAAGGCAATCGCACCGAGGCCGAGGGCGCTTACAAGGTCGCAGTGAAGAGCATCGACAAGGCTGCTGCCAAGGGCCTGCTGCACAAGAACAATGCAGCGCACAAGAAGAGCGCTCTGACTCTGAAGCTGAACAGCATTGGCTAATGAACCGCACCAAAAGGACACCCGTGAGGGTGTCCTTTTTTTACCTGCCGGAAAAAAACGTTGTTTTTCCGGCAAAAGGCCCCCGGGGCAGCTTCCATACGCGAAGCGGCCCCGGGGGCTGTCTTGTTTTTGATTTAGCGCAGATGGCCGTAGATCTCGTCCGTCACGGGCTCCAGCCACTCGCTGGAGGTGTTCTCACCGGGCACCTCTACCGCCAGGTGGGAGAACCAGCTGTCCGGCGCGGCGCCATGCCAGTGCTTGACGCCGGCGGGGATATTCACCACGCCCCCCGGGATGAAGCTCCCGAGCGGGCTTTCCCTCCTCCTGATAGTAGCCACGGCCGGCCACACAGACGAGGATCTGTCCGCCGCCCTGGGAGGCGTGGTGGATGTGCCAGTTGTTCCGGCAGCCGGGCTCAAAGGTCACGTTGAAAATGCCTACCTGGGAGGTAGACAGGGGGGCCAGATAGCTCTGGCCGATGAAATACCGGGCAAAAGCGTCGTTGGGTGCGCCGACGGGGAACACCATCTGGCTCTCGTGCAGCGCCTTGCCATCTGCGGCAGGCTCCTCCGCCCAGACCTCCTTGGCCATGCGGAAGGCTGCCCAGGCCTTGGGCCAGCCTGCGTAGAAGGCCGCGTGGGTCAGAATCTCCGCGATCTCCGTCCGGGTCACGCCGTTTTTCTTGGCGGACTCCAGATGATAGCGGAAGGAGGAATCCGTCAGCCCCTGGGCCATTAGGGCCACCACGGTCACAATGCTGCGATCCCGCTGGGCCAGCTGCTCCTCCCGGCTCCATACCTGCCCGAAGAGTACGTCGTCATTCAGCTCTGCGAATTTGGGGGCAAACTCCCCCAGGGCATCTCTGCCCGCTGTCTGTTTCACTGCCATTTTCTGCTGCCTCCTGTTCTGTCAAATATCCAGCTTGCTGATCCAGCTGGCCACGGCCCCGGCATCGTCGGCTCCCGGCGCTGGAGCGGAGGCGTCCGGGTTTTTACCGCCGTCGGATGTGTCCGTCCCCTTGCCGGTGCAGGCACACAGGCTCACCCCCCACGGCCAGACACAAGAATAGCGCCAACAGTCTTTTTTTCATAAGATCATCCCTTCTTGCCATAGATTTGCCCCGGTCTGTATTGACGGCGGGGCCGTCTGGATGTACGATGCTATTAAAGTTCGTTTATACTGTGCAACTTAAAGTATACTTTAAGTCAAGGCTTTTTTTGAAACAGGAGGACAGAATATGGTCTACACAGTGGGGGAAATGGCCAAACGGCTGGAGGTACCCGCCTCCACCCTGCGGTATTATGATAAGGAGGGGCTGCTGCCCTTTGTGGAGCGCTCCTCCGGCGGGATGCGTATGTTCCGGGACAGCGACCTGGAGTGGCTGCAGGTCATCAGCTGCATGAAGAAGGCGGGCATGCCCCTGCGGGACATCCGACGCTACATCCAGCTGGCTATGCAGGGTGATGACACCATCGACACGCGGCTGCAGATGTTCCGCCGCCAGCGGGAAGTGCTTTTGCAGCAAATTGACGACATGCGCCGCACCCTGGAAACTGTGGAGTACAAGTGCTGGTTTTATGAAACCGCCCAGGCCGCCGGCACGGTGGATATTCCCTCGGCCATGGCGGAGGAGGAGATCCCGGAGCGTTTTCGGGCCATCCGTCGGGAACTGCGCAGCGGCAGCGGGGAAGACGGCCGGGAATAACGTCCCTTTTACTTGACTTTTTCACTGCAATGCGCTAAAATCTAATTGCCTTCCCGCCAATCCGGATGCCGGGCGCGGGAACAGAACCATGCTGCGCACCCCCGGAAATGCAGCTGCATTTCCGGGGGTCTATTTCTACAGTCGGAGGAGAGAGAAATGAAACATTCCAAGAGCACGCGGAACTTTGCCAGCCGGTGGGGTTTCGTTCTGGCCTCGGTGGGCTCTGCCGTGGGCATGGCCAATGTGTGGGGTTTTCCCAACAAGCTGGGCAGCAACGGCGGCGGCGCGTTCCTGCTGATCTATCTGCTGTTCATCTTTATTTTCAGCTATGTGGGGCTGCCGTCTGAGTTTGCCATGGGCCGCCGGGCCGGTACCGGCACTCTGGGCGCCTATGAAAACGCCTGGGCCACCCGCGGCAAGGGTATGGGCAAGGCTGGCGGGCTTCTGGGCTGGCTGCCCCTGGCGGGTTCGCTGTGCACCGCCCTGGGTTACGCCGTCATCGTGACCTACATCCTCAAGGCGCTGGTGGACTCCGTGGTGGGCACGCTGATGACGGCGGACACCGCCGCCTGGTTCGGCGAGTTCTCCTCCACGCCCTTTTCCGTGGTGCCCTATCACGTCATCGTGGTGGTGGGCACTCTGCTGACCCTGTATCTGGGGGCTCACAGCATCGAAAAGACCAATAAGATCATGATGCCTGTGTTCTTCATCATTTTCCTGGTGCTGGCGGTGCGGGTGGCGCTGCTGCCCGGGGCGGCAGAGGGCTATCGCTTCATGTTCACCCCGAACTGGGCGGCGCTGAAGGACCCCATGATCTGGATCTGGGCCATGGGCCAGGCGTTTTTCTCCCTGTCGGTGACGGGCAGCGGCATGATCGTCTACGGCGCATACCTCTCCCCGGAGGAGGATGTGGTGCACATGGCCCAGCGGACGGCCCTGTTTGACACCATTGCCGCCGTGGTGGCGGCGCTGGTCATCATCCCGGCATGCTTCTCCTACAAGCTGGACGTGGGGGCAGGCCCGGGGCTGCTGTTCGTGACCCTGCCTACCATTTTGCAGGACATCCCCCTGGGCCGGCTGTTTGCCATCATTTTGTATGTGGCCATGATCTTCGCGGGCGTCAGCTCCCTGCAGAACATGTTCGAGGCGGTGGTGGAGTCGCTGATGCACAAATTCCCCAAGCTGAGCCGCACGGCGGCCCTGGCCATCCTGTGCGCGCTGTGCCTGGGCATCGGCCTGTTTATGGAGCCCATCGCCAAGTGGGGCACCTGGATGGATCTGGTGTCCATCTACATCATTCCCATCGGCGCCACCCTGGGCGCGGTGTCCTGGTTCTATGTGATGAAGAAGGACGACCTGCTGACGGCGGTCAACACCGGCAGCCGCAAGACCCGGGGCGCCCTGTGGTACAGCGTGGGCCGGTATGTGTATGTGCCCCTGGCGCTGGTGCTGTGCCTGGTGGCACTGATCGGCGGCGTGGCCTTTTAAGGAAAAATTGAAATTGGGCATAAGAATCCCCTCCGGAAGCCGCGGCTTCCGGAGGGGTTTTTGCGTGTGGAGGAGCGGGGCGTAGGGGAGCCTTTTAGGAGTGCGGATTGCCACGACCAGCGTTCGCACTGGTCTCGCAATGACGGACTTTTGCAAGGGGTACGGTGAGACGGCGGGACACATGGGTCCCGCCCTACACGGCATTATTTTGTAGGGGCGGACGACTCTGTCCGCCCGGCTCGGTGTGTTCCTTGTGGTGCGTAGGGGAGGGGCTCTCTTGCCCACC
>URSX01000079.1 GCA_900550615.1 uncultured Eubacteriales bacterium
GGGGAATGCACGGGCTTCCCCCACCAAAAAACGCTCGATTTTAATTTGCGGCGCAGGGCAAGCGGCAGGGTGAGGGCACCCCGCCCTGCGCATAACAGGAAGCCGGTGCGACCGGGACGATGTAGGCATCGTCCCCTACGGAGTGTCTACCGATGGCCGTGTGTAGGGGCCGATGCCCACATCGGCCCGCCGGGTTTTGCGCCGGACTCTCTGTAAACCACCGTGTCATTGCGAAGCCAGTGCGCACACTGGCTGTGGCAATCCGTACCCAAAGCCTCCCTTGCCTTAAAGGGAGGGGGACCAGCCGCAGGCTGGTGGAGGAATTTGTGCGGGGAAGAATCCCCCAGTAACGGCTTCGCCGTGCTTAGGCAAGGGGGCCATCAACCCCTCCGACGCTTCGCGCCCGTCCTCATACCGTATTTCCCAACGCACTTGCTGGGAAAATATTTTCTATCAGTTATCGTTCATCCCAAACCGAATCGACTGTAGCTTTTCTTTCCAAAGGCTCTCAGTATGGATGACCTCGTCATCCGTCAGTATTTTCGGGAGAATCTGCAAAATGGAAAACTGGAAAAATTTATATCGATCCGGGTGTGCGCAGATCACTTCCTTCATCAGCTTATTGTGTCCGTGCAGCGAATCCACATAAATACGCCACCGCCCCAAAAGACCGTCCTTGCCATAGGCAGAGCCCACATACTGCTGCCCACTCTTGGTATCTGCGATCAGATATACTGCATTCACCGCAGACAGGGCTGCCTGCCACAGCTCGTAAACATCCTTGTTTTCCACAACCTCTTTCAGCTCGGCATAAGTAAGCACGACCTTGTCATAGCCGATAAACGGCTTTTTGACCGGGGAGTCAATAGCCAAAACATCCTTCTCCGTGGTGCCCTTTTGGTGCCACGACAGTGCAGCCCTGCCCCACTCAATCACCAGGCTATGCTCGTATTCCTTAAGATTGTCAACGGGCTCCAGGTCGAAGTAATCATACTTTCCCTCAAAGCGCCCCTTAAGGGGGAAGCCTGTCGGCTCCAAATCCGGTGTGGCCGACACAGAGCCGTTCACCTTGTAGCAGGCAAACAGCCGGGCGGTGGTGCCCTCCCCGCTGACGAACACGCACCAGTAGTCGTACCCCTTGCTGAAGCCGGGCTTTTGAATGCGGGTGTACTCCCATACCATCTGTGGCTCAGAGTAATAACATTTAGAAAAATCCTTATCGCCTAAAGAGTGGCGAATCAGCTTCACCTTGGCCGGGTCTAACCCGGCTTTTTCTAAAATATCTGAAAAGTGTAAAATAGACATAATACCCCCCTCAGCTCACATCGATCATATCCAGATACTTATACCCGTTCTCGGCGATATACTCCTTCCGCCCCGCCAGATTGTCCCCCAGCAGGAGGTCAAAAATGCGCTCGGTCTCTGCGGCCTCGTCCGGCAGGACCTTTACCAGCCGCCTTGTCTCCGGGTTCATGGTAGTCAGCCACATCATCTCCGGGTCGTTCTCGCCCAGGCCCTTGCTGCGGTCCACCTTCACCTTTTTCCCCTCCAGAGACTTGAGAATGTCCGCCTTCTCCTTCTCCGAGTAGGCAAACCAGGTCTTGTCCTTGCAGGTGATCTCAAACAGCGGCGTCTCTGCGATATACACATAGCCCTCCCGGATGAGGGTGGGGCACAGACGGTAGAGCATGGTGAGGATCAGGGTGCGAATTTGGAATCCGTCCACATCGCCATCGGTGCAGAGGATGACCTTGCTCCAGCGGAGGTTGTTCAGGTCAAACTGATTCAGGTCCTTCACCGCCCGGCCGCTTACCTCCACGCCGCAGCCCAAAACCTTCATGAGGTCGGTGATAATGTCGCTCTTAAAAATGCGCGGATAGTCGGCCTTCAGGCAATTGAGTATCTTGCCCCGCACGGGCATGAGGCCCTGAAACTCCGCGTCCCGGCTCTGCTTGCAGGCGCCCAGGGCGGAGTCGCCCTCTACGATATAAATCTCCCGCTTGCTCACATCCTTGGTGCGGCAGTCCACGAACTTCTGCACCCGGTTGGCAATGTCGATCTTCTCCGTCAGCTTTTTTTTCTGATTGATGCGGGTCTTTTCTGCCGTCTCCCGGCTGCGCTTGTTGATAAGCACCTGGCTGGCGATCTTCTCCGCCGCGTCGGGATTTTCAATGAAGTATACCTGCAGCTGCTCCCGCAGGAAGTCGTTCATGGCGTCCTGGATGAACTTATTGGTGATGGACTTTTTGGTCTGGTTTTCGTAGCTGGTCTGGGTGGAGAAGTTGTTGCTGACCAAAATCAGACAATCCTGCACATCGGGATAGGTGATCTTGCTCTCGTCCTTGGTGTACTTGCCGTGGTCCCGGAGGTACTTGTCAATGGCATACACAAAGGCCAGGCGGGTGGCCTTCTCCGGGGAGCCGCCATGCTCCAAGAAGCTGGAGTTGTGGTAGTGCTCCACCAAGGAGCGCTTGTTGGAAAAGCAGCAGGCGATGTTCAGCTTCACCTTATACTCGGCCTTGTCCGCCCGGTCCCGGCCCCGGCGCTCGCACTCCCAGCACACCGGCTCGGTGAAAGCGTCCAGCCCCGCCAGCTCCCGGATGTAGTCAGCAATGCCGTTTTCATAGAGGAAATCCTCCGTGTCAAAGGCCGCGCCGTTCTGGTTGCGCAGCCGGAAGGTCACCCCGGCGTTTACCACGGCCTGGCGCTTCATCACGTCCCGGTAGTAGTCCAGGGGGATCTGAATGTCCGTGAACACATCCAGGTCCGGCAGCCAGTGGATGCGGGTGCCGGTCTTGCGCTTTTGGCTGTCGGGCAGGGGGCGGGACTGAAGCTGACCCACGATCTCACCCTTTTCAAAGTGCAGGGAATACTCCTTGCCCTCCCGCCACACGGTCACGTCCATGTAGCGGCTGGCGTATTGGGTGGCGCAGGAGCCCAGGCCGTTGAGGCCCAGGGAAAACTCATAGTTTTCGCTATTTTCGTTGTCATATTTACCGCCGGCGTAGAGCTCACAGAACACCAGCTCCCAGTTGTAGCGGCCTTCCTTCTCGTTCCAGTCCACCGGACAGCCCCGGCCCATATCCTCCACCTGGATGGAGAGGTCGGAAAACCGCGTGACGGTGATGAGCCGCCCGTGACCCTCCCGGGCCTCGTCGATGGCGTTGGATAATATCTCAAATACGGCGTGCTCGCAGCCCTCCAGACCGTCGGAGCCGAAAATGACCCCGGGGCGCTTACGCACCCGGTCCGCGCCCTTGAGGCTGGAAATGCTTTCGTTGCTGTAGGTTTTCTTTGTTGCCATATAGTCCTCCTGCCGGTGATTCCGGCCATACCTTTCTATTTTAGCGCATTTTGCGCCGTCTGGCAATAGCTGCGGTCTTCCGGGACAAAAAACGAAATAAGCTGCGAAAATGTTAGGCATTTCCTTCGCTCATAACAAAACCGCAACCGGAGAAAATTAGCCTTGCATATAGGGTTTTGCACATTATCCACAGAGTTATCCACATCGTTATGTAAACAAGAATCGGCCCAAAAAGTTACACAATCCCATCTGTCGGCATAAACGGACGGATTCTGCGGGCGGGATCGGCCAAATCCTCGGAAAAAGGCCGCCCGCGCACCGAAACGCACGGACGGTCTTTCCAAATGCATTAAAAATGCTTCACCTGGCCGGACAGCAGCAGCCCCGGCAGCAGCCACAGCAGCTGGAACAGCACCAGCCGCAGCGGTGTCAGAGAGGCGTATCCACCTACCCCGGTGAGGTAGTAGCACAGCAGCAGGCCCGCCGCTGCCGCGAGAAGCGCCAGCGCCGTGGTCCACCGCACCGCCAGCAGCAGCTTGCGGCAGCCCAGCACCGTCTCGGCGTAGGGCATCAGCCCGTCCCGATATATCAGGGCGCAGGCGGGGGCGGTCTCCCGGGACTGCTCCAGCAGTGTTAGCCGCGTCCTCACATCCGGGTAGACGGGCTTGGCATCTACCTTGAAGCAGCGGCGCAGGAACTCCGGGGTCATGTTGCACCCCCGCACTGCCAGCACCGGCGTGACCCGGTTGCGCCGCAGGGCCCGCAGGGCCCAATCCACATTCCGGGAGGACTGGTACCGCAGGGCAAAAATGGCCGTCAGCTGGCCGTCCACCGCCAAAAACAGGCCCGACGGCACCTTCAGATCTCTGGGCAGGCGCACCTTCTGCTTGCGCATGAAGTAGGCACTGCCCAGCAGCACTGTCTCCCCGTGGATGGTGCCTCCGGCGCCGCCCTCCTCGTACCAGTGGAAGTCGTCCAGCTTTTCCGCCTGTCCGCCGTTATCCGAGAGCATCTGCTCCAGCATGGGCAGGGCCTGACTGTCTGCGGCCCGGGCCACGGCCACCGCGTAGGACAGAACCCGGCCCAGCTCCTCGCCGTATATTTTCATCCCGTTGAGGGTCAGCGTCCCGGCGGGGAACAGATCCTCGTCCGTAATGACTATGCGCCGGGCGCCGCTGATGGCCCGGGCTCCGGCGTAGCCTGCCACGGCGCAGCCGCTGTGGCTCAGCCGGCGGCTCAGCTGCCGCATGGGCAGTGTCCCCGCCAGAGGCCAGGCCAGGGGCATGGCCGCCGTCAGCAGGGCTGACAGCACCCAGAAGGGCTGCGCCGGCTTTACCTCCGACAGGCACACTACCCCCGCCAACACGCAGGCTGTGGCAAGCAGCAGCGGCAGCACTGTGTTCTGCCATTTCTGAGGCAGATCCGGGGCCATAGCGCGGGTATAGAATCCCTCCATCCGGCCCTGCTGCTTCACGGCCCCCGCCTCGGCGCGCTGCACGCCCCAGGGGGGATTGCCCCCCAGATCTGCCAGGCGGAAGCTCTCCCGTCGCCCGGCACACCGCAGATATACACCCCACTGGCAGCACAGTACCACCAGGGCCGCCGCCCCGGCCAGGGGCAGATGTTCCCCGTTTTTCACCAGGCACCACACGCAGTCGCCCAGACAGGCCACCACCAGCAGCAGCGCCCCCACGGCGCAGGAAAAGCGCTTTTCCCTCAGACCCTGGGCCATATCCTGCCACAGCGGCATGGCCAGCAGGGCCTGCAGAAGCAGCAGACCGCCCACCGCGCCGAAGCGCAGCTGCGGCGTGTTCAGCCACACCTGCGGCACCGTCACCAGGGCCTCCGCTGCCGTGATGCCCACCAGCAGGATTGCCGGCAGCAGGCAGCGCAGCACTGCGCCCCGGTGTCGGCGGCACAGGCGCTTCTGCTCAAATTCCGCCTCGTCCATGCCGGGCTCCGGCGGGATATCCTCTTCCGGCTCTGTCTCCGGGGCGGATTTTTCCCTGGGAGCCGTCAGGGCTCGGAAAAAGTCTCTGGCCGCCGCCAGCCTTGCCCGGCGCAGGGCGGCTCTTTTCGCCTTCCGGGCGGCTGCCTCCTCCTGCGCCAGCTCCAGCTGCCGCTGGGCGGATTCCTCCTCCATCACGGCGGAGACCGTCCGGTCCATCACGTCCTCGATGGATACCAGCCGCTCCTGGGGCACAGGCTCCGCCTGTCCCCCCGGCTCTTCCGGCTCTTCTGACGCTTCCACCGCTTCTGCCGCAGGCTCCGGCTCCTCCGGCGCAGGCTCCGCTGCCGCTTCCGGCTCCGCCGGGGATATGGATGCTTCTTCCGCTTTCGGCTCCGGGCTTTCCGCCGCCTGCGTCTCCGGTGGAGCCTTGGGCGCGGCGCTGCCCGGGCCGAATTCCGCCAGGATGTCCTCCAGGTCGAATTTCTCCGCCCCGGACACGTCCGCAGCCAGCTCCCCGGTGTCCGACAGGATCCGATTTACTTCTTCATCCGTGTATTTGCTCATATTCCTCGCTTTACATCCGGCGGCGTACCGCCTCATACAGTAAGATAGCTGCAGCGGCGCTGGCGTTCAGGGAGGAGATGTGCCCCTTCATGGGAATGCTCACCAGAAAGTCGCATTTTTCCCGCACCAAGCGGCCCATGCCGCTGCCCTCCGAGCCGATGACGATGGCCGCCGGGCCCTTGAGATCGGCGTCATAGAGGGATGTCGTCCCCTCGGCGGCGGTGCCGTAAACCCACACACCCTTCTTTTTCAGCTCCTCCAGCGTGGCCGGGAGATTGGCCACTCTTGCCACGGGCATATAGCTCACCGCTCCCGCCGATGTTTTGCCCACAATGGCCGTGAGCCCCGCCGAGCGGCGCTTGGGAATGATGACCCCGTGGGCCCCGGCGCACTCGGCGGTGCGGAGGATGGCGCCCAGGTTGTGCGGGTCGGAAATTTCGTCGCACACCACCAGCAGCGGAGTCTCCCCCTTTTCCGCAGCGGCATCCAGCAGGGACTGCACGGACACATACTCCCGCATGGCTGCCAGGGCGATGACCCCCTGGTGGGCGTGGGTGCGGCTCATGCCGTCCAGCTTGCGCCGGTCAGCCTCCACCACCACGATACCCTTTTCCCGGGCCCGGGAGGCGATGTGGCCCAGGGTCTTGTCCGTCTCTCCCTTGGCCAGGTAAATTTTGTCGATGCTTTCTCCGGAGCGCAGCGCCTCGATGACGGCGTTGCGGCCTTCAATGATGCCGTCCGCCTCCGCCTGGGGCAGCGGCTTTTTTCTGTCGTTTTCTCTCATGGCCCGTCCTCATATATAAGATAGTATAGCACACAATAGTATAGCACACGCCGGGCGCAATAGAAAGGCCAATTCATAGAAATTTTACACGATCTGCGGTTTCTGTGCCCTTGTCGGGCTTGATTTTCTATGGTATACTTTCATGTAATCTTACCAGTCTCTTCATAGACTTCTTGCAGCGGAAGGAGACCCCTTATGGATCCTAAGAATAACAAAAACAATAAAAATGGCAAGGGCGGGCGCTATCTGCGCCAGGTGCTGGTGCTGCTGGCCTGGGCCGTGGTGCTGACCATCGCCTTCAACTATTTCGCCGCCTACACCGGTAACGCCGCCAATAAATCCACCAGCTTCGAGGTGGATTTCAGCACCCTGACCGATCTGATCCGGGAGGATAAGATCCAGCGGGTGGAGCTGGAGGACGGCAAGATCTTTGCCACCCCCATCGACGGCTATGTCTATACCGATGAGAGCGGCAAGGAGCCCAAGACCTATACCAATTCCGAGAAAGACAAGCTCATTCTCTACACCACCCAGATCAACAGCAACAATTTCTACGACCTGCTGGATGAGCACCATGTGGCCTACACCGCTCCGGTGGTGGAGCAGATGAGCCCCATCCTGCAGTTCATGATCTCCTACATCCTGCCCACCATCCTGATGCTGGGCGCGTTCATGCTGGTGATGCGCCTCCTCTCCAAGAGCAGCGGCGGCATCGGCGGCATCGGCAATGTGGGCAAGTCCAATGCCAAGGTGTATATGGAGAAATCTACCGGCGTCACCTTCAAGGACGTAGCCGGTCAGGACGAGGCCAAGGAGTCCCTGGAGGAGATCATCGACTTCCTCCATAACCCCGGTAAGTATACCGCCATCGGCGCTAAGCTCCCCAAGGGTGCGCTGCTGGTGGGCTCCCCCGGTACCGGCAAAACATTGCTTGCCAAGGCCGTGGCGGGCGAGGCCAACGTGCCCTTCTTCTCCATCTCCGGCTCCGACTTTGTGGAGATGTTCGTGGGCGTGGGCGCTTCCCGCGTGCGCGACCTGTTCAAGGAGGCCGCCAAGGTGGCCCCCTGCATCATCTTCATCGACGAGATCGATACCATCGGTAAGTCCCGCGACGGCAACCGTTTCGGCGGCAACGACGAGCGGGAGCAGACCCTCAACCAGCTGCTGGCGGAGCTGGACGGCTTCGACCCCAGCAAGGGCGTCATCGTCCTGGGCGCTACCAACCGCCCGGAGGTGCTGGACAAGGCTCTGCTGCGTCCCGGCCGCTTCGACCGGCGCATCACCGTGGATCGGCCCAATCTGGCGGGCCGCCTGGCCA
>URSX01000080.1 GCA_900550615.1 uncultured Eubacteriales bacterium
GTGACCGGGAATCGGTTGGCACGACGGTGGGCAAGAGAACCCCGCCCCTACGCACTTCATGTTACACTTCCGTAAGGGCGACCCTTGCGGTCGCCCTTACCCCCCCACGAAGCACAAAAAGCACCTCCCACTCGGGAGGTGCTTTTTGTTCTCTTCCTTGCTTTATCGCGCTGCCAGGTACACCGCCAGTGCCGCCTGCAAAAGAAGCATCAGCGGCAGGCCCAGGCGGAAATACCAGTGCCTTGTTTTGTGGTGGAATACAGCCATTCCCAGCAGACCTCCCACGCTGCCGCCCAGCAGCGGCAGCAGCAGAAGCGTCTTCTCCGGAATGCGCCAACGACCCTTTTTTGCCCGGCTTTTGTCCGCGCCGTACACGGCAAATGTAGCTACATTTATGACTACCAGCCAGGCTGCCAAGGCATCACGGACCGCGACATTCATCCCCGCTTATCCAGCTCGCTGAGGGAGCAGGCAATGGCGGAGGCCACACGGGCGTTATTGAACACCAGCTGGATGTTGCTGTCCAGGCTGTCGCCGCCGGTGAGATCCTTCACCTTGGCCAGCAGGAAGGGGGTGGTCTCCTTGCCGTGGACGCCCTTGGCCTTGCACTCGGCTACAGCCTCATCGATGGCCTTGTTAATAACGGCGGGATCCATGGAATACTCCTCAGGAATGGGGTTGGTCACCAGCAGGCCGCCCTCCTGGCCCAGCACCTGCTTCACATGGAAGGCCTTGGCCACCTCCTGGGGGGTGTCCAGCTCATAGTCCACGCCGAAGCCGGAGGAGCGGGTATAGAAGGCGGGCAGCTCCTTGGTGCCGTAGCCGATGACGGTGACGCCCTTGGTCTCCAGATACTCCAGAGTCAGGCCCAGGTCCAGAATGGCCTTGGCACCGGCACAGACCACCAGCACAGGGGTCTTGGCCAGCTCCTCCAGGTCGGCGGAGATATCCATGGTGGTCTCAGCGCCCCGATGCACGCCGCCGATGCCGCCGGTGGCAAAGACCTTGATGCCCGCCATGGCGGCGATCATCATGGTAGTGGTGACGGTGCAGGCACCGTCCATGCCCTTGGCTACCAGCACGGGCAGGTCACGGCGGCTGGCCTTGGTGACGGCGTGGCCGGCCTTGCCCAGATAGTCAATTTCGTCAGCGGAAAGGCCCGCCTTCAGGCGGCCGCCGATGATGGCAATGGTGGCGGGCACGGCACCGCAGGAGCGGATGATCTCCTCCACCTTCAGGGCCGTCTCCTTGTTCTGGGGATAGGGCATGCCGTGGGAGATGATGGTGCTCTCCAGGGCCACAACGGGCTTGCCCTCGTCCAGGGCCTTCTTTACTTCGGGTGCAATGTCCAGATAACGGTTCAGCATAATGGTATACCTCCTGATGTTTATTGAAAAATGGTTGGTTGATAACGGTTTTACAGCTTTTCCAGCAGGGCACTCTCACTCATGGCCGAGCTGATGGTGTCGGCGCTGGCCATGGTGATGGTGGACGCGGCCCGGCCTGCCCGGGCGGACTTTTCCAGGTCGCTGCCCTGGAGATAGGCCCAGGACAGGGCCGCCATGAAGGAATCACCGCAGCCGGTGGTATTGGCGATGTCCCCCTTCAGGGCCGGGAGCTTCAGCTTTTGTCCGCTGCGGTCGGCGGCGAACACGCCATCAGCCCCCAGGGAGATGAACACCCGGTGAAGCCCCGTCTCCAGCAGAGCATCCGCCGCCCGGCGGAGACTGTCATCATCTGTAATGGCTACGCCGGAGAGCAGCTCCGCCTCCAGACGGTTGGGCTTGAGAGTATGGAGCTTTCCCAGCACAGGCCGGAGCTTTTCGGCCTTGGCCGTGGAAACGGGGTCGGCAAAGATGGGGGCCTTGCAATTGTCCGCCACCCACCGGATGCTCTCAGCAGGGAGGTTGGTATCCAGCACCACCACCTGACTGCCGTCCAGCAGCTGGCGGCGTCCCTGGAGTACCCGGGGGGTGAGGTTCTCATAGATATCCATGTCGGCTATGGCCAGCTGCATATCGCCGGTCTGGTCGCTGATGAACAGGTAGGTGGAGGTGTGGCCCCCGGGGATCACGGGAGACTGGGAGATATCGATGCCCAGCTCACCGCACACCGCCGCCAGCTTCTGGGCGTACACATCGTCGCCAAAAGCCGTGACCAGGCGCACGTCCAGGCCCAGCAGGCTCATATTATGGGCGATGTTCCGGCCCACGCCGCCGGGGCTCATGCGCACGGTGCCGGGGTTGGAATCCTTGTCCACCAGCGCCTCAAAGGGGCGGCCGCCGATGTCCATATTCATGCCGCCCACCACGGTGACATAGGGGCTGCGGGTGACGATGTACCCCTTGCCGGCGATGCAGCCCTTTTTCATCAGGTTGGAGATGTGCACCGCCACGCTGGAACGGGTGATGCCCGCGCGATCCGCCAGCTCCTGCTGGGAGATCATGGGGTCCGCCTCGATCCAGTTGAGGATCTGTCTTTCTCGCTGTGTCATGGCGCCCTCCTATAAATAAGCAAATGTTTATCATCTAATCTTGTGCCTATACTCTCACACTTCTTCGCATTTGTCAAGAGGAAATGTGTTGCCAAATTGAAAAAATGTGTTTATAATGGTATATACTGAGGCTGTCGAAAAAACCTCCGGTTTTTCCGACAAAAGGCTCGCAGTCTGCTGCGCGCATAATTTTTGCGCCATGTGCAAAAATTCCACACTGGCAGCCTGAGCAGTATTTTCTCTCACGCGCATGTCGCAAGAGAAAATGTTTTTAATTCTTTGCCGCCTGCGGGCGGCACACTCTGCGAGGCTTTTTGGCAGCCCGACATACTGTTAAATACGATAAACAAAGGTGGAGTATAACTATGGATCGAATGAGAATCGCCGCCCTGTTTGCCGACCGGGAGAGCCTGGACGGCAAGGAGGTCGTGGTATGCGGTTGGGCGCGGACCATCCGGGATATGAAGGGCTTTGGCTTTATTGAGCTGAACGACGGCTCCTGCTTCAAGAATTTGCAGGTGGTGCTGGACGCGTCCGTGCTGGATAACTACAAGGAGATCGCAGGCCAGAACGTGGGCGCAGCGCTGATCGTACGGGGTACGGTGGTGCTGACTCCGGAGGCCAAGCAGCCCCTGGAGGTGAAGGCCGGCAGCGTAGAGGTGGAGGGCAAGTCCGCCCCGGACTATCCGCTGCAGAAAAAGCGGCATAGCGTGGAGTTCCTGCGCACCATCCAGCACCTGCGCCCCCGGACCAATCTCTTCTCCGCCACCTTCCGGGTGCGCTCCGTGGCGGCCTATGCAGTGCATGAATTCTTCCAGAACCGGGGCTTTGTGTATGTGCAGACCCCCATCATCACCGGCTCCGACTGTGAGGGCGCAGGCGAGATGTTCCAGGTGACCACGCTGGATCTGGACAACGTGCCCCGGACTGAGGACGGCCAGGTGGATTACAGCCAGGATTTCTTCGGCAAGAAGACCAGCCTCACCGTGTCCGGCCAGCTGAACGCAGAAAACTTCGCCATGGCCTTCGGCGATGTGTACACCTTCGGCCCCACCTTCCGGGCGGAGAATTCCAATACCCAGCGCCACGCCGCCGAGTTCTGGATGATCGAGCCGGAGATGGCCTTCTGCGACCTGGCCGGGGACATGGACGTGGCGGAGGCCATGATCAAGTATATTATCACCAGCGTGCTGAAAAAATGCCCGCAGGAAATTGAATTTTTCAACAGCTTCGTGGACAAGGGCCTGAAGGAGCGGCTGGAGCATGTGGCCGGCAGTGACTTCGGACGCATCAGCTACACCGAGGCGGTGGAGATCCTCAAGCAGCACAACGACCGCTTCGACTTCAAGGTGGATTGGGGCACCGACCTGCAGACGGAGCACGAGCGCTTCCTGACAGAGGAGGTGTTCAAGCGTCCGGTGTTTGTGACGGACTATCCGGCGGAGATCAAGGCGTTTTACATGCGCATGAACGATGACGGCAAGACCGTAGCCGCGGCGGACTGCCTGGTGCCCGGCATCGGCGAGATCGTGGGCGGCAGCCAACGCGAGGAGCGGCTGGACGTGCTGGAAAAGCGCATCCGGGAGCTGGGGATGAACCCCGAGGACTACTGGTGGTACTGCGACCTGCGGCGCTACGGCAGCTGCAAGCACGCGGGCTTCGGGCTGGGCTTTGAGCGGATGGTCATGTATCTCACGGGCGTGAGCAACATCCGGGACGTGGAGCTGCATCCCCGCACCGTGGGCAACGCGGACTTCTGATAAAGAGAATATTTTGAGATAGGGGCCCTGCCATTCGGCAGGGCCCCGTCCTTTTTTATATGAGGAGGGGGAGGGGACGGATTGCCACAGCCAGTGTGCGCACTGGCTGTGGCAATGACAGGGTTTTGCAAGGGGTGCAGTGGGCGGCGGAAGCTGCTTTTTTGCATTTCATGTAAATTTTACTGGAAATACGGCTTTGGATTTGCTATACTGTCTCTTATAGTGGGAAAAATTTTTTATCAGTCTGAAAATAAACAGGAGTAAAAATGGAAAAACAAAAAAAGCGCCGGGGCGACCGCAAGGATGGACGGCTGCTGAGGGAATTGGATTCTCTGCATTTTATCACCGGCATCATCTATCCCAACCGCTGCGACAACGAGGCATACATCTCCTTGCGGGTGGACCTGACGGCCATGAACGAGTATCTGGCAAAGCTCAACGAAACGGAAACGGAATTCCCCTACACCATGTTCCACATCGTGGTGGCCGCCCTCATCAAGACCATCACCCTGCGGCCTAAGCTGAACCGATTCATAGTCAACAGCAATTTCTACCAGCGCAACGAGGTGTCCGCCTCCTTCGTGGTGAAAAAGCAGTTTTCCGACAAGGGCGCCGAGGCACTGGCCTTCCTGCATAGCCGGGAGGATTTCTGCCTGCAGGATGTACACCAATACATCCGCAGCCAGGTGACGGAGTGCCGCAGCGAGAAGGTGGACTCCTCCACGGAGAGCATGGACATTCTCAACAAGCTCCCCCGCTGGCTGGGTAAGACCGCCGTGAAGGTCCTCATGTGGCTGGATAAGCACGGCTGGGTGCCCCAGGACATGATCGCCACCGACCCCTATTACAGCTCCGTGGTGCTGTCGAACCTGGGGTCTATCAAGCTCAAGTGCGGCTACCACCACCTGACCAACTGGGGCACCTGCTCCCTGTTCTGCATCATCGGCGAAAAGGCCCTGCGGCCCTTCTTCGATGAGCAGGGCCGGGCCTCCATGCGGGAGACGCTGGACCTGGGCCTGACCATTGACGAGCGTCTGGCTGACGGATACTACTACTCCAAGTCCGTGCGGCTGCTGAAATACCTGCTGGAGCATCCCTGGGAACTGGAAAAACCGATGAAGGAGGAAGTACAGTATGAGTGATGTGAAAACCCCCTGGGCCGCCCATATGGGGGATGTGCCCATGCATCTGGAGTATTTTGGCGGCTCCATGTTCCAGGCGCTGGAGCTGATGGCCCAGAAGTATCCCAACAACATCGCCTTTGACTTTATGGGCAAGTCCACTACCTACCGCAAAATGATCCAGGAAATCGAGCGGTGTGCCAAGAGCCTGAAGGTGCTGGGCATCCGGGCCGGGGACCGGGTGACCATCGCCATGCCCAACTGTCCCCAGGCCATCTACATGTTCTACGCGGTGAACCTGGTGGGCGGCATTGCCAACATGATCCACCCCCTGTCCGCGGAAAAGGAGATCGAGTTCTACCTCAACGAGTCCAACTCCGTGACTGCCATCACCCTGGATCAGTTTTACAACAAATTTGAGCACATCCGCCAGAATACCGGCATCGTGAACATCATCATCGCCTCCGTGAAGGACGCACTGAGTCAGCCCGTCCGGGCGGGCTACATGCTCACTGAGGGGCGGAAGATCCAGAAAATTCCCGACGACGCCCCGGTGATCCGGTGGAAGGAGTTCATGGATCTGAGCCGCCACTGCTTCTATAAAAATTTCCGGGTGGACCGCAAGGCCGGAGACCCCGCCGTGATCCTCTATTCCGGCGGCACCACCGGCACCACCAAGGGCATTGTCCTCACCAACGGCAACTTCAACGCCCTGGCCAAGCAGATCATCGCCACCAACCCCATGTTCCGGCCCGGGGACAAGATGCTGGCCGCTATGCCCCTGTTCCACGGGTTTGGTTTGGGCGTGTGCGTCCACTCTATGCTGGCCAGCGGCGGCCGGTGCATCCTCATCCCCCGGTTCACCGCCAAAAGCTATGCCAAGCAGATCGTGAAGTACAAGTGTAACTTCATCGCAGGTGTGCCCACCCTGTATGAGGCACTGCTGCGCCTGCCCAGCATGGGTGGTGCCGACCTCTCCAGCCTCAAGGGCGTTTTCTCCGGCGGCGACAGCCTGTCCATCGAGCTGAAGAAGAAGTTCGACAAGTTCCTCTACGATCACCACGCCGTCATCCAGGTGCGGGAGGGCTACGGCACCACCGAGACCGTTACCGCCTGCTGCCTGACGCCGGTGAATATGTACAAGGAGGGCTCCATCGGCCTGCCCTTCCCGGACACCTACATCAAGATCGTCAAGCCCGGCACCGACGAGGAGGTGCCCTACGGCACAGAGGGCGAAATTTTGCTGGCCGGGCCTACCGTGATGAAGGAATACATGAATCATCCTCAGGAGACAGCCGAGACCCTGCGCAGACACGACGACGGCCTGACATGGGTGTATACCGGCGACCTGGGCACCATGGATAACGAGGGCTTCATCTACTTCCGGGGCCGGGCCAAGCGGATGATCATCTCCTCGGGCTACAACGTGTATCCCGGGCAGATCGAGAACATTCTGGACGCCCACGAGGACGTGCAGATGAGCTGCGTCATCGGTGTGCCGGATGCCTATCGGATGCAGAAGGTAAAGGCCTTTGTGATGCTGAAGCCGGGCGTGGAAAAGAGCCAGGCCACCAAGGACGCCCTCATGAGCTACTGCCGCAAGCATATCGCCAAGTACGCTATGCCCTACGACATCGAGTTCAGGGACGAGCTGCCCAAGACCCTGGTGGGCAAGGTGGCCTACCGGGTGCTGGAGGAGGAAGAGCTGCAGCGCATACAGGCTGCCCAGGCGGAAACGACGGATACCGAGAACCAAAATTGACGCGCTTGCGCGGAGCAGGAGGAAGATCGTATGGATAAAGATATACGGCGGCACTACACGCTGCTGGTAGACTTTCTGGGCCATATCCTCGGCCCGGACTATGAAGTGGCCCTCCATGAGCTGACGGATGATTCCAACCAGATCATCGCCATCTCCAACGGCGAGCTGACAGGCAGGCACCTGGGTTCCCCCCTGAGCAACAAGATGCTGGAGTACCTCTCCGGCCATCTGTACGAGACCCAGGACTATGTGCTGAGCTTTGAGAGCACCTCTGTCACCGGAAAGAAGATGCACTCCAACAGTCTGTTCATCAAGGATCGCACAGGCAGCGTGGTGGGCCTGCTGTGCATCAACTTCGACAGCAGCCGCTATCAGGCGCTGAGCAAGCAGGTGATGGATTTGTGCGGCGGGGTGCTGACTCCGGCGGAGCCCAGCGGCACCAGCCTCATCGTGGATGAAAACGACCCCTCGGAGTCGCCCCGGGAGCAGGGCTTCCCCACCTCCATCGCCGGCGCCACCGCCAGCATCGTGTCCTCGGTAGTGGCCAACTATCCGGTGGATGTGGACCGGCTGAACCAGGACGAAAAGATGGAGATCATGGAGATCCTGGACCGCAAGGGCGTGTTTTTGCTCAAGGGCTCTGTGAGCTTCGTGGCCAAGGAGCTGCACAGCTCCGAGGCCAGCATTTACCGCTACCTGGGAAAGCTCAACAACCGCAGCGTCCCTGAACTCAGTAATGCCGAGCATCTGCGCGACCTGCGCG